>JALYSM010000051.1 GCA_030854785.1 Pseudomonadota bacterium
GCACGACCGACCGAAATCGGCCTCTCCCGAGGTCGCCAACCTTCAAATCGCCGCTTCCTTTCGATCATGATCAAGTTTCAAGTCCTGAACACCCGTGCATTTGCTCGTAGTTCAGAGCTTCCCTAGCCGGCTACACCCCGTCCCATGCTCCAGGTCGTCGTGATCCTCAAGGCGCTGAACGAGGTGGCGTTGATGGCGCTGCTTGGCCAGGCCGCGTTGTACGTGCTGGCCGGCGCAAAACGCGACCGCAATCCGATCTATAACCTGTTGAAGATCGTGACCTCACCCGTCATGAAGCTGGCGCGCATGCTCACTCCTCGCGTCGTGCTGGACCAGCACATCGGATTCGTGGCGTTGTTTCTCCTGCTCGTTGCCGAGGTCGTATTGATCGTCGCCAAGGTGTATCTAGTCGTGGTTGCGCCGAGTTGACTTTGACGTTCGACGGGTCAGGCTGATCCCGGGTCAGGCTGATCCCTTAACCTGCGCTCCCGCGCAGGTTAGCCTTCGCCTAAATCCGGCGATTGAGTGTCTCGCTTCGTAAGCCCGGCCGCGCATCAGAGCGTCTGTTTGAGTTGCTCTAGAATCGCTGGATTTTCCAGCGTCGAGACGTCTTGGGTGATCGCCTCGCCCTTGGCGATCGAGCGCAGCAGGCGCCGCATGATCTTGCCCGAGCGCGTCTTGGGCAGGTTGTCGCCAAAGCGGATGTCCCTTGGCTTGGCGATCGGACCGATCTCCTTGCCGACCCAGTCGCGCAGTTGCTTGGCGATCTTCTCCGCGTCCGCACCCGCCGGGCGCGCCTGCTTCAGCACGACGAATGCGCAGATCGCCTCGCCGGTGAGATCGTCGGGACGGCCGACCACCGCGGCTTCGGCAACCAGCACGTTGGCGACCAGTGCCGATTCGACTTCCATCGTGCCGAGCCGGTGGCCAGACACATTGAGTACGTCGTCGATCCGGCCCATGATCGTGAAATACCCGGTGTCCTTGTCGCGCACCGCTCCGTCGCCCGCAAGATAGAGCTTGCCGCTCAGTTCCTCGGGGTAATACGATTTCTTGTATCGCTCGGGGTCGCCCCAGATCGTGCGAATCATCGCCGGCCACGGGCGCTTGATTACCAGGATGCCGCCGTGACCGTTGGGGACGTCCTCCCCCGTCTCGTCGACGATCGCGGCCATGATGCCCGGCAGCGGCAGCGTGCAGGAGCCCGGCACCAGCGGCGTCACTCCCGGAATCGGCGTGATCATGTGGCCACCGGTCTCGGTCTGCCACCACGTGTCCACGATAGGGCAGCGCTCGCCGCCGACGTTGTGGTGGTACCACATCCACGCTTCGGGATTGATCGGCTCACCAACCGTGCCCAAGAGACGAAGGCTCTTGAGGTTGTAGCTCTTTGGCGCGAATTCGGGATGCGTGTCCGAAGCCTTGATCAGCGAGCGGATCGCCGTCGGCGCGGTGTAGAAGACGTTGACCTTGTGCTTCTCGATCGTCTTCCAAAACCGCCCCGCGTCGGGATAGGTCGGCAGGCCTTCGAACACAACTTCGGTCGCGCCGACCGCGAGCGGGCCGTACGCGATGTAGGTATGCCCGGTCACCCAGCCGATGTCGGCCGTGCACCAGAAGACATCCGACGGCTTGTTGTCGAACACCCACTTCATCGTGAGCGCCGCCCACAGCAGGTACCCGCCGGTCGAGTGCTGCACGCCCTTCGGGGCGCCGGTCGAGCCGGACGTGTAAAGGATGAACAGCGGGTGCTCCGCGCTGACCCAGACGGGTTCGCAAGTATCAGCCTGGTTCGCCACCAGCTCGTGCAGCCACACGTCGCGCCCGCCAGTCATTTGCACGGGGTTGCCTGTGCGCCGGTAGACGACGATAGTCTTCACCGCCTCGGAGCCGCCCATGCCCATCGCTTCTTCGACGATCGCCTTGATCGGCAGCGCCTTGCCGCCGCGCATCTGCTCGTCGGCGGTGATGATCGCGACTGCGCCGGCGTCGATGATCCTCTCGTGCAGCGACTTGGCGGAGAATCCGCCGAATACGACCGAGTGCGTCGCGCCGATCCGGGCGCAGGCCTGCATTGCAACCACGCCCTCGATCGACATCGGGATGTAGATGATTACGCGGTCGCCGCTTTTGATGCCGCGCGCCTTGAGTCCGTTCGCCAGCCGGCACACCCTGTGATAGAGCTCCTGATACGTCACGCGCGTGACCGCGCCATCGTCGGCTTCGAAGATGATCGCAGTCTTGTTGGCGTTGCCGTTCTGCAGATTGCGCTCGAGACAGTTGTAGGAGGCGTTGATTTCGCCGTCCTCGAACCATTTGTAGAACGGAGCCTTCGACTCGTCGAGCGACTTGGTGAACGCCTTGTGCCAGAGCAGCGTGTCGCGGGCGAGCTTCCCCCAGAAGCCGGAGAAGTCGGCGGCTGCCGCGGCGTTGAGACGGTCGACTTCCGCCTTCTTGAAGTTGGCCTGCGCCACGAATTCCGGCGAGGGTTCGAACACGCGCATTTCGTGCGCTACCGACTCGATCCTGGACATGCTCTGGGCCTCCTCGGAGATACGTCTGGGGTGCGTCGCAGCAATGATGCTTTTGGATCGCAGTCTAACGACACTTGCACGCGCGACGCAATACGTATGCTTCAAGCCGTGGCGGCGTAGGCGAGCCATTGCGACCCTGAAGCGGCCAACCGGCCACGACCGGACGCGATGGTCGCAAATGGTAGAATGTGCTGCTTCGGCCCGCGCAGGTCCCCGGCTGTCGCATTCCACGCAACGTCCCGTTTGTGCCGAGGCTGCACCTGCGCGCGGCAAATGAGCCGTCCAAACATGACCGCGATCAAGCAGCAGGATCTCATCCAGAGCGTCGCCGACGCACTGCAATATATCTCCTATTACCATCCGCTCGACTACATCCAGGCGCTAGGGCAGGCGTACCAGGCCGAGAAGTCGCCGGCGGCCAAGGACGCGATCGCGCAGATCCTCACCAACTCGCGCATGTGCGCCGAAGGACACCGCCCCATCTGCCAGGACACCGGAATCGTCGTCGTTTTCGTCAAGGTCGGCATGAACGTGCGCTGGGAGGACGCGACGATGTCGGTGACCGACATGGTGAACGAGGGCGTACGCCGCGCATACCTCGATCCGGACAACAAGCTGCGCGCATCGATCCTCGCCGACCCTGCCGGCAAGCGGACCAATACCAAGGACAATACGCCGGCGGTAGTGCACTACGAGATCGTTCCGGGCGATACGGTCGAAGTGAGGCTCGCCGCGAAAGGCGGTGGGTCCGAGAACAAGTCCAAGTTCACGATGCTCAATCCTTCGGATTCGATCGTCGACTGGGTGCTGAAAACGGTGCCGACCATGGGTGCCGGTTGGTGCCCGCCGGGCATGCTCGGCATCGGCATCGGCGGCAGCGCGGAAAAAGCGATGGTGCTGGCCAAGGAAGCGTTGATGGAGCCCATCGACATGCACGCGCTCAAGGCGCGCGCGGCTGAGGGCGCAAAGCTCTCCCGGATCGAGGAGTTGCGGCTCGAGCTCTACGACAAGGTCAACGCGCTGGGCATCGGCGCCCAGGGCCTGGGTGGACTCTCGACGGTGCTCGACGTCAAGATTCTCGACTATCCGACGCACGCGGCAAGCCTGCCCGTGGCGATCATTCCCAACTGCGCGGCGACACGGCATGCACACTTCACGCTCGACGGCTCCGGTGCTGCCAAGCTCGATCCGCCCGATCTGGCGCAATGGCCCGACGTGCACTGGACTCCTTCGCCGGAGGCGCGCCGCGTCGACCTCGACACGCTGACGCCGGCCGAGGTCGCGTCCTGGAAGCCGGGCGAAAGGCTGCTTCTGACCGGCCGGTTGCTTACCGGCCGCGACGCCGCGCACAAGCGCATTCAGGACATGCTGGCGAAGGGCGAGAACGTGCCGGTCGATTTCACCAACCGCGTGATCTTCTATGTCGGCCCGGTCGACCCGGTCCGCGATGAAGTGGTCGGCCCAGCCGGACCGACCACCGCGACGCGCATGGACAAGTTCACGGAAATGATGCTTAGCCAAACCGGGCTTGTCGCGATGATCGGCAAAGGCGAGCGAGGCCCCTTGGCGATCGAGGCGATCCGCAAGCACAAGGCCGCCTACCTGATGGCTATCGGCGGCGCGGCGTATCTGGTATCGAAGGCCATCCGCGCGGCCAAGGTCGTCGCTTTCGCAGATCTCGGCATGGAGGCGATCTACGAGTTCGAGGTCAAGGACATGCCGGTTACCGTCGCCGTCGACGCCGGCGGCACATCGGTCCACCAGACCGGCCCGCGTGAATGGCAGCAGAGGATCGGCAAGATTCCGGTTGCGGTCGCCTAGCGATGAGTTTTCTCGGGTAGCGGCGCGATGGCCAAATTGTCCTCGCCCCTCGGCGGCGACACCGTGTCGCCGCTCAGTGCGCTGCCGGTGCACATGGGGCTGCTCACCAAGCTCAATTTGCTTGCCATCGGCCTTATTGTCGCCACGGCGCTGGGCGTCGCTGCATTCCTGCTCGGCCAACAAATCCGCGACGAGGAGAGTCGTCTCAGAACACAGGGGCTCGCCGTGGCAGCAATGCTCGCGGAAGTGGCCGACGAAGCGATCGGCTCCGGCGATATGTCGAACGTCGCCGCCGTGCTCGACGGTCTCGTGTCGGACCGCGATATCGCCTACGTCGTGGTTCTCGACGCCGAGCAACGTCCGTTGCTCACGCGCAAATACGCCGACGTAACGGTGCCGACCACCCCGATTGTCGCGCCAACGCTCGGCGAAGCAACCGCGACCGTGCAGAAAATTGTGGACCAACGGCAACTGGATCTCGCCGTGCCGGTGCGTACCCCGCCCAAGCTTCTCAGTCCGACCGGCGCCGCGGGCCGTTCCGTCATCGGCTACATCCGGCTCGGGATGAGCTTTGATCGCGGCTGGACACGCATGCGCGCTAACCTGGTCGGCGCGTTGACCGTCGTCGCCGCCCTGGTGATCGTCGCGGTCGTGGTAACGCTGTTCTTGACCCGGAGGCTGATCGCACCGATCCGCCAGCTCATGCGCGCCGCGCGTGCGGTTGGCGCCGGCAAGCTCGACGTCTACGTGCCGGCGAGGTCGAGCGATGAGCTGGGATTGCTGACGCACACTTTCAACCACATGACCCAGCGGCTCGCCGAGTCCCAGGCCGAGGTTGCCACGTATCAGCATACTCTCGAAGACAAGGTCACCCAGCGGACGAAGGAGCTCGAGATCGCGACGGCGCAAGCGTACAAGCTCGCGCAGCACGACATCCTCACCGGGCTGCCGAACCGCGCGCTTCTGAATCAGCGCTTGAAGCAGATCGTCGCCCAGGCCGCGCGCGATGGCCAGCAGGTCGCTTGCCTGTTCCTGGACTTCGATCATTTCAAACGCATCAACGATACGCTTGGCCACGACGCCGGCGATCAGTTGCTGCAGGCGGTCGCGCAGCGCCTGACCAGCGCCGTGCGGGAGTCCGATACCGTCGCCCGGCTCGGTGGCGACGAGTTTGTCTTGATCCTGCCCGGCCTCGACCCGGCGCACGCGGCATTCGAGGTAATGGCGGTACTTGCGCGTGTGCGCGAGTCGTTCCTGGCGCCCTTTCGCATTGTCGACCAAAACCCGACCCTGACCTGCTCGATCGGTGTGTCGGTATACCCGGTCGACGCAACCGATCCGAATGGGCTGATCAAGGAGGCGGACACGGCGATGTACGCGGCGAAGGAAGCCGGGCGCAACGCCTATCGCTTCTTTACCGCGGACATGAACGCGCGCGTTCAGGCGCGGCTGCAGCTCGAGACCGATATGCGGCGCGGCCTCATGGACGACGAGTTCTTCCTCGTCTACCAGCCGCAGATAGACATGGATTCCGGCCGCGCGGTGGGCGTCGAGGCGCTGCTGCGCTGGCGCGACCCCGAGCGCGGCGTCATCAGCCCGGCCGAGTTCATCCCGATCGCCGAGGAGTCGGGGATGATCCAGGCGCTCGGTGCGCGCGTGCTGCGTGACGCCTGCCGGCAGCTGATGGTGTGGCACCGCCAGAGCATGATGTTGCGACTATCGGTAAACCTGTCGGTGCAGCAATTGCAGCACGACAGCTGGTTGTCCGTGGTCGAGGAGGCCCTCAAGGCGAGCGGTTTGCCGCCGCGCTACCTCGATCTCGAGATCACCGAAAGCGTGATCATCACCCATCCCGAAAAGGCGGTCGCGACGCTCGAGAAGCTCAAGCAGATGGGCGTCTCGATCACCGTCGACGACTTCGGCACGGGCTACTCGAGCCTGTCATATCTGACGCGGTTGCCGATCCAGGGCGTGAAGATCGACCAGCGCTTCATTCACGGTCTCGAGCAGAACCGCAACGACGAGGCGGTCACGCTAGCGATCATCGCGCTGTCGCACAGCATCGGCCTTCGCGTTATCGCAGAAGGCGTCGAAACCGTGGCGCAGTACGAGTTCCTCAAGGCTCATGGCTGCGAGGAAGCGCAGGGTTATCTGATCTCGCGCCCGCTCGAGGAGCCCGAGCTGCGCTCGTGGTGGACGATGCAGGAAGAAGAGAACCAGATCGTCGGGCGCCAGCACGACATGTGGCGCGCAGAAGCGAAGTGACGCGGCTGTCCGAGAGCAAGAGGCAAAGCCTCGCAGCGATCGGAAATAGCCGCGTCATCTCCGCGAAGCCTGCCCCCGAGTGCTTGAATCGGGGGGCGGGGATCCAGCGACTTTGCAACGCCTAACGACGCTGGGTTCCCGCTTGCGCGGGAACGACCAAGCAGGATGCGTCATCCCGCGAACCCTGCGCTCGAGTGCTTGAACAGGGGGCCGGGGATCGAGTGACTTTGCAATGCGACACTGGGTTCCCGCTTGCGCGGGAACGACCAAGCGCAGCATCAACGTTCAAGGTCCCGCGGCGTGTCGACGTCGCGCAGAACGCCGGCATCTTCCGTGGCCACCAGCGACGCGCCATGCCGCGCGATGACGAGTTTGGCGCCCTCGTCACCGGTCACGGCGATCAATTCCGCGTAAAAGCTCGCTGCGAAACCCACTGGGTGTCCTCGTGCGCCCTGCCAGGTCGGTGCCGCGATCCGTGCGCCATGGCGAAGCGCATCGCCGACGCGCTCGACGGTTGCCGGCTGCACCCACGGCATATCGGCGAGCGCGATCAGCCATGCAGCTGCCGCCGGTGCCGCGCGCACGCCCCACGCGAGGCTCTCGCCCATGCCTTGCGC
>JALYSM010000058.1 GCA_030854785.1 Pseudomonadota bacterium
GGAAGTTGGGCTGGCTGATCGATGGCGAACAATATTTCGGTGCGGTGCGCAACGCGATGGCGCAAGCGCAAAGCACGATCTTCATCGTCGGCTGGGACATCGACAGCCGCGTGCGGCCGGTGCCGACAGGCGCGAACGATGGATTACCCGAAGCGCTCGGCGATTTTCTGGCCGCGCTGCTCGCGTCGCGGCCGCAGCTCAACGCCTACATTCTCAGTTGGGATTTTGCATTGCTGTTCGCGCTGGAACGCGAGTGGCTGACGGAGCTCAGGCTCACCTCGCAGACGCAGCATCGGCTCAAGTTCCAGTTGGACGATCGACATCCGGTCGGCGCATCGCACCATCAGAAGCTTATCGTCGTCGACGATAGCGTCGGTTTCGTCAGCGGCTTCGACCTGACCTTCAACCGCTGGGATACACCCGAACACATCCCAAGGGACAAGCGCCGTTGCAATCCGGACGGCACCGCGTATGCGCCCTTCCACGACCTCGGCGTCGTCGTCAGCGGGCCCGCCGCCGCCGCGCTGGGCGAGCTGGCACGCGAGCGTTGGCATGGGGCGACGGGACGGCAGGCGCGCCAGCTCGACACCACCGCGCAGGCCGATCGCTGGCCCTTGCCAACCGGCGCCGACCTCACCGACGTGGACGTGGCGATCGTTCGCACCGAGCCGCGCTTCGAAGACAAGAAGGGCGTGTTCGAGGCACGCAATCTTCATCTGGAGGCCATCGCAGCTGCCAGGACATCGATCTTCGCCGAGAACCAGTATTTCACCTCGCGCACTATCGCTCAAGCGCTGGCCACGACGCTCGAGCGCGAGGAAGGACCCGACATCGCCATTATCTCGCCATCGACGCAAAGCGGCTGGCTGGAGAGTTCGACCATGGGGGTGCTTCGCGCACGCATTCACAACGATCTTGTCCGCGCCGACAAGTACCAACGCTATCGTGTTTACTGCCCGTGGCTCGACGGCAACGCGGAAGATGCCGCCTGCCTCAACGTTCACAGCAAGATTCTGATCGTCGACGACGAATTCCTCACTATCGGATCGGTCAACTTGAGCGGGCGCTCGATGGGGCTGGATACCGAATGCAACCTGGCGATCGAAGCGAAGGGCGATGAGCAGATCAGCGCCGCGATCGCCGCCATGCGCACCCGGCTGCTCGCCGAACACCTCGCCCGCGACGAACGAGCGGTTGCCGAAGCGGTGCGAAGTAACCGCGGGCTGATCGCCGGTATCGAAGCCTTACGCGGCCCCGGCCGTTCCTTGAAGCCGATGGCGGCGTCCGCGGAAGACGACTGGAGCGTACTCGTCCCCGATCATTCGCTGCTCGATCCGGAAGAGCCGATCGACACCGGACGGCTGGTGGAAGAAGTCGTGTCACGCTCCGAAAAGCGATCGATCGCGGTTCGAAGCGCGGGCATCGGCGCCGTCATCATCGTGCTGGTCGCGCTCGCGCTTGCCTGGCGCTATACGCCGCTGCGCGAGCTGATCAACACCGAGGCGCTCGCTCGCATGGCGGAAGCCTTTGCCGAGAGTCCGTTGGCCCCGCTGATCGTCGTGGCGGCATACGTGATCGGCGGCCTCGTCGTGCTGCCGGTGACGGTGATGATTGCATTCACAGGCATCGTCTTCGGGCCGGTCATGGGGTTCGTTTATGCGCTCATCGGCGTGACGCTTAGTGCGATATTTGTCTACTATCTCGGTCGCAAGCTCGGACGCGCGACGGTGCGGCGGATCGCCGGCAAGCGCATCAACGAGCTCTCCCGCCGTATCGCCAAGCGCGGCCTGATCGCCGTCGTTGTGGTTCGCATGCTGCCGATCGCGCCCTTTACCCTCATCAACCTGATCGCCGGCGCCTCGCATATCAGGTTCCGGCATTTCGTCCTCGGCACCATACTCGGTATGGCGCCCGGCACCTTGATACTCGTCCTGTTCGTCGATCGCATCGTAGCCGCGGTGCGCAATCCGGGACCGTTGACCTTTACGCTACTGGCGTTGATCGCCGCCGTGGCGCTCTCGGTCGCGCTCCTGTTGCGTTCGCGCCTCGGCGCGCGCGGGAAGGCACGCGAGAAACACGGAGGACCCGCGGCGATCGAAGGGTAAGCGCGAGGTGAGCGCGAAGTGAACCAGAAGTGAGCCAGAAGTGAACGACGGGAGGCCGGCCGCGCCGCTGCGGCCTTGGCTGACCGTGGCGACCTACAATATCCACGATGGCATTGGCGCCGACGGAGAGTTTGCCCCGGCACGAATCGCGGCGGTGATTGCCGAGCTCAACGCTGACGTGATCGCGCTGCAGGAAATCGGTTCACACGTCGCCGGAACGGACGTGCTCGCTTTTCTTCGGGACGCCACAAGCTACATCGCCGTCGCCGGCCCGACCCGGCTGCGAAGCAGCGGCGAATACGGCAATTGCCTGCTCACGCGATTTCCGGTGCAGGAAACCACTCGCATCGATCTCACGTTCAAAGAGCGGGAGGCGCGCGGCGCGCTCGACGTCCTGCTCGACTGCGACGGCGACCCGCTGCGCGTCATCGCGACTCATCTCGGCTTGCGCCCGGCCGAGCGGCGGGCGCAGATTCAGCAGCTCTTGAGTGTGCTGGAGGCGCAGACACCCGTTCCGACCGTGCTTATGGGCGACCTGAACGAATGGTTTCTGTGGGGCCGTCCTTTGCGCTGGCTGCATGCGCATTTCGAGAAGATGCCGGCCGCGGCCACTTTTCCGGCGAGCGCTCCGATCTTCGCGCTCGATCGCATCTGGATCGAGCCTCGGTCATTGCTCGATCGCGTCTGGGTTCACAAAAGCGCTCTGGCCCGCGTCGCATCCGATCATCTGCCTGTGCTGGCGCGGATAGGACGCAAATGAGGGACGCCAATGCGGACGCCAATGAGGTATCACTGAAGGCGCGGCTTCTTGAGAAAGTCGCCGCGATCGCCCGAACGGACCTTCACGTCCACGCGCGTGCCGTCGCGAAAGAGCACCAGCGGAATCTCGGTGCCGGCGGGGCCCAGTCGCCACATCGCCCGAAAAAAGGGCGCCAGCTCGTTGACGCGCTGACCGCCGGCTTCGAGCACGACATCGCCGGGACGCACACCCGCACGCTCGGCGGGCCCGCCGCTGGCGAGAGCGCTGACCACGAGTCGATCCTTGACCTCCGCCGCGTACAGGCCGAGCCACGGCCGCACCAGTCCTGAGCGGCGGCCTTGACGGATCAGGTCGTCGATGATCGGGTGAAGCAGGTCGATCGGTACGAACATGTTGCCGTGGACCGTGTCTTCGTCGACCTGCTCCTGCACCAGCAGCGAGCCTATGCCCACCAGGCTCCCGTCGTCGCCCAACAGCGCCGCGCCGCTCCACTCGGGATGAGCCGGCGCGGTGAACAATGCTTCGTCCAGCACATACTCCCAGTAGCCCGCGAATTCCCGATTGTCCATGACTCGCGCCTTGAGCGCGTGCGCGTGGCCGCCGTGACCGATGACGAGTACGTCGTCGTCGGTCGCGACCAAAGCGGCCGAGCCCTGCACCAGCGGTTTGACGCCGAGACGGCCAAGCGGCTGCACCAGGCCGAAACCGCTGGTGAAGTCGTATGCCAGCGGATAGCCCTGCACCACGGTGCCGTTGTTGGCCGTGAGCCAGATGGTTTCGGCTTCAGTGATCAGATAGCCGATGGTAAGGATGAGCCCATCGTCGCGAATGACGACACCGTTTCCGGTACGCTCGGTGCCGAGTATCGACGCGGTGTATGCATCCTCCGGAACATCCGCGCGAAGGGCGACAACCGCATTCAGTGCGACGGAGAGGTCGAAATCGACCTCGCCCGCGCGAGGCTGAAGCTCGCGTGGAAAGGCCCATTCGTCTTTTGCGGTCATGGTCCTGTGATCGGAACGCAGCGCGATAGCAAATCTAGCACAAGGTCCCGCCTGCGGTGACCCGAGTGCGGTACCCCGCGTAGGGCCCATGCGACGGAACATCGTTCGCTGCCCGGCGCCGGCCGCTGCCGATGGCAGCCCGGTACAATTGGCCGTCGTTATCCAGGGGGAGCGCGTGAGCGAAGTAAGCGACCGCGGAACGGCGGCGCTGACGACATACCGCTTCGATTTCATCGGGCGGACCGGCGAGTATTTCCGGATCTGGGTCGTCAGCCTGTTTCTGTCCGTCGTCACGCTCGGCATTTATTCGGCGTGGGGCAAGGTGCGCAAGAAGCGCTATCTCTATTCGCATACCGAGCTTGACGGCACCGGATTCGAGTTCCGCGCGACGCCGCTCGCTATCCTCAGAGGACGCGTAATCGCACTCGTTCTGCTCGGCGGGTTCGCGCTCAGCGGCCACGTGTTGCCGATCATGCAGCTCGTATTCATCATCGTCCTGCTCGCACTGACCCCGTGGATCGTGGTCGCGGCGTCGCGGTTCAACGCTCGCAATTCGGCCTGGCGCAACATCTCGTTCAGCTTCAATGGCGGCTTCTGGGAGGCGGCAAGGGTCTTTCTCGCGCTTGCGCTCCTGGCAGTGGTGACCCTGGGGCTTATGTACCCGTACTCACGGATGCGCCGAGCACGCTTCATCATCGAGCATCACCGCTTTGGCGACACGCAATTTCGTGCCGACCTTGCGACAGGCCGTTTTTTTCTCGCCTATCTGCTCGCTACGTTAATGATCATCGGCACAATGGTCCTTTTTGTCGGCGCGATGGTGGTGACGGTCTTCGCGTCAGACGCCGCCAACCGTCAGAAGCCTTCAGGCATCGCAGCGCTGGTGTCTGTCGCCCTGATCTATATCGCATACATCGCCGTGTTCGCGTTCTTGCGCGCGCAAATCGGGAACCTTACGCTCAACGGCATGGTGGTCGGCCCGCTGCGTTGCCGCAGCACCTTGCGCACGCGTGACATGGTGTGGCTGTACCTCTCCAACATCGTCGCGATCCTCGCCACGCTGGGGCTGGCAACGGCCTGGGTGACGATCCGCATGGCCCGCTACCGCGCGCGAAATCTGTATTTGATCGGTGAGGCGACACCCGAAGCCTTTATGGGCACGGCGACGAACGCCAGCAGTGCGACCGGCTCCGAGGTCAGCGATCTCTTCGACGTGGATGTGTCGCTATGACAGCGTTTGAAGGCGTGCTGTTCGACGGCGTTCGCGCGGCAGGCCTGCCGGTGCAGATCCACACCCAGGGCGACGAAGTGCTCATCGCGACCGCAATCCAGGAGCCGCGCTGCATCGCCCGCGATCAGATCGTCGCCGATGCTCCGATCCCGGGCGTCCCGCGTCTGCTCAGGCTGCCCGGCGGCGAGCTCATCCAAACCGACGCGCACCAAGCCGTTGCTTCACTATGGCCGCCGAAGGATTTCATCTCGCGCGCTGCGTTCGCGATCGAATCGCGGTGGTGGGCTGCTCTCACGGGGCTGGTACTGACCGCGGGCGCGGTGTGGGTGATCGTGGCGTTCGTGCTGCCACTCGCCGCGGAGCCGGTTTCAAGGCGCATCAGCCCGGCGGTCGAGGCCTACATGGG
>JALYSM010000074.1 GCA_030854785.1 Pseudomonadota bacterium
GCCTGGTATCGTGTCGAGACCAGGCCGGATCGATAGAGGGAGGAAAGCCGATGAAGCATTCGATGCGTTGGACCCGGCGCAGCTGGATCGGCGTGGCGCTCGCGAGTATGGCCGTCGGCACCTTGCCCGGACGCGCACGCGCGGCGACGACACTGCGCTGGGCGACGGTGCTGCCGACCAACCACCCGTCCGTCGCGATGATGGAACGCGTCGCGAAGCAGGTGCGGGAAGACACCGGCGGCGCGGTCGAAATCCAGACCTTCCCGGCCGGACAGCTGGGCTCGTCGCGCGATGTCATCGAGTCGGCGTCTTCGGGCGCGATCCAGATCGTCGACGAAGGCGCGGCGCAATTCGGGCAGTTCGTGCCGCAGTTCTCGATCCTCGAAGCGCCGTATATCTGGCGCGACCCGCAACATGTGCGCCGCGTATTGGCGTCGCCGCTGGTCGACGAGATGAATGCCATGCTCGTCACCAAGCGGTCGATGCGCGTCATCGGCGCGACATACTATGGCAAACGGCATGTCACGTCGGGATCCAAGGCGATCAACACCGTCGACGACATGAAAGGCTTCAAGCTGCGCATCCCGGAGGTCGACACCTTTCGGGCAATGGCCGAGGCTTGGGGTGCGCGGCCGACGCCGCTCAACATCAGTGAGCTCTACCTGGCGTTGAGCCAGGGCGCGGTCGACGGGCAGGAGAATCCGCTGCCGACGATCCAGAGCAACAAATTCTTCGAAGTGCAGAAGTATCTGGTGCTCACCGGCCACATCATCACGCCGCGCCTGATCGTCGTGAACGAGGCAGCATGGCAGGCGCTCGGCGCGAAGGAGCGCCAGCAGCTCAAAGCCGCCGTCGAGACGCATGGCCAGGCGCAGGACAACGAGATCCTGGCGCAGGAAAGCAAGCTCGTCGACACGTTCAAGAACGGCGGCATGAACGTGATCCAGCCCGACGTCGACAGCTTCCGCAAGCCTGTCCTCGCGAGCCTCCCCGCCAAGTTCGAGTCCAAGTGGGGCAAGGGCCTCTGGGAGCGCATCGCCGCGTATTGATCGCGCGCTGAGCGCACATTAACCGCCCAGATGCTGCCGGCGCGCGGCGACTGACGTGCGGTCGCGCAATCGAATGCCGATGTTCCGCGCTCTCCTCGGCGCTTTCGACAACGCCGCAGCGTTCGTCTGCTGCGCGTTCGTGACCGCGCTGCTCGGTTGCGTGTCGCTCGGCGTCGTGACCCGCGCGATGGGCGAGCCGCTGATCTGGACCGACGAACTGTCCCGCTTCCTGATGGTCTGGCTCGCGGTGTTCGGCTGGGTCGTCGCGAGCCGCAAGCGCATCCATGTGCGCATCCGGTTCTTCCAGGGCCTGCTGCCCAAACGGGGGCACAAGGCGACGGAGCTCGCGATCCAGGCTGCGATGACGCTCTTCGGCGCGCTGATCACGTGGTACAGCGTGGGACTGATCGGCAAGAACTACGACCTGGAAGCGACGAGCCTGCCGCTCTCCATGGCATGGATGTACGCCCCGATGGTGCTCGCGGGAGCAATCACCGCGCTGCAGGGCGCGACCGAATTGATCGAGGCGCTGCGGCGGCCGCGACCACCCGCCGCCGGCGAGGAGGTCGTCGTCGAATGATCCACCTGATGCTGGAGATCGTCGGCGCGTGGTTGGTGGCCATCCTGATGGGCCTGCCGCTGTTCGCATCGATGGGTTTGGCGGCGTTCGCCTTCGTCGTGTTCGGCGGCCTGTCCCCGTCGATCGTGCCGCAGAAAATGGCGCAGGCGATGAACTCGTTTCCGCTGGTCGCAGCGCCGCTGTTCATCCTGATGGGCAATCTTCTCGGCGCGGCGAAGCTCACCGACCGCATCGTCAACTTCGCCACATCGTTGGTCGGCGCGCTGCGCGGTGGCTACGCGCACGCCAGCATTCTCTCGAGCATGATCTTTGCGGGCATGGTGGGATCGGCCGTCGCCGACGCGGCGGGGACCGGCGCCGTCGAGGTTCGGGCGATGAAGAAAGCAGGCTATCGTCCCGAAACGGCGGCGGCGATCAGTGCGGCCGCCGCGACCATCGGTCCGATCATCCCGCCCAGCCTGCCGATGGTGATCTACGGCGTCAGCGCCGATGTGTCGATCGGGCGTCTGTTTCTCGCCGGCGTCGTTCCGGGCGTGCTGATGGGCCTGTCGCTGATGGTCATGGTGGCGATCATCGCGCCGCGGCAGGGATTGCCGCGCCATTCCTTCGGCGGGCTCTGCAACGTTTGGACGGCGTTCAAGAACAGCGTGTGGGCGCTGATGGCGCCGGTGATCCTGCTTGGCGGCATGTTCAGCGGGTTGTTCACGCCGACCGAGGCGGCGGCAGTCGCCGATCTGTACGCGCTGTTCCTGGGTTTCGTCGTCTACCGGACGCTGCAGGTGAAGGACCTGCCCGCGATCCTCATCGATACGGCGGAGACGACGGGCATCGTGATGGTGCTGGTCATGGCCGCGGGCGCGCTGGGCTGGTGCATGTCCATCTCGCGCATTCCGCAGACCGTCGCACCGGCGATGGTCGCGGCGATCCACAACCCGCTGGTGTTCCTGTTCGTCACGAATCTGATCCTGCTCGCGGTGGGCTGCTTCATGGAGGCGCTCGCGGCGATGCTGATCCTGATCCCGATCCTGGTGCCGGCGGCGATCACCTTCGGGATCGATCCGGTTCAGTTCGGGCTGATCATGATCTTCAACCTGATCCTCGGCACGATCCATCCGCCTATCGGCGTGGTGCTCTTCGTCATGGCGCGCATCGCCGACATCAGCTTCGAGCAGATCTCGCGCGCGATCCTGCCCTGGCTGGTGCCGCTCCTGATCGTGCTCGTGGCGATCACGGTCTGGCCCGCGCTGACGCTCGGGCTGCCGGGCCTCGTGATGAACAAATAGGGCCGGGGTCTGCGCCGGCGAGAATCAGGACGCGTCAGCGCGTTACGAGCCAACCACCGCGACCGTTGCCGCGCTTCTCTGCGTGCTTCTGCGAAGGGCGCTTGGTCGAGCCATTGTTGCCTCGGCCGCTTCTCGATTGCCCGCCGCCGTTTCCGCGACCGGTATTTTGGCGCTGACCTTGCCCCTGTCCGCGGCCGCGTTGCGCGAATATTTTCTGCGGAATTTCGTTCGGGTCGGGCTCGAAGCCAGGGATGACTTCGCGCCGAATCGTGCGCTTGATCAGGCGCTCGATATCGCGCAGGAAGGCATGTTCGTCGACGCACATCAGTGAGATCGCCTCGCCGTCAGCGCCCGCGCGTCCGGTGCGGCCGATGCGATGCACGTAGTCGTGCGGGACGTTGGGCAGGTCGTAGTTGACGACATGCGGGAGCTGGTCGATGTCGATGCCGCGCGCCGCGATGTCGGTCGCCACCAGCACTTCCACCGTGCCGCGCTTGAAGTCGGCGAGCGCCTTCGTGCGTTGACCCTGGCTCTTGTTGCCGTGCAGCGCCACCGCGCCAATGCCATCGCCTTGGAGCGACCGAACGACCTTGTCGGCGCCGTGCTTGGTCCGCGTGAAGACGAGCACCTGGCGCCAGCCGTGATGACCGATCAGCCAGGCCAGCAGACGGCTCTTCTGGTCGCGACTCACCGGATGCACGCGCTGCGCGATCGCGTCGACGGTTGCGTTACGCGGCGCGACTTCGATCGTTTGCGGCCGATTCAGCAACTTGTCGGCGAGGGCCCTGATCTCGTCGGGAAATGTGGCCGAGAAAAGCAGATTCTGACGCTCCCTGGGCAGCAACGCCAGGATGCGCTTGATGTCCGGGAGGAAGCCCATGTCGAGCATCCGGTCGGCCTCATCGAGAACGAGGATCTCGACCCGGGACAGGTCGACGTTGCGCTGCTGGTGATGATCGAGCAGCCGGCCCGGGGTCGCCACCAGAATGTCGACGCCGCGTCGGAGTTGCGACGTCTGCGGTCCGAGGCCGACGCCGCCGAAGACTGCGGTCGACGTGAGGTGGAGATGCTTGCCGTAAGTTTGGACCGACATTTCGACCTGCGCAGCGAGCTCGCGCGTGGGCGTGACGATCAGCACGCGCAGCGGCTTTCGCGCTCCGGCGTGAGGCGACGGCTTGCTCGATAGCTTCTGAAGAATGGGCAGGACGAATCCGGCGGTCTTGCCGGTTCCCGTTTGCGCGCCGGCAAGCAAATCGCCACCGGCGAGCACGGCGGGGATCGCCTGCGCCTGAATGGGAGTGGGGATGGTGTAGCCTTGGTCGGCCACCGCGCGCAGCAGCGCTCCGGACAGCCCTAGTTTGGTAAATGGCATGACAGCTTTCGTGTGGATGTCCAGCCATACGCCCCCCAAGGGGACGGCCAGTCACAGCCAAACGGAAGAAACTACAGGGTCGGAATCGACAGCGGCAAGGGGACTGGAACAAGGGCCGCAGGGTGCATTATACACGACTCGCGGCAGACTCGCCGAATGATGAATCGCCCCACGTCTTTCACGCCGCAGGAATTGGCGCAGCTCGCCGATCGCACGCTCGAGCACTATCGCGAAAATGCGCAAGATTTCCGGGCGGGCACACGCGACCACGACGTCAGCCAGAACATCGCAGCGTTGCTGCAGCACATCGTCGGTCAACCGCCGTTCACGATTCTGGACCTGGGTTGCGGCCCGGGGCGCGATCTGGCGACGTTCGTGCAGCTTGGTCACCGCGCGATCGGATTGGACGGTGCGGCGCCGTTCGTGGCCATGGCGCGTGCCGCGACCGGTTGCGAGGTGTGGCAGCAGGACTTCCTGAAGCTCGACCTGCCCGACAATTGTTTCGACGGCATCTTCGCCAACGCAGCGCTGTTTCATGTCCCTGCGCAGGAGCTGCCGCGCGTGCTCCAGGAATTGCGTGCCGCGCTCAAGCCGGCGGGCGTGCTGTTCAGCTCCAATCCCCGCGGCAACGACGAGGAAGGCTGGAACGGCGGTCGCTTCGGGTCGTACTACCGCCTCGAAACTTGGCGGCGTCACGTGACGGCGGCGGGATTCTCCGAGCTTGCGCACTACTACCGACCGGCGGGCCTGCCACGCGAACAACAACCCTGGCTGGCGACAGTCTGGCGCAAGGTCGGTTACGCACGCGACGCAAATAACGTGTCCTGAGCGGGTGGGAGCAGCGGTCGTCCCGCTCGGTCCCCTCCCGGCCCGTCCGGGCGGTACAATTTCCGGCCGCCTAAAGCTTCGATGGCGGACATCGACAGATTCTCGACAGAGGATAGCAATGGTTCGCAGCCTTATCGGTTTCGTACTCGCCTGCGCGCTCACAGGATCGCCGGCCCTCGCGCAGATCCCCTCGGGTTCGCGACTCGACGATGTGATCAAGAGCGGCAAGCTGCGCGTCTGCACGCCGGGCGATTACAAGCCCTTCAGCTACCAGCGGCCGGACGGCGGCTACGAAGGCCTCGACATCGATCTGGTGCAATCGGCCGCAAAGGCGCTGGGCGTCGAAGTCGAGATGGTCAAGACCGCGTGGCCCTCGCTCATGAAGGACTTCCTCGAGAAGTGCGACGCCGCGGTCGGCGGAATCTCAGTCACCACCGACCGGCAGAAGACGGCCTTCTTCACGGCTCCCTACATGGTCAACGGCAAGGCACCGATCACGAAGTGCGAGAACGTCGCGAAGTTCCAGACCGTCGCCGACATCGACAAGCCAAGCGTCACCGTGATCGAGAATCCGGGTGGCAGTAACGAACGCTTCGCGCGCGCAAATTTCAAGCAGGCGAAGATCGTGATCTTTCCCGACAACGTGACGATCTTCGACGAAATCCTGAAAGGCAATGCCGACGTGATGATCTCGGAGTCCGTCGAGACCATCGTCCAGCAGAAGCTGCGCCCGGGACTATGTGCCGTCAACCCGGACAAGCCGCTGCAGTACGGCGAGATGGCGTGGCTGCTCCCTCGCGGGGACGCGGCGATCAAGGGCTGGATGGATACGTGGTTCCATCTCGCGAAGGCGTCCGGGGAGTACGACCGGATCGCCGCACGCTGGCTTCGCTGACGTCGCCGCACGTCAGCACGTTCGCTCGGTAAAGGGAAGCCGCCATGATCAAATGGGCCATTATCTTTTTCGTCATTTCACTCGTTGCCGGTTTCTTCGGATTCACTGGAGTCGCCGAGGGCTCCAGGGGCATTGCCAAGGTTTTGTTCTTCCTTGCGCTTGCCATCTTCCTGATCGTCCTCATCTTCGGCGTCTTGCTGGGGATGTTGGTCTTTTAGCCGCGATGCAGACTCCTTCTCCTCATGAGCGAACCGACACCCGCCCCTCCTGCCACTGACGAGGCAAAGAAGCGACTGCGCGAAAAGGTCGACAAGCTGCTCGCCCAGGACCCGTACAAGAGCGAAGCGAGCATTGTGTTGAATGGCGGCACGATGAAATACAGCGCGGTCGCGGCGTTTGTGCCGGTGATAGCCGGCGGCCTGGACGAGAAGCGCGGCGAGCCCGAAGCGGCCGTGTTCACCACGTCATATTTTCTTGCCGACGCGGACCCGAAGACGCGCCCGGTGTGCTTCGTCTTCAACGGCGGGCCGGGCTCATCCTCGATCTGGCTGCATCTCGGCGCGCTCGGCCCGAAGCGCGTTGCCATTCGCGAAGACGGCACCATGCCGCCGCCTCCGTACACCGTGATCGACAACCAGGAATCGTGGTTCGAGCACTTCGACCTCGTGTTCATCGATCCTCCGCACACCGGCTACTCGATCACCGCGAGCGAGGAGGCGCGCAAGAAGATGCTGAGCGTCGACGGCGACGTCGATGCGCTCGCTGACTGCATCCGCGCCTGGCTCGGGCGCCACCGCCGCTGGAGCTCGCCGGTCTATCTGGCGGGCGAAAGCTACGGCACCACGCGCGGCGCCGCGCTGGCCGAGAAGCTGCAGAACCTCGGTGTGGCCCTGTCGGGCCTGATTCTCGTCTCGTGCGCGATGGATCTGCAGAGCGTTGTCTTCACGCCGCGCAACGACCTGCCGTACGCGCTTTTTCTGCCCGCATTCGCGTGCGTCGCCCAGTATCACGGCAAGCTCGCGGGTTCGCTCGCCAAATCGCCGGCCGCGGCGCGCGCCGCGGCGGAAAGCTTCGTGGTCGACGATTATATCGGCGCTCTGCACGCAGGGGCGCGGCTGGCGGGCACCGCGCGGCGCCGTATCGTCAAGCGCATCGCGGAGCTGACCGGACTCGCTCCGGCGCTGGTCGACGAGAAGAACCTCCGCATCAGCGATTACACGGTGTTCTTCGAGCTGCTGCGGGACCGCGGTCTGATCGTTGGCCGCCTCGAGGCTCGGGTCACCGGGCCGATGGCGGCGAGCCGCAGCAGGGATTGGGAGTTCGACCCGGGCATCGAAGCGATCGCCGCGCCGTACACGATGGCGGCGCACGCCTACATGAGCGAAACGCTCGGCGTCGATATGCAGGCACGCTACGAAGTCCTGTCGATGGACGCGCACAAGCAGTGGAACTGGAACCGCGGCGAGGAGAAGGGCAACGCTTTCGCCTGCACGAGCCCCGATCTGTCGCGCGCGCTGCGGCGCAACCCGCACCTCAGGGTGCTGGTCGCCAGCGGTCATTACGATCTGGGAACGCCGTACAGCGCGACCGACTGGTCGCTGGCGCAACTCGACGTGCCGCCCGACGTGCTCGCCCGCGTGCAGCACCACTATTACGACGCCGGCCACATGATGTACACGCGCGAGACCGACATGATGAAGTTGAAGCGCGATCTCGCCGCGTGGCTGGTGGAATGAGGCGTGGCACCCGGATTCGCACTTTGAATCAATTTGGTCGGCGTCATCCGTATCTTTTGTTCGGGCCGACCAGGGACATCGCTTTCTGATACGCCGGCCGCGCCTCGATGCGTTTCAGATACGCGAGAATGTTCGGATACGGGCCGATGTCGTAGTCGAGGAAATTCCGCATCGTCGTGAAGGGAAAGACCATCATGACGTCGGCCGCGGTGAAGTCCGCACCGGCGAACCAGGGTCCGCTCCCGAGTTCCGCTTCGACGAAGGAGAGCATCTGGTGCATGCGCTCGCGGACTCTCGCCGTGACCGGGCTGGTACTCGCTTCCGGCACGCGCGACAGCACGAGCGCGATCAGCATGAGCGACATCAGGCTGCCTTCGGCGAAGTGCAGCCAGTAGAGGTAGCGCGCATAGGCCGGGGCTTCGGGCTGCACGGCGAGCCTGCCGCCGCCGTGGCGATGGACGATGTAGTCCACGATCGCGCCCGACTCGGCGAGCACCGTGTCGCCGTCGCGGATCACCGGCGCCCTTCCCAGCGGGTGGATTGCCTTCAGTGGAGGAGGGGCGGCGCCCGTGGGCTCGCGCTGAGATGCTTCGAGCTTGTATTCGAGTCCGAGCTCCTCCATCAGCCACAAGATGCGCTCGGAGCGTGACGAGCTGAGATGATAGATGGTGATCACGTTTGTGTGTCCTGTCTGGCGTAAATCGCCCGCACCGTATCGATCGTATCCGCGTCCTGCGCTTTTTTGTCCGGACGATAGCCTTTGACGCGCGCAAAGCGAAGCGCGAGTCCTCCCGGATAGCGCGGACTCGCCTGCAGATCGTTGAAAGTGATCTCGACGACAAGCTCCGGGCGCACGCGAACCGTCCACTCGTCGCGCTCGATCTCGCGCTTCAGGAGCTCCTCGGTTTGCCACGCAAGCATCGCGTCGATCATGCCCTTGAAGGTCTTGCCGAGCATGACGAATTGTCCGCTCGCCGGGTCGATCGCACCCAGGTGCAGGTTCGAAAGCCAGCCTCGGCGACGGCCGTGTCCCCATTCCGCGGCCAGCACGACAAGATCGAGCGTGTGGACGCGCTTGACCTTCAGCCAAAGCGCGCTGCGGGCGCCAGGATCGTACGGTGCGTCCAGCGCCTTCACCATCACGCCCTCGTGTCCGCGCTCGAGTGCGTCGTCGTAGAAGGCCTGCGCGGCGGAGACTTCGCTCGTGACCAGGCGAGGGATCAGCAACTCGGAAGGCAATGCGTTACTCATGGCCTCGAAGCGTGCGGTCGCCGGCATCGGCACGAGATCCTGATCATCGCGGCGCAGGCAGTCGAAGAAAAACACCGACAGCGGCATCGTCTCCCGCATCGCTTCGATGTCGAGCACGCGTCCGAACCGGCGCATCGTCTCCTGAAACGGGTACGGTGCTCCGTTGGGTCTCAGCGCAATGGTCTCGCCGTCGAGGATCAGCGCCTGCGCGCCGGCACGCCGAACGGCGGATACGATCTCGGGTGCCGCGGCCGTTACATCGTTGCCGGTGCGCGTGTAGATGCGCACGTCCTCTCCGCTTTTGTGGACC
>JALYSM010000076.1 GCA_030854785.1 Pseudomonadota bacterium
GTTCTAAAGCGTCGGCAGCGTCAGCCCTGCAAGGCGGAAGCGGCTCATGCGCCGTTCGCATTGATTGCGGCACGGGCGTCAGTCCAGGAAGTCGCAATACTTGTCAACGTGCGTTGCGAGGTTGAGCGAGTGCTCACGCACCAGACGCTCCGCCTGTTCGGTGTCGCGGCCCTCGAGCGCCTCGATGATCTGCATGTGATCGATGATCGATCGAGCGGCGCGATCTCGCTGCGAAATCGTCATCCGGCGAATGGCACGGACGTGGATGAAAAGGTTCTCGATGGTTTTGCCCATCAGGTGCGAGCCGGAGAGACGGATGATCGCCTGATGGAAGGCGATATTCGCGTCGGAGTATTCATCGATGTGCTCGGCCGGGGCCGAGTTCAGAAACTCATCGAACATGTGCCGCAGCGATCCGATGTCCGCGTCGGAGGCGTTGATCGTCGCCAGTCGCGCCGCCATGCTTTCCAGCGCCGCCCACATCTCGATCATCTCGATGATCTGCTTCTTGGTCTTGCGCACGATGAAAACCCCGCGTCGCGGCTCGGTGCGCAGGAAACCCTCCTGTTCGAGCAGCGACATCGCTTCGCGGATCGGCGTGCGGCTGACACCGAGCGCCTGGCTCAACTGGCGCTCGTCGAGCCGGATCTCTTCTCGATGGGCGTAGATATCGGCGTCCATGATCGCTTGCTTGAGCGCTGCATACGCCTGCTCGCGCAGGCTGACGTTGGTGTTGAGCGGCTGCAGCGCAAGTTTCGGAGGCGGCGGAGCTGCTTCTACGCTGGCGGACATTTCTTCCTCGCCACGGTTGATGGGTGCAGCGGTGCAGCCGCAATGGCCGCGTCGCTCCATCGAGCTTCTCGGCGCACATGCGCAAAGCAAGGGAGCGTCGGTAGCGGTGAATCTTTGTTCATGGTATACCACACACCAAGAATCAACAAGAGGCGCAGGGTTGGAGAATCCGGCCTTGTCGCCCCATGCTGAGCCAAACGCGGCTCTTGACTCTGTCTGATATACCACATACGTTATATCAAATATTATAAGATTATCCGAGGAAACCATGCTTGACACCGCATCGAAGACCGCCGGTAAGCCCGCAACAACGACCGCAGAAGACACGCTCAAGCAGAAGACTCGGGACGCCAACGTCGTCTCAGGCGGCCATCTGGTCGCCAAGGCGCTCAAGAGCGAAGGCGTCGACACGATCTTCACACTGTGCAGCGGCCACATCATCGACATCTACGACGGATGCGTCGACGAAGGCATCGGCATCATCGACGTGCGCCATGAGCAGGTCCCCGCGCACACGGCGGGATTGGGAATTCGCCGTTCCCGCGCGACATTACGTAAACGCAAGGGCGCCGAGTGGCTACTGCGCTTTTGATCGCAGAGTAGAGCCATGCTAGAGACACCGACCAAGCCGACGACCACGACTGCCGGAGACACGGCGAAGATCGCCAGTGGCGGCGAGCTCAATGCCCAATCACAGGAGACCGACGGCTTTCAGCTGGTCATCGATGCCCTCAAGCTAAACGGGATCGATACGGTTTTTGGTCTGCCCGGCATCCCGATTACCGACCTCACACGCAGGTTGCAGGCCTCGGGAATGCGCGTGATCTCGTTCCGCCATGAGCAGAATGCCGGATATGCCGCTTCCATCGCCGGCTTCATGACGCAAAAGCCGGGCGTTTGTCTCACGGTGTCCGCCCCCGGCTTTCTCAACGGACTGGCGGCGCTCGCCAACGCCACCACCAACTGCTTCCCGATGATCCTCATCAGCGGCTCGAGCGAGCGCGAAGTCGTCGACTTGCAACAGGGCGACTACGAGGAGATGGACCAGCTCGCAATCGCCAAGCCGCTTGCCAAGGCCGCGTTCCGAGTCCTGCACGCCGAGGACATCGGCGTAGGCGTGGCGAGGGCGATCCGTGCTGCTGTCTCCGGCCGTCCGGGCGGTGTCTATCTCGATCTGCCGGCCAAGCTGTTCCCGCAGACAATGGACGCGGAAGCGGGGAGGAAGTCGCTGATCAAGGTCGTCGATCCGGCGCCGCGCCAGATCCCGGCGCCGGAGGCCGTGCAGCGCGCGCTCGAACTGCTCAGGAGCGCCAAGCGGCCGCTCATCATTCTCGGCAAGGGCGCGGCGTACGCGCAGGCCGATGCGGACATTCGTGCGCTGGTGGAGAAGACCGGCATCCCCTACCTGTCCATGTCGATGGCCAAGGGCGTGCTGCCCGACACGCACGAGCAATCCGCAGCCGCGGCGCGCTCGTACGTCTTGCCGGAAGCCGACGTCGTCATGGTGATTGGTGCGCGCTTGAACTGGCTGCTTTCGCACGGCAAAGGGAAGACGTGGGGTGGCACCAGCGCCAAGGAATGGGGCGGCCAGAAGTTCATCCAGATCGACATCTCGCCACAGGAAGCGGACAGCAACGTGCGTATCGATGCGCCAGTCGTCGGCGACATCAGTTCGTGCGTGCAGGCCATCCTCGCCGCGATAGATGACGCAACTGAGGCAACTGCGGGATCGAACTGGCCGAAGCCGCCGGCCGAGTGGCTCAACGCGATTCGCGAGCGCAAGACCACGAACGTCGCGAAGATGGCGGAAGCGCTGGCGAAGAACCCCTCGCCGATGAATTTCCATAGCGCGCTGAACGTCGTGCGCGACATCGTCCGGGCGAATCCGGACGCCATCCTCGTCAACGAGGGCGCGAACGCGCTCGACTTCACGCGCAGCATCGTGGACATGTACAAGCCGCGCAAGCGGCTGGACGTCGGCACGTGGGGCGTAATGGGCGTCGGTATGGGCTTCTCGGTCGCGGCGGCCGTGGTCAGCGGCGAGCAGGTGATCGCGGTCGAGGGCGACAGCGCCTTCGGTTTCTCCGGCATGGAAGTCGAGACGATCTGCCGCTACAACCTGCCGGTCTGCGTTGTGATCCTGAACAACAACGGGGTCTACCGCGGCGACGAGGTGAATCCGACCGGAGGACGCGATCCATCGCCTTTGGTGTTCGTCAAGGGCGCGCGTTACGAGAAACTGATGGAGGCCTTCGGTGGTATTGGTGTGCTGGCCACGACGCCGGCCGAGCTGCGCAACGCGATGGAAGAAGCGATACGCTCGCGCAAGCCTACCCTGATCAACGCGGTCATCGACGAAACGGCGGGCACGGAGAGCGGCCGCATCACGAGTCTCAATCCCGCCGCGAAGAAGAAACCGTGACGGCCCATCGGAGTCCGAGTCGCGCTTTCCGAATGACGGCATTGTAGGGGCAACGTAGTGGGCAAGGCACTAGACGGCGTCAGGATTCTCGACTTCACCCATGTGCAGTCGGGTCCGACGTGCACGCAGCTGCTGGCGTGGCTCGGTGCCGACGTGATCAAGATTGAGCGCGCGGGTGAAGGCGACATCACACGCGGGCAGCTGCGCGACATCCCCGGCGTGGACAGCCTCTATTTCACGATGCTGAACCACAACAAACGCTCGATCACTGTCGATGCCAAGCATCCGAAGGGGAAGCAGGTCATCGAAGCGCTGGTCAAGCACTGCGACGTGCTGGTCGAGAACTTCGCTCCCGGTGCGCTCGATCGCATGGGATTCACCTGGGAGCACATCCAGGAACTCAATCCGCGCATGATCGTCGCTTCGGTCAAGGGATTCGGGCCGGGTCCCTACGAGGACTGCAAGGTCTACGAGAACGTCGCGCAATGCGCCGGCGGGTCGGCGTCGACGACCGGGTTCGACGACGGCCCACCAATGGTCACCGGCGCGCAGATAGGCGATTCCGGCACCGGTTTGCATCTGGCGCTCGGCATTGTCGCGGCGCTCTACCAGCGCAATACGACCGGGCGGGGCCAGAAGGTGCTCGCCGCGATGCAGGATGGCGTGCTCAATCTATGCCGCGTCAAGCTTCGCGATCAGCAGCGCCTCGCGCGCACGGGCGTGATGGAGGAATACCCGCAGTATCCGAACGGCCAGTTTGGCGACGCCGTGCCCCGCGCCGGCAACGCGTCCGGCGGAGGACAGCCCGGGTGGATTCTCAAATGCAAGGGCTGGGAGACCGATCCCAATGCGTACATCTATTTCATCACGCAAGCGCCGGTATGGGAGGACATCTGCAAGGTGATCGGGAGGGAAGAGTGGCTCACCGACCCGCGCTACGCGACGCCCAAGGCGCGCCTGCCGCATCTGATGGAGATCTTCGGGCAGATCGAGGAGTGGACCAAGACCAAAGACAAGCTCGAGGCGATGGATATTCTGAACAAGCACGACATTCCCTGCGGCCCGATTCTGTCCATGAAGGAGATCGCCGAGGAGCCTTCGCTACGCAAGACAGGAACCGTCGTCGAGGTTGATCACCCGAAGCGCGGCAAGTACCTGTCAGTCGGCAATCCGATCAAGATGTCGGAGAGCCCGACCGAAGTGAGGCGCTCGCCGCTGCTCGGCGAGCACACCGACGAAGTGCTGGCCGAGCTCGGCTACGGCAAGGATGCAATCGCGGCGCTCCGCGCCGAAAAGGCGATCTGAACGGCAATCCGAGAAATGCCGATCGGCGGCGCGGCTCGCGCGGTCGCGTTCGATATCGAGGGAAATGAACATGGCGAACAACAAGACCGAAGTCCGGCGGATTCTGGACAAGGCGAAGGCCGAAGGGCGCACGTCGTTGACCGCACCGGAAGGCAAGCTTGTTTGCGACGCGTACGGCATTCCGGTCCCGAAGGAAGGTGTCGCAACGTCTGCCGCCGACGCCGCGAAGCTCGCGACCGGCATGGGCTTTCCCGTCGTCCTGAAGATCGTCTCCCCGGAGATTCTCCACAAGACCGAAGCGGGCGGCGTGCTGGTCGGCGTGAAGAGCGCGGAGGACGCACAGAAGGGCTTCGACACCATCATGGCCAACGCGAAGAAGTACAACGCCGAAGCCAAGCTCCTCGGCGTTCAGGTGCAGCAGATGCTTTCGGGCGGGCAGGAAGTCATCGTCGGCGCGGTGACCGATCCGTCGTTCGGGAAGCTTGTGGCTTTCGGCCTGGGCGGCGTGCTGGTCGAAGTGCTCAAGGACATCACGTTCCGTCTGGCGCCCGCGACGCGTGAGGACGCGCTGTCGATGCAGGACGGCATCGCGGCCGCGGCGATCCTCAAGGGCGTGCGCGGCGCGGACCCGATCGACCGCGAGGCGCTAGCGCGCATCATCGAAAACGTGTCGCTGCTGGTCTCCGATTTTCCGGAGATCGCCGAGATGGATCTCAACCCGGTTTTCGCCACGAAGAACGGCGCGATCGCCGCCGACGTACGCATCGTGCTCGACTTTGCGCCGGCACCGGCGCGCTACCGGCCGAGCCACGAGGACATCGTCCGCGACATGAGGCGGATCATGATGCCGGACGCCGTCGCGGTCATCGGTGCCTCGTCCGAAGAGGGGAAGATCGGGAACTCGGTGATGAAAAACCTGATCAACGGCGGGTACAAGGGCGAGATCTATCCGATCAACCCGTCCGCGAGCGAGATCATAGGGCGCAAGGCGTACAAGAGCGTCAAGGACGTGCCCGGCAAGATCGACGTGGCGGTGTTCGCCATTCCGGCGAAGTTCGTCGCGCAGGCGTTGGTCGAGGTCGGCGAGAAGAAGATTCCCGGCGCGGTGCTCATTCCTTCGGGATTCGCCGAGACCGGCAACGTGGAAGGGCAGAAGGAAATCGTCGAGATAGGACACAAGTACGGCGTGCGCCTGATGGGTCCCAACATCTACGGCTTCTACTACACGTGGAAAAACCTCTGCGCGACGTTCTGCACCGCATACGACGTCAAGGGTCACGCCGCGCTGTCGTCGCAGTCGGGCGGCATCGGCATGGCGATCATCGGCTTTTCGCGCTCGGCCAAGATGGGCGTCTCCGCCATCGTTGGCCTGGGCAACAAATGCGACATCGACGAGGACGATCTGCTCACCTTCTTCGAGCAGGACGACAACACCACGATCATCGCCCAGCACTGCGAGGACCTGAAAGACGGGCGCGCCTTCGCCGAGGTTGCGAAGCGCGTGTCGAAGAAAAAGCCCGTCGTCGTGCTAAAGGCCGGCCGCACTGCCATGGGCGCGCGCGCGGCGAGCTCGCACACCGGGGCGCTTGCCGGCAACGACAGGATCTACGAGGACGTGCTCAAGCAATCGGGAGTCATTCGCGCGCGGAGCCTGCGCGACCTGCTCGAATTCGCCCGGGCGATTCCGGTGCTCCCGACGCCGAAGGGCGAGAACGTGATCATCATCACCGGAGCCGGCGGGTCCGGCGTGCTGCTCTCCGATGCGGTCGTGGACAACGGGCTCACGCTGATGGCAATGCCGCCCGATCTCGACGCCGCGTTTCGCAAGTTCATCCCGCCGTTCGGTGCGGCCGGCAACCCGGTCGACATCACCGGCGGCGAGCCGCCCAAGACGTACCAGAACACGATCCGCCTCGGGCTGGAAGACCCCCGCATCCACGCGCTCATTCTCGGTTACTGGCACACGATCATCACGCCGCCGATGGTGTTTGCCAAGCTCGCGGCCGAAGTCGTCGGGGAGATGCGGGCCAAGGGCATCGACAAGCCGGTTGTCGCGTCACTGGCCGGCGACGTGGAAGTCGAGGAAGCGGCCGAATATCTCTTCGATCATGGCATTCCCGCATATCCCTACTCGACGGAGATGCCGGTCGCAGTGCTCGGCGCGAAGTATCAATGGGCGCGCGGCGCCGGATTGATCTGACGCGCGTGCAGCCGGTCCGTAACTGCGGGAGTTCTGTTAGGATTGTTGAAAAGGTCGTTACCGAGCGGATCGTAAGAGCTCGCCCGAACATTGAAGCAAAGCCAGGAGGATCCATGAATTACCAACTATTTCGCCGCGCTCGCCTCGCGGTTTGTCTTCTCGGCGGTTTTATCGGCGTGCAATCTCCGGCCGCGGTCGCGGCTTGGGAACCGACCAAACCGGTCGAGTTCATCGTTCCCGCGGGCCCCGGCGGGGGCGCCGATCTGATGGCGCGGTTTCTGCAAGGAGCGATCGCCAAGAATAACCTGATCAAGCAGCCGCTCATCGTCGTCAACAAATCCGGCGGTGCCGGAGCCGAGGGCTTCCTCGACGTCAAGGGCGCCAAGGGCGAGCCGCACAAGATCATCATCACGCTTTCGAACCTGTTCACGACGCCTCTTGCGACGGGCGTGCCATTCAACTGGAAGGACCTCACTCCGGTCTCCATGCTCGCACTCGATGAATTCGTGCTGTGGGTGCACGCCGAGACGCCGTACAAGACCGCGCAGGATTACGTTGGCGCGATCAAGGGCGGAAAGGATGGGCAGTTCAAGATGGGCGGCACGGGTTCCAAGCAGGAGGACCAGATCATCACGGTGGCCCTCGAAAAGGCGGTCGGCAAGAAGATGACGTACATTCCGTACAAGGGCGGCGGTGACGTCGCCGTCCAGCTCGTCGGCAAGCATGTCGACTCGACGGTGAATAATCCGAACGAGGCCGTGGCGCAGTGGCGTGCAGGCGCGCTGCGGCCGCTGTGCGTGTTCGACGCCAAGCCCATGCCGTATCCGAACAAGGTCACGACAACGCAGTCGTGGCAGGATATTCCGACGTGCAAGGCCCAGGGATTGGATATCCAGTATCTGATGCTTCGCGGCATCTTCATGCCGCCGGGCGTAACGCAGGAGCAGGTCGACTTCTACGTCAACCTCTTTCAGAAAGTCCGCGCGCTCCCCGAATGGCAAAAGTTCACCGAGGAGGCGGCGTTCAACAACACGTTCATGGCAGGCAAGCAGTACACCGACTGGCTTCAGGACGCCGAGAACACGCACCGCACGCTGATGCAAGAAGCCGGTTTCATCGCGAAGTAGACCATGGCGACGCAAGACGGTAAGGCACGGGGCGACATTCGCGCGTGCTGGGTGGAAATCGCCGTCGCCCTGATGTTCGTCGTGGCCGCTGCCGTCGTAATCACCGACAGCATCCGCGTGGGCGCAACGTGGGGCCCCGACGGGCCGAGGGCGGGGTACTTTCCCTTTTACATCGGCTGCATCCTGGGAATCGCGGGCGCGGGTATTGTCGTCCAGGCGCTGCGTAGATGGAAAAGCCTTGCCGCCGAGACGTTCGTCACCCGCGACGAGCTCAAGCCCGTGCTGACGATGCTATGGCCGACGCTCGTCTACGTCGCTCTCATCGTCGTCCTTGGCATTTACGTTGCATCGGCGATTTACATCGGCACGTTCATGTTTTTTCAGGGCAAGTACAAGTGGCCGTCGGCGCTGGCGGTGAGTCTCGGCGTGCCGATCGCCATGTTTCTGATGTTCGAGATGTGGTTTCTCGTACCGCTACCCAAAGGGCCCTTGGAGCACGTGCTGGGCTACTGAGGTGACGGGCGCGCTCCGTCGACGCGCCCGCCCCCGGTTGTGCGGCGAACCAATCGTTTGGAGGAGCTTGCGTGGAGGACGTCGCCAACTTGATGCAGGGCTTCGCGGTCGTACTCACGTGGAAGAATCTGCTGTTCATGTTGGTCGGCATCCTGCTCGGCGTTTTGATCGGTGTCCTGCCGGGACTTGGCGGCGCCAATGGAGTCGCCATTCTTCTGCCGCTGACGTTCACGATGTCGCCGACGTCGGCCATCATCATGCTCTCCTGCATTTACTGGGGCGCGCTGTTCGGGGGAGCGATCACCTCCATTCTGTTCAACATACCCGGCGAACCGTGGTCGGTCGCGACGACTTTCGACGGCTATCCCATGGCGCAAAAAGGGCGTGCGGGCGAAGCGATGACGGCGGCATTCACGTCTTCGTTTGTCGGTGCACTGGTCGCAGTCATCATGATCACTTTTCTGGCTCCGCTAGTCGCCAAGTTCGCGCTCAAATTCGGTCCACCGGAGTATTTCGGGGTTCAGTTGTTGACGTTCTGCAGCTTTGTCGGGATGGGACGCGAGCCGCCGCTCAAGACAATCGCGTCGATGATGCTCGGCTTCGCGCTGGCGGCCGTCGGACTCGACACCGTCACCGGCACGCTGCGGATGACCTTCGGATTTACGGACATGCTGCAGGGATTCGACTTCCTGATCGCGGTGATCGGGCTGTTCGGAATCGGCGAGATCCTGATCACGATGGAAGAAGGCCTGGCATTCAAGGAGGCCAAAGGGAAAATAAACCCGAAAATCGTGTTGGAGACCTGGGCGAAACTGCCCAAATACTGGGTGACTTCGATACGTTCATGCCTGATCGGCTGCTGGATGGGGATCACGCCAGGGGGTGCGACCCCCGCGTCCTTCATGAGTTACGGGATGGCGAGGCGGATGTCGAAACACGGGGATAAGTTCGGAGAGGGTGAGATCGAGGGCGTCATCGCTCCCGAGACCGCCGCCCACGCTGCCGGCACGAGCGCGCTGCTGCCGATGCTGACTCTGGGGATTCCGGGGTCGCCCACAGCCGCGGTGCTGCTTGGAGGTCTGTTGATCTGGGGCCTCCAGCCCGGTCCGTTGCTGTTCATCGAACACAAGGACTTTGTCTGGGGGCTGATTGCCAGCATGTACTTGGGCAATATCGTCGGACTGTTGATCGTGCTGACAACCGTTCCGTGGTGGGCGGCAATATTGCGCATCCCTTTTGCCATCATTGCGCCGGTCATCGTCGTGATCTGCGCGGTCGGCGCATACACCGTCCACAACAGGATGTTCGACGTCGTACTGATGATGGTCTTCGGCATCGTGGGCTATTTTTTCAAAAAGCTGAAATATCCGCTTGCGCCTCTGGTGCTTGCCCTGGTGTTGGGCGACATGGCAGAAACGGCCTTCCGGCAGTCAATGCTGCTGTCCGGTGGCAGCCTCACCATATTCTGGTCCAACGGTCTCGTCGGTTCGATCGTCACGCTGGCGCTGGTGATTCTTTCCTGGCCTCTCATCTCGCGGGGCATGGGGCATTGGAAGAAAAGAGCAAGACGTTCGGAAAACGTGTGACGCGCTGAGCTTGCGGCACAAACGCCGTGCCGCGGGAAATGGATGCCGGACCTTCCGCGAAGCGCAACGCCACGACGCGCGCGAGATATTGCGCGACGATGCTACTCGGGCCGAACCGCCAGCATGATCTTGCCGATGTGTTGCGAGGACTCCATCAGCGCGTGCGCGGCCGCCGCTTCCTGCAGCGAAAACACGCGGTAGATCACGGGCTTCAACCGCCCTGTCTCGAACAGCGGCCATACGTGCTCGCGCAGCGCCCGTGCGATTGCCGCTTTGCGCTCGTGCGGGCTCGCGCGCATCGTCGAGCCGGTGACCGTCAGACGCTTGAGCATGATGAAGCGCCAGTCTACCTCCACGCGGCTGCCGCGCAGGAACGCGATGATCACCAGACGTCCCTCGAGCGCAAGGCACTTCAGGTTCTTTTCGATGTAATCGCCGCCGACCATGTCGAGCACGACGTCGACGCCGCGCTTGACCGTTAGCCCAGCGACCTCGGCCGCGAAATCCTGCTCCTGATAGTTGATCGCGTGATCGGCGCCGATGCTTCGGCAATACGCGGCCTTGTCCGCGCTGCCGACGGTCGTGATCACCGTCGCCCCGAACGCCTTCGCCAGTTGTATCGCGGAGAGCCCGATGCCGCTCGAGCCGCCGTGCACGAGAAGCGATTCGCCGCGTTGCAGGCGGCCGCGCTCGAATACGTTGTGCCACACGGTGAAATAGTTTTCCGGCAGGCTCGCCGCGTCGAGCAGTGATGATCCGCGGGGCGGCGGCAGGCAGTAGGCGGCCGGCGCCGTGCAGTACTCGGCGTAACCGCCGCCCGGCGTCAACGCGCACACGACATCACCGACGCGCCACGCATCGACGTCGTCGCCAAGCGCGACGATCGTCCCGGAGACTTCGAGCCCGAGGATCGGCGACGCGTCCGGCGGTGGCGGATAGCCTCCCGCGCGTTGCAGACAGTCGGGACGATTGACGCCGGCGTAGGCTATGCGAACCAACACGTCGCCACGTTTGGGAACGGGCACGGCGGTTTCGGCGACTGCCAATACCTCCGGCGGTCCGGGCTCGCGGACTGCCACATAGCGCATGATCGATGGCAGATTCACGATGGACCGCTGCGTGGGGGCTCGACGTTCGGACGTACAATTGTAGCCCGTCGCGCACGACCATGAACGCCAACCTTTACGCGCTCCTGCGCGATCACTCCGCCGAGGACGCGGAGCAGCCTTGCCTGCTCATTCCCGGCGGCCCGGTGATTCACTACGATGATCTCGACGCCGCGTCAGCACGCATCGCCCACGCGCTTTCGGCGGACGGATGCCGCCCCGGTGATCGCGTTGCGGTGCAGACGGAAAAATGCTGGCAGTCGCTCGCGCTGTATCTCGCCTGCCTTCGCGCGGGACTGGTCTACCTGCCGCTCAACACCGGTTATAAGAAGAGCGAGTTGGAGTATTTTTTTGCCGACGCCGAGCCGGCGGTGATCGTATGCCGGCCCGATGCCGCCGAATCGGTAGCGACGTTGCGCCCGCAGGCGGCTGTTCTTACCCTCGACGGCGCGGCGGGGACGCTGCTCGAGCGCGCTGCCGACCAGCCCGACACGTTCGAAACGATGACATCCAGGCCCGACGATCTGGCGGCGATCCTTTATACGTCAGGCACCACGGGGCGCTCCAAAGGCGCCATGCTCTCGCACCGCAATCTCGCCAGCAACGCGCTCACCCTGGTTGAGCAGTGGGGTTTTACACGGGGAGACGTCCTGCTCCACGCGCTGCCCGTCTACCACGTCCACGGCCTGTTCGTCGCCTGCCACTGCGCGCTGCTCTCGGGCAGCCGGATGCTCTGGCTGCCGAAGTTCGATGTCAGGGAAGTGATCGGATTGCTGCCGCACGCGACCGTGATGATGGGCGTGCCCACCTTCTACACTCGCTTACTCGCCGACGCGTCTTTCTGCGCGGCCGATTGCCGCCGCATCCGCCTGTTCGTCTCCGGTTCGGCGCCGCTCCTACCCGAAACCTTCGAGAGCTTTCGCGCGCTCACGGGGCACGCCATCCTTGAACGCTACGGGATGACTGAAACCGGCATGAACACAACGAACCCGCTGGTAGGCGAGCGTATTCCCGGCACCGTGGGACTGCCCTTGCCTGGCGTCTCGGTGCGGGTCGCCGATGCCGAAGGTCGTGCCTGTGCGCCGGGCGTCGTCGGCGGTATCGAGGTCAAGGGGCCGAACGTCTTCGGCGGCTATTGGCGCATGCCCGAAAAGACGCGCGAGGAGTTCACCACCGACGGCTACTTCAAGACCGGCGACATGGGCGAGTGGCTCCCCAACGGCTACATGAAGATCGTCGGACGAGCGAAAGACCTGATCATCACCGGTGGCCTCAACGTCTACCCCGCGGAGATCGAAGACAAGATCAACAGCTTGCCAGGTGTTGTCGAGTCGGCCGTGATCGGCGTGCCCGATCCGGATTTCGGCGAAAGGGTGATCGCGGTAGTCGTCGCCCACGCGGAGAATGCATTGACCGAATCGGAGCTGATCTCGGCGCTGAAGGCCGACATCGCGAGCTTCAAGGTGCCCAAGCGAATGCACCTGGTCGCCGAGCTTCCGCGCAACGCGATGGGCAAGGTGCAGAAGAGTGTCCTGAGAGAGATGTATTCGCCGAAGGACCGCAACCGGCTGCAAGCGCAGGTGCGAGACCTCTGACGTTGTACGCGGCGCTACCGCCGCAGCAGCTTAGCGTCAATGAACTTCCACTCTTCCGGCTCGACCGGTGTGATCGACAGCCGGTTGCCGCGCTGCAGGAGCCGCATCGGTGCGAGCTCGCGCTGTGCGCGCAACTCTGCGAGCGCAACGAGCCGCGTCTTCTCGACCAGCGTCACTTCGACGTTGAACCAGCGCGGTGTGGCGCGCGTCGCTTTGGGATCGTAGTAGGGACTCTTGCGGTCGAACTGACTCGCGTCCGGGTACGCGGCCTTGCTGATGCGCACGATGCCGGCAATACCCGGCTCGGGACAACTCGAATGGTAGAAGAAAGCGAGATCGCCGACCTGCATTTGATCGCGCATGAAGTTCCGCGCCTGGTAGTTGCGCACGCCGAACCACGCGATCGTCTTTTTCGGCATCGTCGCGAGATCATCGATCGAGACCTCGTCGGGCTCCGACTTCATCAGCCAGTAACGCATCGACTATCCACCACTACCGCAGCGTATCCAAAAAATCGTTTGCCATGCCCATTTGACCTAGAGGATTGCGCAATTTGGCGCCTCAATTCCGCGCCGGCGTCGCTTCGCCGGGCTATTGGACAGCGTGGACTCTGATCGGGCGATCGAAGCCCTTGAGCAAAACTTCCCCCAGGTCAAGGAAGGTCAAGCCCTTTCCAATGCACAGCTCGGCAACCACGTTCGATACCAGACTCTGGTCCGGCTGAGCCTGGGAACAGAGCCGCGCAGCAAGTTGAACCGTCGATCCGAAGAGATCCGAGTGATTCTCGACGGGCTCTCCCGCCGCGGCACCGATCCGAACCTTGACCGGGAGCTTCTCTTGCTCGTGCTGAGCCAACGCACGCTGGATCCGAATAGCGCATCGAGCCGCGGCCACAGCCGACACGAAGCACGCCATGATCCCGTCTCCGGTGTGCTTGACCTCGCGGCCACCCGATGCACCCAGGGCATCCCGGACGATCCTGTCATGGATTTGAAGAAGAGCCATGGCCGCGTCGTCCCCAAGGCGTTGCGTGAGCGCCGTCGAGTCTACGATATCCGTGAACAGGACGGTCCGGATTCCCGGGTCGCGCTCGTTTCCCGCGCTACCAGGAACGAGCGCGGCGCCCGCTGAATTTATTTCACATCCGCCTAGAAATCCCTCTGCAATCTCGGGGGAGACCTCGATGATCTTCGCTGCAAGCAGGCCATGGGCTTCACGATGCACCGAGGCTGCAGCTTCCGAACTCGGTGCGCTGCACAGACAGAAGATCTTGCCCTGGCTCTCGTTGAACCAATATTTGTGATACTCGACGCCATACTTCCCCTGGATTTTGACATCGGCGATGTGCGCTTTCGCAACGTCTTCCGCGGTAGCTCCCTGGACCTCGTGGATGTCCATATACATCGGCATGTCGACCTCCGAAAAGTGTGATCTCTCGACGTCTAAGTTAGCCGGCCGACCGGGTCCGGGTTGCGCGCGTTTTCAGGCCACGGATACATGATGAGACACCGCTATTTCCGGGGACTGGCGCAGAGTTTGATAGACGACGCAATAGCGCTCGGTCAAGCGAATAAGCGTACTCAGCTGATCGTCAGATGCATCGGTCTCCAGGTCGAAATGAAGGCGGATACGCTGAAATCCAACCGGCGCATCCTTGGCGACACCCAAAGTGCCGCGAAAATCGAGATCGCCTTCGGCTCGAACCGCGCCGCTTCGAATAACGACGCCTATCGCCGTCGCGACGGCGTTGAGCGTCACACCGGCGCAGGCAACAAGCGCCTCAAGCAACATATCGCCCGAGCACGCGCTTAGTCCGTTGCCTCCCGTTGCCGGATGCAACCCTGCCGCGACGAGCGCCTTGCCGGTTTGAACGTTGCAGGTGACGCCCTCGCCCAGACGGCCCTGGGCCTTCAGCGTAATCAGCGCGGCATCGGGTTGCTCTTTGTAGCGCTCTTTTAGAGGTGCCTGGATGGCTCGAAGTTCTTCAGTTTTCATTGAACGCTTTCTGTCTCGTTGCGCTTCGCGCTTCGTTATCAAGCGCCATGCGCATTGGGTAGCACGGCCCCGGTTTCAGGAAAGCCGAAGGTCATCGGTACAACGCCGTGTGGCCAGGAAAAAACGCGGCGCCGCTTCAAAAGCGACGTCGCGTCAGAATAGGTCCCCCACCTGTGCCGTGCCAACCGTCATCTTGAACCTGGGTTCAAGAGGGTCGCCTACCTGGACCATTAGGCGCTTCCGCGTAGGGAGCGCACACCGGTCCGTTTAAGGCGCGGCGACCTCGCTATCGTAGCATTGGTTCAAAGAGTGTATGGCCAGCTCGAACACCGCAGGGGAGAACGTTGCAGTCGAGCAAGCCGTCGTCAGGACAACGTCAGAACAGCTTTTCCTGCTCGGCCATCGCACGATCGATGGCTATCTGCATGGCGGAAATTCTACGCTGAATGGCCGTGCTGTCAAAACCGCCGGTCGCCGGCGCTCCGCTTCTGACGCGCAGCACTTCGTGCGCGATGTTGAGCGCCGCCATCACGGCGATGCGCTCGGTGCCCGCGACCTTTCCCGAATCGCGGATCTCGCGCATCCGGCGGTCGAGAAACTGCACCGCCTGCAGCAACTCGTCCCGCTCCGATTCCTTGCACGCGACGCGGTACTCGCGGCCGAGGATCGATACGTCGAGCGTGAGCGAACGATCGTCCATCTGGGCGCCCGAGCGTCAGCTCGCGGACTCGGGCAGTTGCTGCAAGAGCGAATCGAGGCGCGCGGTCGCGGCCGCCATGCGTGCCGCCAGCGCCCGATGCTGCTCCTGGGCGCGAACCAGCTCGCGCTTGACCGACTCGTTCTCGGCGCGCACGCGATGATAGTCGGCGAGCAATACGGCGAGTTTCTGCTCGAGCCCGGCGAGATCGGAGTCCATGGGCCACTATAGGCGGAAGGTTTCGGCGCCGTCAACCCGCGCGAGTCGTGTTCAACCTGTGCTCAGCGGCTCGTAGCGCACGTGGAGAATTTCGAGCTGCTCGACGCCCCCCGGCGTGTTGAGCGTCACCGTGTCCCCCTCGCGCGCCTTGATCAGCGCCCGGGCCATCGGAGATACCCAGCTCACGTACCCGCGCGCGGTGTCGATCTCGTCTATGCCGACGATGCTGACAGTGCGCTCTTCGCGGCGCAAGTTGCTCACGGTCACTGTGGCACCAAAGAAAATCTGATCGGCGTTATCCGCATCGCGCCGTGCCAGTGGATCGACCACTTCCGCACGATCGAGCCGCTGGACAAGAAAGCGGATGCGCCGATCGATCTCGCGCAATCGCTTCTTGCCATAGATGTAGTCGCCGTTTTCGGAGCGATCGCCATTACCAGCGGCCCACGCAACGATCGCAACGATCTCCGGTCGCTCCTTGTCGACGAGCTGGCTCAACTCGGCCTTCAGCCGCGCGAAGCCGCCCGGCGTCATGTAATTGCGGCTGCCGGCAGGCAGCAGCGAAGCTTCCTCGGGTTCCTCGTCGAGATCGGTTTCTTCTTCGCGGGTGAACGCTTTGCTCATGATCGCCCGCGGTCCGACGACCCCACGCGCCGCGGCATCTTTGGATACGAAATTATAGGCCAGCGCGCCGGACACGGCGCGGGCTTCGCTGGCTCGCCGGCCGCTCACACGCGCGGGCTATAATCGCCGCTCTCGCTGGCCCGCCGTCCCGCGCGTTCGTTGCAATGCCCCGGATTCCCACCGTTCCCGCACTGCTCGCGCTCGCTGCGGTCGCTCTCGCCGCTTTTGCGCTGGCGCTGTCGGCCGGCAGCGTAGCGATCGACCCGGCGTCCGTCCTCCACGCCCTGTTTTCCTCCGGCGACTCGACACAGCAGGCGATCGTGCGCGAGCTCCGCCTTCCGCGCGCAGTTGCCGCATTTGCGGCTGGCGGATGCCTGGCCCTCGCCGGCGCGCTACTGCAGGTTCTCCTCAGGAATTCGCTCGCGGATCCGTATGTAATGGGCGTGTCCGGCGGCGCTGCTGCGGGCGCGCTGACGACGATGCTGCTCGGCGGCGGTGCGTTGCTTGTCCCTGCAGGCGCATTCGGCGGCGCGTTGGCGTCGACCGCAATCGTCTTCGGCCTTGCGCGCGGCAAAGGTCCATGGTCACCCACGCGGCTTCTGCTCACCGGAGTCGTCGTCGCTGCCGGCTGGGGCGCTGTGGTGGCGCTCATCCTGTCGCTCGCGCCCGAGGCGCAGCTCCGCGGCATGCTCTTCTGGCTGATTGGCGATCTCTCGGCGCCGCCGGCCGCGTGGTCGACGCTGGGCGCACTGGCGCTCGCTATCGCGGCAGCGTTACCGTTCGCCGGCGATCTCAACGCGCTCGCTCGCGGCGACACCGCCGCTGCCGCGCTGGGCGTCGACGTCGTGCGTCTGCCATGGCTGCTCTTCGCGCTCTCGGCGTTCCTGACCGCTGCCGCGGTGACGACCGCAGGCGCGATCGGCTTCGTCGGCCTGATCGTTCCGCACGCCGTGCGGCTCGTGCTGGGCAACGATCAACGCGTGCTGCTGCCGGCTTCCGCGCTCGCGGGTGGGGCGCTGCTGCTCGTTGCCGACACGCTGGTGCGCCAGATCACCGCGCCCGCGCAGTTGCCCACGGGCGTCATCACCGCGCTGATCGGCGTGCCGACCTTTCTCTATTTGCTGCGCCGGGAGCACCGATGACGCCGCCGCTTCTCGCCGCGCACGGCCTTGGCGTGACGATCGCCGGTATTCGCGTATGCAGCGGCCTAGACCTCGCGGTCATGCCGGGTCAATGCTGGGCAATCTTGGGGCGCAATGGGGCAGGCAAGACGACGCTGCTGCACACGCTGGCGGGACTGCGCAGTCCGGCGGCCGGAACGATCGAGCTCCACGGCAAGCCGCTGGCAGCGACCGCGCGCCGCGACGTTGCACGCCTGCGCGGTCTGCTGCTGCAGGACGACAGCGATGCGTTCCCTGCAACCGTGCTCGAATCCGTGCTCGTCGGACGCCATCCGCATCTTTCACGCTGGCAATGGGAAAGCGCCGAAGACGTGCGGATCGCGCGCGACGCCCTGGCGGTCGCCGATATGGCGGGAACCGAAGCGCGCGACGTGCGCACGCTTTCCGGCGGTGAGCGGCGGCGCGTCGCGCTCGCGGCCCTGCTGGCGCAGCAACCGCGGCTGTTTCTGCTCGACGAGCCTTCGAGCCACCTCGATTTGTCGCATCAGCTCACGCTGCTTGAGCGACTCGCCGCCGCGGTCCGCCGGGAAGACAAGGCGCTGATCATGGTCGTGCACGATGTCAACCTCGCGGCGCGCTATTGCGATCACGCTTTGCTGCTTGCGGACGGTGAAGCGGTCGCCGGGCCGGCGCAGGAGCTCCTCTCGGCGGAGCGGCTTTCCGCGGTCTATCGCGTCTCGCTGAAGCAGCTCGCCGGCCCGCGCGGCAACCTATTCGCCCCGGATTAGAAGACGCTTCACCGTCCGAGGTTCTCCCGCGCCCGATCGAGTGCTGCACACAGCTGCTCGGCGCCCGCCGCGAAGCGTGGCCCGGCACGGTGGAGAAGATTCGCGTCGACCACGAACAGGTTGCCGCGCGCGACCGCGGGGAGCTCCCTCCAGCGTTTCCATTCGTCGAGCCAGACCGGCCGTATCGCATTGTCGGTGCCCGCGATGATCGCTTCGGGTCGGGCAGCGAGCACGTCTTCGATGCCGACGGTGGGCGCCGGCGCAGCAAGCGCTCCGAAGACATTCTCGCCGCCGCACAAGCGGATCGCCGCGGTGATCAGATGCCGACCGCCTACCGTATAGAGTGGCTGGTGCCAGATTTCGTAGAACACGGAGAGCTTCGCTGCCCCGTGCTCGCGCGAGTCCAATTTTGAAAGCCGCGCGCGGAACGCCGCTGCCGCGCTCGTGGCCGACGCGCGCGTGCCGGCCAGCGTCCCCAGTCGCTCGAGCTCGACCGCGATCGCCGCCGGCGTGTGCGGATCCGATACGAAGACCGCGATGCCCAGCGCGCGCAAGCGCGCGATCTGCGCCGGCGCAAGATACGGCCACACGACCGCAAGGTCAGGCTTGAGCGCAATGATGCGCTCGAGGTCGACGCCTGCGGCGGTTCCTACGCGTGGCACCCCTGCCGCCTCCGGTGGCCAATCCGCAGGGGCAAGAACGCCGACGATGCGCTCCCCCGCGCCGGCGGCAAATAGAAGCTCGGTCGCATGCGGCGCGAGGCTCACGATGCGGCGGGCCGGAGAGGGGAGCTCGATCGATGCGCCGGTCGCGTCCTCGGCCGCGACGGCTGCCATGGCCGGCGCGGGATGAAACGCCGCGAGCAACGCGGGCAGCGCGACATGCATGATCGTCCGCCGCATCGCTTTAATACCGGTAACGGACGCCGGCAAACACGTTGGCACCGGCAGTGTTGTAGTCAGCCGCGAGCTCATAGCGCTTGTCGAGCGCGTTGTCCAGGCGGGCGAAGAGCGTCAATCCCGGGCCGAGCGCGTAATCCGCAGTCAAGTTCACGATCGCGTAGCCGCCCATGCGGCGGGTGTTTGCCGCATCGTCGAAGCGCGACGACGATGCGCGCAACTCGGCGCCGACGCGCAGCGCGTTCCACGATTGCGCCACCGTGACCGACGCGTGCCGGCGTGCGCGCCGCGGCAGCACGTTGCCGGTCGCGTCGTCTTCCGGCTGCTGGAAATCGGCGCTGGCCCTCACGACGAGATCGCCCTTGCGCCCTTCGAGCTCTAGCGTCACGCCCTGGAGTGTGGCGTTGGCGACGTTCTGGGGTGCGCAATTGAACGAGGCATCGCACTGAAACACGATCAGATCGCGCACGCGGTTGCGATAGGCGACGATACCCGCGGCGAGGCCCCCCGCGGCGTAGCGCAGTGCCGCCTCGGCGTTGTGCGCGGTCTCGGGTCGGAGATCCGGATTCGAAAACCCGGGAAAATAGAGGTCGTTGAACGTCGGTACCTTGAACGCCGTGCCGTAGCTCGCGCTGGCGCGAAAGCCGCTGCCGAGCGCATAGCCGTAGGCCAGTCCACCGGTCGTCCGTCCGCCGAATTGCGAGCTGTCGTCGTGGCGCAGGTTTGCCTGCGCCGCCTGCGGCCCATCCCGCCATTGCCACACGCCGGCGGCGCCATTGGTGTTGCGCGCGCTCACCGGGAAGTTCGTGTCGCTGTCGACGCGCTCCTCCCGCCGCTCGAGGGCGACCGACAGCATCCCTCGTGGCAGCATGAAGTCGTTCTGCCATGCGTACTGCCGCTGCCGCGTCTTGAACCGCGACGAGCCGAAAGCGGTCTGCGACAGGCTGTCGTTGTCTCCTTCGCCGGCCTCGAGCCTGCTCGTCCAGAACGACGTCAAACGATTCCGGCTCGCGATCGAGTGACTCGCAAGCGTAGTAATGGTGCGGTCGTCGAACCCGGGACCCGAGTCGAATTGCGCGTTCTGTCGGCTGCGGAAGAACTGTGCCGAAAGCTCCTGCTCCTCCGCGAGTCGGAACGCCACGCTGCCGCTCGCGCTGTCGTCGCGGTAACCGTCGCGGTCGGGGTTGAAGCTGAAATTGCCGGGATTGCCGATGGCGTTGAAACCTTCGCTCCTGCGCCAACCCGCCTGCAGCGCAAAGCGCCAGGGACCGCCGCCGCCTGACAGGCCCCCGGATGCGAGGCCGGTACGGTATGTGCCGAAGCCAGCGCTCGCGTTAGCCGAGAGTACGCCATCACTCTTGCGGGTGAAGATCTGGATCACGCCGCCGATTGCGTCCGCGCCGTAAAGGCTCGAGGCGAGCCCGCGGAGGATTTCGACATGATCGATCTGATCGAGCGGAATCGCCTCGAACGCGGTCGCGCCGTCGGTCGACGAACCGACGCGCAGGCCGTCGATCAGCACCAGCGTGTGCCCGCGGTTGGCGCCACGCAGGAATATCGAGCTGGTCGAGCCGGGCCCGCCGTTCATCGCGATCTCGACGCCAGGAACGCGCGCGAGCAGCTCGACGAGACTCTGCGCGCCAGCCCGTGCGATTTCCTCGGGTCCGATGTAGGTCACGTCGGCGATGAGCTCGGCGAGCGGCTGCGGCGAGCGCGCCGCGGTAACGAAGATCGGTTCGATCGTCGTCTGCTTGGCCAGGATTTGTGCATCACAGGGGTGTGCAAGCACACCGCATAGGGCAAGAACGACCGCCTTGTGCGAGCGAAACGGAAGAGGCATGGCAACGTCTCCGCATGGCCGTGCATCCCCGCACGGCGGGTGGATATGAAACAACGCGGAGGAAGGAGTCGGGCGGAGGGCCGCGGACAGGAGCGACCGTCCGGCCGCATGCCGCCACCCGCGGTGCGCCTGAGGTTCCGCTGCGCTGCGTTACATTGCGGCGCGTCGGACGCAGGCCGGTCTCCGGGCTCGTCAGTTAAGGCTGCAGGCCGTCATGCCTTCCCGCTCGCTCAAGGCGAACAGTGGCGTCGATCGACGGCCCGCACTGACCTACCGTTGCGGGGGCAGCGCCGGAATGATCGGGGCTTGCGCTCACGACTTGACCGGCTTCCCGTTTCACCCGCCGCGCGACGACGCGAGCGGCGGACACCTGCTGCGGACATTATAGCGCCGGCCGGAACTCGGAAGTCTTGTAGGAGTCTGTCCGACACGCTCCTCCGGCTGCTATAATCTTCGGCCCTTCGCTGCTAGCGGAAGATGACCCGTAAGCTGTATATCCGCACGTTCGGCTGCCAGATGAACGAGTACGACTCGGCCAAAATGGCCGACGTGCTGCGCGAAGCCGAAGGACTCGAGCCGACGGAACGGCCCGACCAGGCCGACGTGATCCTCTTCAACACCTGCTCGGTGCGCGAGAAGGCCCAGGAGCGCGTCTTCCACGATCTCGGGCGCGTGCGCCGCCTCAAGGCGGCGAAGCCCGATCTCATCATCGGCGTCGGCGGCTGCGTCGCGAGCCAGGAAGGCGCCGCGATCGTGCGCCGCGCCCCGTACGTCGACATCGTGTTCGGACCTCAGACCCTGCACCGGTTGCCCGAGCTCATAGCGCGCCGGCGCAGCACCGGGCGGCCGCAGGTCGACATCAGTTTCCCCGAGGTCGAGAAATTCGATCACCTGCCCCCGCCACGGGTCGACGGCGCCAGCGCCTTTGTTTCAATCATGGAGGGCTGCAGCAAGTACTGCAGCTTCTGTGTCGTGCCGTATACGCGCGGCGAGGAGGTTTCGCGGCCGTTCGACGATGTGCTCACCGAGGTCGCCGATCTGGCCGACCAGGGCGTCAAGGAGATCACGCTCCTCGGCCAGAACGTGAACGCCTACCGAGGCGTCATGAACGAGTGTGGCGAAGTTGCCGACCTAGCTGCGCTGCTCGAATACCTCGCCGAAATTCCGGGGCTCGAGCGCATCCGCTTTACGACTTCGCATCCGAAAGAAATGACGCCCCGGCTGATCGAAGCCTACGGCAAGCTGCCGAAGCTCGTGTCGGCGCTTCACCTCCCGGTGCAGTCGGGATCGGACCGCGTCCTCGCGGCGATGAAGCGCGGTTACACCGCGCTCGAATACAAGTCGATCGTCCGGAGACTGCGCGCGGTGCGCCCGGGTGTGTCATTGACGTCCGACTTCATCGTCGGCTTCCCCGGCGAGACCGACAAGGATTTCGAGCAGACGATGCAGCTCGTCGACGACGTGGGCTTCGACGGCAGCTTCAGTTTCATCTACAGCGCGCGGCCCGGAACGCCCGCTGCCGACTTTCCCGATCAAGTGCCGCAAACGACTGCACAGGCGCGGCTCGCGCGGCTGCAGGCGACCCTCGACGCGCAGTACTGTGCGCAGAGCGAACGGATGATCGGCAAGTCGGAGCGGGTGCTGGTGACCGGTCGTGCCGCGAGGAGCGATAGCGAGTTGGCTGGGCGCACCGAGACCAACCGCGTCGTCAACTTTCCCGGCGTGTTCAGCCTGGTCGGAAGCTATGCCGATGTGCGCATTACCGCGGCGCTGCCGCATTCGTTGCGCGGCGAGCTTGCGGCCGCGTGATGGGCGCTCGACGGTTCGCGCGCGAGTGCTGCGAGCGCTTGCAAATTCAACACCCTGACTTCGAGGTTTTGGCAATGGTTAACTCTGCTTTTTTGCTTTCCGCGACCGCACGGCCGCCAGTCCTTCGCCTGCCGCTCGCGCTAATGGCTGCGGCAGCGCTGCTAACCGGCTGCGCATCGACGCCTCCAGGCGCGGGAGGAGACGCGTCGGTGATCGCCGCCGCTGCTGCCGCGGCAGCGACGGCGGCG
>JALYSM010000103.1 GCA_030854785.1 Pseudomonadota bacterium
CATCTGTACCTCGTCCCGCCAATCGTCTTCACTCAGCACCCATCCGGCGCCGGTGGCTGCGACGCGCTCGGCCAGAGCGCCGATCGGCGGCACCAGCGCCGGCCGACCGGCTGCCCAGGCTTCGGACAGCGTGTAGCTGAACGTCTCCGGGCCTACCGAAGGGTAAGCAACCAGGCGCACGCGATAGTGATCGAGCAGCGCGCCGATCTCGCGCGAATCGAACGGACCGTGCTGCGTAAAGACGGCATCGTCGCTTTGGATCGGCTCGCGACCGCGATCGAGGTAGCCGATGAGCACCCACCGCAGCCGTGCACCTCGCTGTCGGGTCAACTCGACCAGACGCTCGAGCCGGCGCGAACCCTTGTCGGGGCCGATCGCGCCGATGACGGCGACCGTGGGCACGCCATCGTCCGGCAGATCGAGGCGCGTACGCACTGCGTCGTCGCGCGGCATGCCTTGGCCGCTGCCGTGCGCGACGATGGCCGCCGGACGCTCGGGAAAATACCGCCACAGCATGCTCGAGGCCCAGTGCGACGGCGCGATCACGAACGCGGCCCGCTCGAGTAGCGCGCGATGACCGGCGCGCCAGGCTGCGATGTCGACAGCGGCGAATTCGGGTTGCGCCGCAAGGCAGGCGGTGCAGGCCGCGACGTCGGTCACGGCGTGGCAGTAGCTTCCCCCGGCATCGATGAAGGTGATCGTGGGGCAGGCAAAATTGAGATCGTGCACCGTGTAGCCGTATGGAATGCTGAGTGCGGCGAGCGCGCTTAAGACGGCCTCGCGGCAGCCCGAGATGTTGTGCAGGTGGATCAAGTCTATGCCGAAGCGTGCGGCGACGCCGCCGAGGAACTCCCGCCAGCTCTCGTCCGGCGCGCGTTCGAAGTCGTAGCCAGTGACTTCGCCGCGAACGTGCTCCTCCAGCCGCCAGGCGTCGCCCATCGCAATCAGCAGGTAGTGCCGGAACGCGGAGGACGACGCCGCAATCAGCGCGCGCACATGGTATTCGGTGCCGCCACCGTGACCGTGCAGAACGTGCAGGACTCCTTCGCGCGGGCCTGTGAGCACGCGATATTGCGTCAAGGCCAGCTCGCGTAGCGGCCGCAGCGGATCGGCGGCGATGTAAGCGTGGACGAGCTCGAGATACCGGGGATGGCGCTCGAGGAGCAACGCCGTGTTGCGCTCGGCCAGATCGGCGCGCTTGTCGCCGAACGAGCTGCCGCCGAGATGGAGGACGAACGCGTCCTCGCACAGCACGTTGCGAAATCCCACGGCCGCCGCGCGCATGCAGAAATCGTTTTCCTCGCCGTAGCCCAGTCCAAACGCCGCGTCGAAGCCGCCGATCGCGTCGATCAGCGCGCGGCGGACGTACAGGCAGAATCCGACGCCGGTCGGCAGGTTCGGATACGTCGGCACCGCCGCGAGCTCGAGCGCAGCATTGAGGAGCGCGGGGTCCTCCGCGGCAGGCCAGGGATTGTTGACGCAGAAGCGCGGCAGCGAGCAGATTTCGGCATTGTTCGAAAAAGGCGTAATCGTGCCGATGCGCGGATCGGACGCGGCGCAGCGCGCGAGCTTGTCGAGCCAGCCCGCGGTGACGACGGTGTCGGAGTTGAGGAGAACGACGTCGGCGCTGGCGCGGGCCTCGCGCATGCCGCGATTCGCAGTGAGCGTGAAACCGAGATTGCGCTCGTTGGCGAGCAGCGCGACCTGCGGCAGATGCCTCGCGCGCAGGCCGGAAAAGTAGGTGCGAATCGCGGGGTCGGGCGATGCGTCGTCGATCAGCAACAGCCGCCAGTCGCCCTGCGAATGCGCGAGCACGCTGTCGACGCAGCGCGCGAGATCGCCAGCCGCATCATAGACTGGGATGACAATGTCGATCGGCGCGCGCTGCATGGCGTGGTCTAACGGGCGCGGCCGAGCCACCGACGCATGCGCCGCCACGGCCAGCCGATCCAGCCGCGAAAGCTCTGCAGGAAGGCGATGACACGCTCCTGCGCCGCCAGCGCCGCCTCGAGCCGCGTGCGTTCCGACTCCAGACGCGTACGCCCGATCTCGAGCGAGGCCAGCTGCTTCCCGAGCGCAGCGATATTCTTGTCTCGCTCGTCCCGTGCCGCGCTCGTCTCGGCGAGCTGCCGGTCGCGCTCGACGACGAGGGTTTCGAGATGCTTGACATGCGCGGCATGTCGCGTCACGGCGGCGTCGCGTTCGACCACGAGCCGCTCACGCTCCGCGACGAGCGTCTCGAGGTGCTCGACGTGGCCTGCCTGTCGCACAAGCGCAGCGTCATTCTCCTTGAGCAACCCGTCGAGCCGCAGCACCTCGCGCGCGTTGGCCGCGGCGCGCTTGAGCTCGCTCTCATCGGAGTCGGTGAACAGCGAGATTCCGGCGCCTGCGGCAGGGAGCGCCGCCGCGTTGCGCGCTGCGACGACGATGAAGTACATGCCCTCAGGCGCAGCGTAGGGCGCGATGCGTTCCGTGTCTCCCACCCATGTCTCCGCAAGCGCTGCCTCGTTCGCGCCTTCGGTATCCGGGACGGCTTCTTGTCCTGCCCGGCGCAGCGCGCCCTGTTCCATTCGCTCGGCCCATATGCCCGACCAGAACGCGAGGCGTTGGTGGTACCAGCGCTGCGCCGGAAAAAACGCGCCGAGCAGGCGCGCCAGATCATCGCGATACAACTCCTGTACATGAAATGGATTGACGTAATCGCGCGCGTCGCTGTAAAGACGCTTGTTCGGAGAAGAAATCACCAGCACTCCGTCCCGCGCGAGCACGCGCGCGAATTCGGACAGCATCTCCGGTTGTTGCGCGGCCTGGAGATGCTCGATGGTTTCGAACGACACGACGACGTCGAAGGACGCGCTGGGTACCGGCATATCGGCGCAGGACGCTGCAAAAAAACGTAGGCGATTGCTTTCGCCGTACGTTGTGCGCGCGTGGTCGATGGTTTTGATGTCGATGTCTATGCCGACCACGCTCGCCGCCACGGCGCCCAGAAGCGCGGTACCGTAGCCCTCGCCGCACGCCGCATCGAGAACGCGCTTTCCCGCTGCGAAGCGTCGCGCGAACGCGTACCGGTGCCAGTGCTCGTAGGCGATCTCGCCGCCGCAGCTCGGCACGAACCGTTCTCCGGTGAAAGCGGGCGCGGCAGGCGAAGGGAGGGGGTCTGATGCGGACATGCGGCTTGCGCGCGCCCGGAGCCGGCGGCGCGAAAAATGGGTTATTTTACCCGAGGCGGCCTCCTCCGCGCCCGGCACAGACCTCAGCCCTGCACGTAGCCCGGGATGAGCATAGCGAATCCCGGGTTTTCGCCGGAGCCTGCTCTGAGCTTGTCGAAGGGGCTCAACCCAGGCTCCGGCGAATCCGGAAAAGCAGCGCGGCGCGGCGCCGGCCACTGCATTCGCCTTGCTCATCCCGGGCTACGAACGCCGGCCCGCGCGCAATTCATGCCATGCGGCGAAGAGGAGCCCTTCCAGAGCGCGCGTGTAGCTCGCGGTATCGAACAGCGGACAGGTGTCGCGATTGGCGACGAGCCGCGCCCGATAATGCGCGAGTCGCCCAGCGTCCTGTGCCAACCCGGCCGCGAGCACTTCGTACGCTTCGAGTGAATGCGTGACGAGCTCGGGCAGTCCGACGGCGATGAGCTGGCTGCCCGAGACGCGGCTCGCGAAGGTCTCGCCCGCGCAGGTGAGAAGCGGCAGGCCCGCGAACAACGCGTCGTTCGCCGTGGTATGCGCGTTGCAGGGAAACGTATCGAGGAAGAGATCCGCCGCGGCGTGGCGGGCGAGGTGCTGCGCCAGCGGGACGCGTGGAGCGAAGACGATCCGAGGCGCGGCGATACCGTGGCGCCGCGCCGCATGGCGGAGATTGGAGGTGGCCTCGCTATTCGTTTGCAACAACCAGAGCACGCTTCCAGAGCACCGGTGCAGGAGCCGCATCCAGGCCGCAAATATGCCGGGAAGGATCTTGTAGCTGGAGTTGAAGCAGCAAAACACCACGCCCGTCTCGGGCAGTCCGCACTCCGCGCGCGTCGGCGTGCGATCGACGGACCGGCGCGAATCCCCGGGCAGGTAGCAATGCGGAAGCACCATGAAGCGTTCGGCGAAATTCGGCTGCTGCTCTGGCGGTGTCACGAACGCGTCGGTCAGGATGTAGTCGTAGAAGTCGGCTCCCAGCGTCCCCGGAAAGCCGATCGCGTTGATCTGTATCGGCGCCGCGCGCAGCGCAAAGACCTCGCTGCGCGCGTTGTGCACGTAGCCGCCGGTGTCAAACAGCACCGCAACTCCATCGCTGCGGATGCGTTGCGCGGTGGCCTCGACGCTTTCGCGGCGCACGTCGACGAAGTGGTCGAAGGCACGTCCAAACCGCGCGCGTGCACTGCTGCCGTCGTCGGGTCCGAACGAATAGCCGAAAACCTCGACGCGTTCGCGATCATGCCTTTCGATGACCTCGGTCAGCAGACTCGCCAGAGGGTGCGCGCGGAAATCGGAGCCGAAATAGGCGATGCGTAACCTACCCGATGCGAGGCCCGGCGGCTCGGGCGGAGCCGCGGCGCGCAACCCGATCCGCTCCCGGACCCAGTGCCGCGCGGCGGCAAGCAATTCCGCCGGCGAGAACGGCAGCGCAAGCAGATTGTGGGGCGATACGGCCGGCACATCGGGTTGCCCGAGCAGCGCCCGCACTCGCTCGATGCTTGGCTCGAGCTCGTCCCACGCGCACGTCTGCTGCCGCACATAGAGC
>JALYSM010000100.1 GCA_030854785.1 Pseudomonadota bacterium
CCCCCGGGTATCGCGCTTCGCGCTCGACCCGGGCTACGGTCTGATGACGTCGATGGCGTCCGTGATGATGACGTCGACGCCGAACGCCGCGAGTTGCGTGACCGCGTGCGGATCGTTCGCCGTGTACGTCATCACCTTGTAGCCCAATTGATGCGCGGCGGCGACGATGCCGCCATCGAGCTCGCGATAGTCTACGTCCAGCGCAATGCACGCGAGCCGCGACAGCCGCGCTGCCCAGTCGCCGGGAATGTGCTCGACCAAGAGCGCGCACGCCAGGTCGGGCGCAGCGGCGCGCGCGGCGGCAAGCGCTTCCTCGGAAAACGACGACAGCAGGGGTGGCACCGGGGCTGCGCGCCACAGTGTGGCAGCGTCCAGCGCCACCGCAGCACCCGTAGCGCGCTCGCGCCCAGGCATCGGCTTGATCTCGATGTTGCATGCGACGCCGTTCGCGATCGCCCAGCGCGCGATCGCCGAGAGCGTCGGCAGCGGTTCGCCGGCAAACGCGGCGGAGTGCCAACTGCCCGCATCGAGCTTGGCGAGCTCCGACCAGGTGAGCGCATCCGCGCGGCCCTGGCCGTCGGTCGTGCGGTCGAGCGTATCGTCGTGCAACAGGAACGGCACGCCATCACCCGAGAGCTTGACGTCGAACTCGACCATTCGGTAACCGTGCGCCTGACCGACGCGCATCGCCGCGAGCGTGTTCTCCGGCGCGAGCTTGCCGGCGCCGCGATGCGCCGCATATTTCGGATAGGGCCAGGAGTTCACGCAGCGGCTAATCTGGCGCCGGTGTCGGCGTCGAACAGATACACCCGGCCGGGAGATGCCGCCAGCGCAATCGGCTCGCCGATCGTCGCGGGCGCGCCGTGCGGGAGCCTGGCGATGAGCGAGCCGCCTCCGAAAGCGACGTGGATAAGCGTGTCGGCGCCTAAAGCTTCGATCATCTCGACGCTGCCCACCAGGTTGGCCGCACTCGGCGCGCAGGGGGTGAAATGTTCGGGCCGGACGCCGACCGTGATCTTGCGGCCTGCTCCCAGGTTGGCAGCCGCAGCGACCGTGCCGCCGCCGTCGAGCGCTACGCGGCCGTCCGCCTCGGCCTTGCCGGCGAGGAAATTCATCGCCGGCGAGCCGATGAAGCCGGCCACGAATACGGTCGCCGGGTTCTGGTAGACCTCCATCGGCGTGCCGATCTGCTCGGCGCGCCCCGCATTCATCACAATCATCCGTTGCGCCAGCGTCATCGCCTCGACCTGGTCGTGCGTCACGTACAGGCTCGTCGTGGACAAACGCCGGTGCAGCTTCTGAATCTCGAAGCGCATCTGCACGCGAAGCTTCGCGTCGAGATTCGACAGCGGTTCGTCGAACAGGAATACCGCCGGTTCGCGCACGATCGCCCGGCCCATCGCGACGCGCTGGCGCTGGCCGCCGGAAAGCTGACGCGGTTTGCGCTCGAGCAACGGACCGAGCTCGAGAATCTCGCCCGCACGCTTGACCCGCGCGTCGATGTCGCTCCTCGAGAAGCCGCGGATTTTCAGTCCGTACGCCATGTTGTCGAACACGCTCATGTGCGGGTAGAGCGCGTAATTCTGGAACACCATCGCGATGTCGCGATCCTTGGGCTCGAGGCGGTTGACGACACGATCGCCGATGACGATCTCGCCAACGGTGATCGTCTCGAGCCCCGCCACCATCCGCAGCAGCGTCGATTTCCCGCAACCCGAAGGTCCCACGATCACGATGAACTCACCGTCGGCGACATCGATGTCGACACCGTGAATCACTTCGAGGTCGGCGTAGCTCTTCCTGACGCCGCGCAATTGGACTTTGGCCATTTGTTGCCTATCGTCGTCCCGGTGCAGGCCGGGACCCAATTTCATCCGTCGCTTGCGAAAGTCAAATTCAACTTGGATCCCGGGCCTCCCTGCGCTCGCCCGGGATGACAAAATTGCCCGTCGTCCCGGCGCAGGCCGGGACCCAATTTGCGTCGCACCGTCGCAACTACCGCGTCATTTTTCCGTGTCGACCAGGCCCTTGACGAACCATTTCTGCGTCAACAATACGAGGAGCGCCGGCGGCAGCATCGCCAGCATCGCCGTGGCCATCACGAGATTCCATTCGGTGGCCGCCTCGCCGCCGGCGATCATCCGCTTGATGCCGATCACCGTCGTATACATTGATTCGTCGGTGGTCACGAGCAGCGGCCACAGGTACTGGTTCCAGCCGAAGATGAAAAGGATCAGGAACAGCGCAGCGATGTTCGCGCGCGACAGCGGCACCACGACATCCCAGAAAAACCGCATAGGTCCGGCGCCGTCGATCCGTGCTGCTTCGGCCAGCTCGTCGGGAATGGTGAGAAAGAACTGGCGGAAGAGGAACGTTGCCGTCGCAGACGCGATCAGCGGCACCGTCAGACCGGCGTAGGTGTCCAGCATGTGCAGGTCGGAGACGACCTTGTACGTGGGCAGGATCCGCACTTCGACCGGCAGCATCAGCGTGACGAAGATCATCCAGAACGCGAGCGCGCGAAACGGGAAGCGGAAGTAGACGATCGCGAATGCCGACAGCAACGAAATGGCGATTTTTCCGACGGCAATGACCAGCGCGGACACCAGGCTGTTGAACATCATGCGGCCAACAGGTGCCGTCGTCACATTGGTCGACGCGCCCTGGGACAGCACTTTCGTATAATTCTCGATCAGGTGCGATCCCGGCAGCAGCGGCATCGGCGATTGCAGGACCTCGTCGACCGCAAGCGACGACGCGACGAACGTGACGTAGACCGGAAGCGCCACGATCGCCACGCCGATCACGAGGATCAGGTGGGAGACAAACGTCAGGATCGGGCGGTGCTCGATCATGTCTAATATTGGACCTTGCGCTCGACGTATCGGAACTGCAGGACGGTGAGGGTGATGACGATGATCATCAGCACCACCGACTGCGCATACGAGCTGCCGAGGTCGAGCCCCTTGAAGCCATCGGCGTACACCTTGTAGACGAGGATTTGCGTAGCCTGACCCGGCCCGCCGCCGGTCGCGGTGTCGATGATGCCGAACGTGTCGAAGAACGCGAAGACGATGTTGACGACGAGCAGGAAGAACGTCGTCGGCGACAGCAGGGGGAATACGATGGTCACGAAGCGCTTGACCGGACCCGCGCCGTCGATCGCCGCAGCTTCGATCAGCGACTTCGGTATCGACTGAAGGCCGGCGAGAAAAAAGAGAAAGTTATAGCTGATCTGCTTCCACACGGCGGCGATTACCACCATGATCAGCGCATGGGTGCCATTCAGCAGCGGATCCCAGGGAATGCCGAAACCCTTCAACCAATGGGCGACAATGCCGAGCGTCGGGTTGAACAGGAAGAGCCAGAGAATCCCCGCGATGGCCGGCGCGACCGCATACGGCCAGATCAACAGCGTCTTGTAGATCGTCGCACTGCGGATCACGCGATCGGCCAGCACGGCCAGCACGAGCGAAATCGACAAGCCGAGCGCAGCGACCAGGAGCGAGAACACCGCGGTCACCCGGAACGACGCGAGATACTCGTCGTTGCGGAACAGGTCCTTGAAGTTGTCGAACCACACGAACTGCGTGACGTTGCCGAAGGCGTCCTGCACCTGCAGCGACTGATAGAGCGCTTGCGAAGCGGGCATGAAAAAGAAAACGAGCGTGATCGCCATCTGCGGCGCGATCAGCGCATAAGGCAGCCAACGCGATTCGAAGCGGGCGCGTTTTTCCATCGAAAGTGCTCGGAGCTCGCGCCTATCGCGCCCTGAGTCGTTCGTTCTTCGACAAGCTCAGGACGAACGGAAAGTCCCTGACACGACGCAAACCCAAAACCCGTTCGTGGTGAGCCCTTCGACGTCGCTCAGGACAGGCCTGTCGAACCATGAACGGCTGGTCCAACAGCGCACTAACCAGCGTTTGCCTTGTTGAAGCGCTCGATGATCTCGTTGCCGCGCTTCGTTGCGTCGTCAAGGCCCTGCTTCGCGGTCTTTTTACCCGCCCAGATGGCTTCGAGCTCCTCGTCCATCACGTCGCGGATCTGCGGGAAGTTGCCGGCGCGCACGCCGCGCGAATTGTTGGTGGTCTTGACGATCATTTGCTCGACGGCCACGTTGGTGCCCGGGTTCTTTTCGTAGAAACCGGACTTCTTCGTGAGCTCGTACGCGGCCAGCGTGATCGGCAGGTAACCTGTCGCTTGTGAAAACTCCGCCTGGATCTCCGGCTGCGAAAGGAAGGTCAGGAACTTGGCCACGGCCTTGTACTCGTCCTTCTTCTTGCCCGACATGACCCACAGGCTCGCGCCGCCGATGATCGTGTTCTGCGGCGCCCCGACTACATCCGCGTAGTACGGCAGCGTCGACTCCGCAAACTTGAACTTCGCGTTCTGCTTGATCGTGCCGTAGGCCGCCGACGATGTGGTCATCATCGCGCACTCGCCGCTGAAGAACTTGGCTTCCGGCTCGTTCTTGCGCCCGCCGTACACGAAGTAGCCTTTCTTGATCCAGTCCTGCATGTTCTCGATGTGGCGAATCTGGACCGGGCCGTTGAACACCAGCTTGGCATCGGAGCCTGAGAAGCCGTTGTCCTTGGTGAGGAACGGTTGGTTATGCCACGCCGAGAAGCTTTCGAGCTGCGTCCACGTCTGCCAGCCGGTCGTGAACGGGCAGGCGTGCCCCGAGGCCTTGAGCTTCGCCATCGCGGCAACGACTTCGGGCCACGTCTGCGGCGCGCGGTTGGGATCGAGCCCTGCCTTCTCGAACGCGTCCTTGTTGTACCAGAACACCGTCGTGGAGCTGTTGAACGGGAACGACAGCATCTGGCCCTTCGCGTTGGTGTAATAGCCGGCCACCGCCGGTACGTACGCCTTCGGGTCGAATTTCTCGCCCGCTTCGGCCATCACTTCGTATACCGGCTTGATGGCGCCTTTGGCCGCCATCATCGTGCCGGTCCCGACCTCGAACACCTGCAGCAGCGCCGGCGCGTTGCCCGCGCGGTACGCGGCAATTGCCCCCGCCATCGCTTCCGGATAGCTGCCCTTGTAGACCGCCGTAACCTTGTAGTCGCTCTGGCTGTCACTGAAGCGCTTGGCGAGCGCGTTGACGCGGTCGTTGTTGGCCCCGGTCATCGCGTGCCACCACTGGATCTCGGTGACGGCTTGCGCCTGTGCGGCGAGGCTGAGCAGGGCAGCGGCGAGTATCGCGCGCGCCACGCCGGGGATGCGGCTATGCATGGTTTCCTCCTAAATGACCAAACAGCGAAGTATTGGAGTTGCCTGTGACGATTCTATTGCAACCGGCGGGCAGATGGCGTGAGCCGGACCTTGCGGGTAAACCGATCGGGGATTATGCGCCGGGGCGTGGGGCGCCGCAAACCGTGCGCGATGCGGCGGTCGAGGCGGCTGCTAAAATGAGACTCGTTTGACAGCCTTCCCGGAGTCCGCTTTGCGCACCTCGCTTCGCTGCCGCAGCATCGCGGCGGTCGCCTTCGCGCTTGCCGTTGCCGCGAGCTGGACGCCGGTAATTGCCGCTGCTCAGACGTATCCAGCCAAACCGATTCGCCTGGTCGTGCCCTTTCCGCCGGGCGGCTCGCTCGACGTCGTCGCCCGGGCCATCGGCCAGAAACTCACCGAGGCTTGGGGCCAGCCGGTCGTCATCGACAACCGTCCCGGCGCCGGCGGCAACATCGGCGCGGATCTCGTCGCCAAAAGCACTCCGGATGGCTACACGATCCTCGAGGGCGCGCTGTCGACGCACGCGGTGAACGTCAGCCTCTATCGCACGATGCCCTACGATCCGATCAAGGACTTTGCGCCAATCACGCTGGTCGCGACGACTCCGAACGTGCTGGTGCTCAATCCGACGCTGCCGGTGAATTCCGTACCCGAGCTCATCGCGTACGCGAAGGCGCATCCGGGAGCGTTATCGTTCGGATCGGGTAGCAACGGCAGCGCGGGGCACCTCGCCGGAGAATTGTTCAAGGCCGAAGCCGGCGTCGACATGGTGCACATCCCGTACAAAGGTGGCGCCCCCGCGCTACAGGCGCTGCTCGCCGGCGACACCCAGCTCATGTTCGACAATCTCGCGAATTCGACGCCACAACTGAAAGCGGGCAGGCTGAAGGCTGTGGCGGTCACGACGGCCAGGCGCTCGGCGCTCGCTCCCGAGCTGCCTACGCTTTCCGAAACCGGCCTGCCCGGCTTCGATATCTATACCTGGTGGGGATTCATGGCACCGGCCGGCACGCCGAAGGAAATCATCGTCAAGTGGAACGCCGAGGTGACGCGCATCCTGGGCACGCCCGAGATGAAGGCATTCTTTGCGCAACAGGGCGCGGAGCCGGCGCCAACGTCGCCGGAGCAGTTCGCCGCGCTGATCCGGAGCGAAATCCCGAAGTACGCGAAGATCGTCAAGGCTTCCGGTGCCAAGGTGGATTGATCGCGAACTTGCGAAACTGCATGGAGAACGACGATGGAGGAAAACATGATCCGCAAGTTGCAGCGCGCGGCGCTTGCCGTGGTGCTGGCCGTAGGCGCCTCTGGCGCATGGGCGCAGGCGTATCCGACCCAGCCGATACGGCTCGTCGTTCCGTTCCCCGCGGGCGGCACCACCGACATCCTCGCGCGCGAGGTGGGACAGAGGCTTTCGTTAACGCTTGGACAGCCGGTCGTGATCGACAACCGGCCCGGTGCCGCGGGCAACATCGGCTCCGACCTCGTCGCCAAGAGCGCGCCGGACGGCTACACGCTGCTCATGTGTACCGTCAACACGCACGCGATCAATCCCAACCTGTACGCCAAGCTGCCTTACGACCACGTGAAGGATTTCGCGCCGGTGATCCTGGTCGCGGGCGTGCCCAATGTGCTGGAAGTCACGCCCGCGCTGCCGGTGAACTCGGTGACCGATCTGATCAAGCTCGCGAAGGAAAAGCCGGGCCAGATCAACTTCGCGTCGTCGGGCAGCGGCACGTCGATCCACCTGTCGGGCGAACTGTTCAAGACCATGGCCGGCGTCGACATGACGCACGTGCCCTACAAAGGCAGCGCCCCCGCGATCACGGACCTGATGGGCGGACAGGTGCAGGTGATGTTCGACAACCTTCCTTCGTCGCTGCAGCAGATCAAGGCGGGAAAGCTGCGCGCGATCGCGGTAACGTCCGCCAAGCGCGCGCCTGCGCTGCCCGACGTGCCGACCATCGCCGAAAGCGGGTTGCCCGGGTTCGAAGCGACGTCGTGGTTCGGCATCGTCGCTCCTGCCGGCACGCCGGCAGCAATCGTCGCGCGCATCAACGCCGACGTTAACCAATGGCTGCAAAGTCCCGACGTGAAGGAAAAATTGCTGCTACAAGGCGCGGCCGCGGCGGGCGGCACGCCCGAGCAATTTGCCGCGCACATCCGCGCCGAGACCGAGAAATGGGCCAAGGTCGTCAAGGCCTCGGGGGCGAAGGTCGATTGAGTGTCGGGTGCATGTCGTCAAACGGCGTCAACGGCGGCCGTAACGCGTCGATTTGACGGCCGCCGACCCGCTGCCGTTTTTTTGGGCAGACGGCGCTGGCTGCCTGTTCCTGGAGCGTTCGTCTACAATGGCGCTCTCGCGAAAGCTCCCCCGCGGAACAAAGGATAGTACCGTGACCATCCAGCGTTACCATGTCGGCAAGCGCCTGTCCGACATGGTCGTTCATGAGAGTCCGAATTCCGGAACGCTCTACCTTGCCGGCCTTGCCGCCGACGATCTCGCCGCGGACGTCACCGTACAGGCGCAACAGGTGTTGGCGCACATCGATCGACTGCTCGCCGAAGCCGGCAGCGACAAGACGAAAATACTCGCGGCGACGGTGTACCTCGCCGACATGAACGATTACGCGGCGATGAACACTGTGTGGGAAGCCTGGGTTGCGCCGGGACAGGCGCCGGCGCGCGCGACTGTGCAAGCCAAGCCCGCCGCGCCCGGTTACAAGATCGAGATTCAGATCATCGCCGCAAGGTAAGCGAGATAAAGCTCATGGCCGTCCCGCCTGCCACCGCCGTCGCCGCCGGCGCGCGTTCTGCAGTCGAGTTGCACACCGCGGTGTTGCCGGTCACGCGCGCGATGTTCGACCAACTGATGGTGCCCTGCTACGCACCCGCGGACTTCATACCGGTTCGCGGCATAGGTTCGCGCGTATGGGATCAGCAAGGCCGGATGTACATCGACTTCGCCGGCGGCGTCGCAGTCACTTCGCTGGGCCATTGCCACCCGGCGATGGTGAAGGCGCTGACCGAGCAGGCGCACACACTCTGGCACGTATCGAACTGGATGACCAACGAGCCGGCGCTGCGGCTCGCGAAAAAGCTGGTCGACGCAACCTTCGCCGATCGCGTGTTCCTTTGCAACTCCGGCGCCGAAGCCAACGAGGCTGCGCTCAAGCTCGCGCGGCGTTACGCGCACGATCAGTGCGGACCGGAAAAATTCCGGGTGATCTCGACGCTCAATGCATTCCACGGCAGGACGTTGTTCACCGTCTCCGCGGGCGGGCAGGCGAAATACTCCACCGGCTTCGGCCCGCCGCCGACCGGCTTTACCCACATCCGTTACAACGACGTCGCGGGTCTCGAGGCCGCATTCGCGGAGGAAGGCGGGGACGACGTCTGCGCGGTGATCCTCGAGCCGATGCAGGGCGAAGGTGGAATGATCCCGGGCACGCCGGAATTCCTGGCCGCCGCGCGGCGGCTTTGCGACGAACACGACGCGCTGCTAATCTTCGACGAGATTCAGAGCGGCATGGGCCGCACCGGCGCGCTGTTTTCGTATATGCAGAAAGGCGTCGTTCCGGACATACTGACGAGCGCCAAGGGACTGGGCGGCGGTTTCCCCGTCGGGGCGATGCTGACGACGACCGAGATCGCGAGCGCGTTCTCCGTCGGCGTCCACGGCACGACCTTCGGCGGCAACCCGCTCGCCTGCGCCGTCGCCAGCGCCGTGTTCGACGTCATCAACACGACCGAGGTGCTCGACGGCGTCAAGGCGCGGCACGCGCTGTTCATGGAAGGCTTGCGCACCATCAATGCGCGACGCGAGGTCTTCGTCGACATTCGCGGTGAAGGCGTGTGGCTCGGCTGCGAGCTGGCAGAGCGCTGGCAGGGCAAGGCGATGGATGTCATGCGCGCCGCCGCCGAAGCCGGGCTGATCGTGCTCGTCGCCGGGCCCGACGTCGTGCGCATCGCACCTTCGCTCGTCATCAGTCTCGACGAAATCCTGGAAGGCCTCGCGCGACTGGAAACGGCGCTGGGCAAATCGCTTACCTAGGAGCCTAAGCGGGGCCGATGTTCTACGTCCGGCCGATCGCGCGGGACGACCTGCCGGCGCTGCTGGCGCTGTCCGAACGCAGCGGCGCGGGGCTCACCACACTGCCCGCCAACGCCGAGCGCCTCGCGCAGCGCATCGAGCGCTCGCTCGCGGCATTCGCAGGAAACGCAGCGAAGGCAGATGCCTGCTACGTCTTCGTGCTCGTCGACGGCGTCAGCGGCAGCGTCGTCGGCATCAGCGCGATCGAGGCAGCCGTGGGCTTGTCGGAACCCTGGTACAACTATCATGTCGGGACGCAGGTGCACGCCTCGGGCGAGCTCGACGTCTACACCACCGCGCCGACGCTTTTTCTCACCAACGATCACACGGGCGACAGCGAATTGTGCTCGCTGTTCCTCGACGCGCGCTATCGGCGCGCGAAGAACGGTCCGCTGCTCGCCAAGGCGCGGCTTCTGTTCATCGCCGAATTTGCCGAGCTTTTTGCGCCCAAGGTGATCGCGGAACTGCGCGGCAAGCTCGACGCCGACGGCAGGAGCCCGTTCTGGGAAGGCCTGGGCCGCCACTTCTTCGCCATGGAATTTTCGCGCGCCGATTACCTGACCGGCATCGGCCAGAAGGCGTTCATCGCACAGCTGATGCCGCGCCACCCGGTCTATACGACGTTGCTGCCCGCCCCGGCGCGCGCGGTGATCGGCGAGGTGCACGCCGACTCGCTGCCCGCGCGGGCGATGCTCGAAGCGGAAGGGTTTCGCTACGACGGCTATGTCGATATCTTCGATGCCGGACCGGCGCTGGAATGTTTTCGCGACAACATCCACGCGGTGCAGTACAGCCAGACGTTGCCGGTAAAGCTGGGCGAAGAGGATCCGGTACCCGACAGCCTGACCGACGACGTCCTCTGGTTGGTCGCCAACCGCAGCTTCGAGCGCTTTCGCGCGGTCCTGGCGCCCGCGCCGGCGCGCGTCGCCCGGTTCCCGCTCCTGCCACACGCCGCTGCAGCGCTCGGCGTCGTCGACGGCGACACCGTGCGTGCCGTGCCGCTGTCGCCACGCGACCGGCTCTGAAATGGCGACCGAGCCTCTCGAGGTCAACTTCGACGGTCTGCCAGGCCCCACACATAACTACAGCGGGCTGGCCACCGGCAACCTCGCTTCCGAGCGCAACAAGAGCCTGGACGCCAACCCGCGCCGGGCGGCGCTGCAGGGACTCGCCAAGATGAAGGCGCTCGCCGATCGCGGCTTCGCACAGGCGGTGCTGCCGCCGCACGAGCGGCCCGCCGTCGCGGCGCTGCGCGCGCTCGGCTTTGCCGGAACCGATAAGGACGTGCTTGCGACGGCCGCACGGCAAGCGCCGCAGCTCCTCGCCGCGTGTTCGTCGGCGGCGGCGATGTGGGTTGCCAACGCCGCCACGGTCAGCCCGTCCGCCGACACGGCCGACGGCCGCGTGCATTTCACGCCCGCCAATCTGGTCGCGCATTTCCACCGCTCGCTCGAGACTGCGACCACGACGCGCGTGCTGCGGGCGATCTTCGCCGACGAAGAGCGCTTCGCGGTGCATGACCCGTTGCCGCCGGCGCAGCAGCTCGGCGACGAAGGCGCGGCCAATCACACGCGCTTCGCCGCGGCCGGCGACGGCGGTGTCGAGCTGTTTGTCTACGGTCGCGCCGCGTTCGACGCGGAAGCGCCTGCGCCGCGCCGCTTTCCGGCCCGGCACACGCGCGAAGCGTCAGAAGCGGTCGCGCGCCGCCATGCGCTCGCGCCCGGTCGCACGCTGTTCGCGCAGCAGCATCCCGACGCGATCGACGCCGGCGTGTTCCACAACGACGTGATCGCCGTGGGGAGCGGAAGCGTGCTGTTCTGCCACGAGCGCGCGTACGTCGACCAGGAAGCCGTTCTCGCGGCGCTTGCCGACCGGATCGGCGCCGCGTTCATGCCCATCGTCGTGTCGGAGCGCGAGGTGAGCCTCGAGCGCTCAGTCAGCACCTATCTCTTCAACAGCCAGTTGCTCGAATTGGCCAGCGGCGCAATGCTCCTGGTCGCTCCGGCCGAATGCCGGAACGACGCAGCGGTCGGTGCATTGCTCGAGCGTCTTGTTGCCGGCACCGGGCCGATCCGCGAGGTCCTGACCTTCGACTTGAAGCAGAGCATGCAGAACGGGGGCGGACCGGCGTGCCTGCGCCTGCGGGTCGCGCTCACATCCGCCGAGCGAAGCGCTATCCGGGCCAGGATCTGGCTCGACGATGCCTTGCATACGGAGTTGCTCGCGTGGGTGGAGCGCCACTATCGCGACCGCCTCGCCCCCGCCGATCTTTCCGATCCCGCACTGCTCGAAGAAGGCCGGCGCGCGCTCGACGAGCTCTCGCAGTTGCTGCGCCTCGGGAACGTCTACCCGTTTCAGCTTTGAGAAGCCTTAGCTTCCCAGGTTCGCGGGGAGGCGAAACAGCAGCGGCACTTCGAGCGTCTTCTCGTGCGAGACCCCATGCTCCCACAAGCCATCCTCGCCCCAGCAGTCTCCGTGATCGGCACAGACGATCACGCTGTCGTTGGCGAAGCGCGCGAGCAGCGGTTCGAGCAGTTTGTCGCACCACTCGACACAGGCGACCTGCCGGCGCCTGGCTTCATCCGCGTCATTGTTCGTGCCGAATGCCAGCGCCGGGTTGTACGAGGGATCCCACGGCGCGCCATCGTAATAGTAGGGCACGTGCGTTTCGGACAGGTTGAGAAAAACAAATGCCGGCGTGCCCGCGCTCACTTGCGAGAGCGTCGTATCGATCCATGCGAGCTGCCGCTTGAGCCCGGGGCCGCCGCCCGTGTAGGCGAACGCGTCGAAATCCGCGGTCAACACGCGTCCGGTCGGCCGGTTGGGGTTGAACCAGTTGACGGCACCGGTACCGATGGCCCGGTAACCGACTTTCTTCAGTCCGTCGATGATGTTGTGACCGCCAAGCTTGACCAGAGGCGGCGACGCGCCGGGATGCCCTCCACCCTCCATGCGGAAGATCTTGCCGTACTTGGGATTGACGTAGGGCTCCTGCCGACTCGCGTCGCCCGGGGTAAAGCCCATGAAAAAGGCGGCGTGCGCGCCGTAGGTGAAGTGCGAGGGCGAGTGCGCGCGGTGCAGGGGCGCGAGCGCCTTCAGGTTGGGCGCGCGCGCCTCGACGAATGCGTCGTAGCGGCAGGAATCGAGGGTGACGAAAAGGATCGACGGCTGCATGGCGTGGTATCCGGGCGCGCACTCGTTTTACACGGTGTGCGCGACGCGCATTCTACATCCGGCGCTAGTCGGACGCGGGCGCCGGCAGCTGACGGTGCCGGCGTACCGGCGACCACACGACCGCCGCCCCCGCGAGCACCAACCCAAGCGCTCCCACGGTGAGCAGCGTCCCGCGCAATCCGATCCCCGTCGCGAGCGCGCCGCCGACGAGCGAGCCGAGCGGCGCTGACGCGACGGTCAGGAAGCGCATCGTCGCCGTCATCCGCCCGAGCAGCCGGTCGGGTGTGATCGCCTGGCGCAACGCGAGATAGTTGATGCCGTAGAGGATCGCCCCGAAGTCGAACACCAGCATGGCGAGTCCCAGCGCGAGCGTCGCCACCCATCCCGACCCCCCGAGCAGGCCAAATGCCTGCCAGCCCAGGGCGGTGACGATCAACGCATGCACGATCACCGGCCCAATGCCCAGCCGGCTGGAAAGGCGCTCGGCGAAGGCGGACGCCAGGACGCAACCGAGCCCGCCGAAGGCATATGCGATGCCGATCGCTCCGGCCGACAGCGACAGATCGCGGGTCGCGAACAGGATCAGGACGGCGACCTGCATGTGGTGCAGGAACTGCCACGCTCCTGCAAGCCAGGCGAGACCCCACAGGGTCTTGTTCTCCCACACGAGCTTCAGGCCTTCGCCGATCTCGCGCCACATGCTCGCCGGGCCCTTGGCATGCGCGACGTCGCTCCTGGCCTCGACCCGGCGCAACATAAGCGCCGAAACGAAGAAGGTGACCGCATCGAGCGCGATGGCAAACGGAGCGGTCAGCGCCTGGATGAGTCCGCCGGCCATGCCAGGACCGATCAGCGCTGCGGAAGTCTCGCCGAGCGAGATCTTGGCGTTCGCTTCGACCAGCCGCTTACGTCCAGCCAGCTGCGCGAGGAGGACCTGGTACGCGGCCCCGCCGACGACGTTCTGCACTCCGCATAGAAAGCCGACGCCGAACAGGAGTTCGATCGACAGCCCGTCGAACCACGCCGCGATGGGAATCGCAAACAACGCCAGACCGCGCCCTATGTCGGTCGCAATTACGACGGGCAACTTGCGCACGCGGTCGAGCAGCACACCGGCGTGCAGGCTGAACAGCGCGAACGGCAGTGTTTCCAACGCGACGAGAATACCCATCTGCATCGGTGTGGCGTGCAGCAGCAGCGCCGCAGTCAGCGGCAGCGCGAGATTGGTGATCTGCGCGCCGAACGACGTGATGGTGAGCGAGACCCACAGCTTCCGGAAATCCCGGGACAGCCAGAGACCGCGCAGCGTGGGTCGAAAGTAGGTTCTGAGTCGGTCAGTCATAGGCATCACGTTTCCTCCGGCCGCAGCGCAAAGCGCGCGGCCGCCGGGTATCCGACACCGGCGGGAAACGAGCCTCGGGAATTAAAGCCCGAACTTCGGTTCCCGCCACACCCGGCGGGAACCCGCACGGGCAGCTAACGCAAAAGCGGCAGCGGCATCTCCGGGGCAATGCCGGAGAGGCGCGCATCCAGGAACTCGTTCCATGCGAACGCGCGCGCCGCGAATGCGATCGCGGTGACGGAGGTCGTCGGCGTTCTGGTCATGGTCGAAGCGTTCCTTGAAGTTGAGTGACGATGGCGCCAGTGTACGCGAAGACCGCGTCTTCGGGCAAGCCGGGACGGTGTCTTTGACGCAGTTCGAACACCGATGTGTCGCATTCGCGCCACGCTTGTGCATCGCGCGGGACCGAACACGACGTTGTCGACCCGTTGGCCGCCCCGATCCGCAAGCTTGCGCGAGACAGCACGCGCGTCACTTGGCGGCGTCGCGGCGCGCGACGTCGATGTCGTAAAACTTCCAGGGGTGCCAATCGAACACCGTGTGCTTGAAGCCCAGCAACCAGGGCTGCACGAGGACATTCTCGTAGCGATAGGCGTTGAGGTTCCACGGCGCGTAGGCATTCACCAATGCGGACATCTTCCCGAAGAGCTGCGTGCGCTCGGCGCCATCGGGGAGTTTCTGGGCCTTTTCGTAGAGTTGGTTGAACTCGGGCAGGTTGAAACGGGCCAGGTTCGCGAAGCCCGAATGCGGCCCGTAGAGCAGCGACATGAAGCCGAAGCCTTCGGGCGTCGTGTTGATGTTGCCCAGAAACCACATCTGCAATTGCCCGTAGCGCGCCATCTTGAGCAGATCAGGCCACTTCTGCTTGACGAACTCGACGCGAATGCCGATCGCGGCGAGGCTGCGCTGCCAGAGCTCGTCGTACTGGCGCGAGAGGGCGGATGGATCCGAGCCGATCGTCACCTTGAGCGGCTTGCCGTCGGGCAGCTCGCGCCAGCCGTCGCCGTCGCGGTCGACGTAGCCGAACTTGTCGAGCAGCGCCTTGGCGCCGGCGACGTCGTACCTCGCGTTGCCCTTGATCTTCGGATCGTAGCCGCCGACATTCGGCGGGATGGGCTGCGTGGCGGGCTCGCCCTGACCTTGCCGGAGCACGCGGATCTCCTCGTCGACGTTGTACGACATACCGATCGCGCGGCGCAGGGCGATTCTGCCCTTGTCGTAGCCCCCGACAATCGGGTCTTCCATGTTGAAGTAGGTGTAGCTGATCGCGGGCTGGACGCCGCGGGCGAGGACGATGCCCTGCTTCGCCAATTCTGGCTTGAGCTTGTTGTCCGGCCCGAGCACCTTGCTGACGAGGTCGGACGGCACGGTGAGGTAATCGAGCTCTCCATTCTGAAATGCGAGCAAGCGCGGGTTCGATTCCTCGATGATGCTGATCTCGATCCGGTCGATCAGCGCAAGCTTCTTGCCGCGCATCCTGGCCATGAGCGTGCGGTCTTCGGGCGCCGCGCTCTCCGGGAACACTTCGCCGCGAAAACCGGGGTTCTTCTCCAGCACGATCTTCTGCCCGCGCCGCCATTCCTTGAGCCGATACGGTCCGCTGCCGACCGGGTTGGCCATCGTCCATCCGTTCTCGTCGCCATACGCTTCGATCACCTCGCGCGCGACCGCGGCCGTCGCCGAAGTCGTCAGCTCGGCCATCAGCTCGTACAACGGGAAGTTGAGCTTTAACCGAATGGTGTAGCGATCGATCGCTTGCAGACCTTCCATGGGCGCGTCGTAGTCGAACTTCCCGTTCGCCTTCGCCGCGGCGATGATCGCGTCGGCGCCGAGGATCTTGCCGTCGAAGATTTGCACGTTGTTCGAGCGCATCCTCGGATCGATGACGCGCTTCCAGGAGTACACGTAATCGGCCGCGGTGAGCTCGCGCTTCTTGCCCTTGAACACCGCGTCGTCGGCGAAGTAGATGCCGGGCTTGATCTTGATCGTCCAGGTCTTGCCGTCAGGCGAGATCTCGGGCATTCCGGCCGTGACATTGGGCACGATCTTGTACGGTCGCGCGAGATAGTCGTACTTGTAGAGCGTATCGAAGATGGCCCGAGTCACATACTGCGAGTAGATATCGCCGACCGGTGCTGGATCGAACCCGGTTTCGGCGACGGGGAAAGCGACCCGCAGTGTCTTGCCGAGATCGGCGGCGAAGGCGGGCGCAGCCGCCAGGACAAGGATCGTCGCGAGTGCCGCGACGCGCTGGAATATTGACGCGCGCATCACAGCAGCTTCTCGATGTCGCCGGCAATCGCCTCCGGCTCGACGTTCGGGGCGTAGCGCTCGACGACGTTGCCTTTGCGATCGATGAGAAACTTGGTGAAGTTCCATTTGATCGCCTCGGAGCCCAGCAGCCCAGGTTTCGCCTTCTTGAGATACTGGTAGAGCGGCGCCGCGGCAGAGCCGTTGACGTCGATCTTGGCGAAGAGCGGAAACGTCACGCCGTAGTTGAGATCGCAGAACTGTGCGATCTCGGCCTCGTTGCCGGGCTCCTGCGCGCCGAACTGATTGCAGGGAAAGCCGAGAATCTCCAGCCCGCGCCCGCGCAGTTTTTCGTACACCGCCTCGAGCCCCTTGTACTGCGGCGTGAAGCCGCACTTGCTGGCGACATTGACGATCAGCAGCACCTTGTTGTCGTACTCCGCGAGCTTGCGCGGTTTGCCGTGAATGTCGCTGACGGGTATGTCGTAGATCGGGCTGCTCATGACGGCCTCCGGCATCGGGATCGATCGATTATGCTCCGCCCGCCGTGCGGGCGCCAAAGACGCCGGCGGCCCGAGGCGCGCCGAATCCGCCCCCGCCCGGCGTCAGGATCACGAAGACGTCGCCCGCCTCCATCTGCACCTGGCAGGTCGCGCCGTACTCTTCGCGTGTGCCGTCGGCGCGTTCCACCCAGTTGCAGCCGACCGCACCCGGCAGACCGCCGTCGACGCCGAAGGGCGGAACCCTCCGGTGGTCGGCCAGCATCACCGCGGTCATCGGTTTGAGAAATCGCACTCTGCGCTCGCCACCGTCGCCGCCGCGGTGGCGTCCGGCGCCGCCGCTGCCGACGCGAATCCGGTAGAGGTCGAGCCGCACCGGAAAGCGCCACTCCAGCACCTCGGGGTCGGTGAGCCGTGAGTTGGTCATATGCGTCTGGACGACGCTCGCGCCGTCGAAGTCCGGCCCGGCACCGGCTCCGCCCGAGATCGTCTCGTAGTACTGATAAGTGTCGTTGCCGAAGGTGAAGTTGTTCATGGTTCCCTGCGACGCCGCGAGCACGCCGAGCGCGCCGTACAGCGCGTCGGTGATCGCCTGCGAGGTCTCGACGTTGCCCGCAACGACCGCCGCGGGATAGCGCGGATTGAGCATGGAGCCCTTGGGAATCACGATCTCCAGCGGCCGCAGGCAGCCCGCGTTCATCGGAATCTCGTCGTCGACCAGCGTGCGGAACACGTACAGAACGGCCGCCTTGCACACTGCGGAGGGAGCGTTGAAATTGGTCGGCTGCTGCGCGCTCGTGCCCGTGAAATCGATCTTCGCCGAGCGCCGCAGCCGATCGACGGCGATTGTGACGACGATTCGGGCGCCGTTGTCCATTTCGTACTCGAAATGCCCGTCCTTCAGCGCACCGAGCACCCGGCGCACAGCCTCCTCGGCGTTGTCCTGAACGTGCTTCATGTACGCGCGCACCACGTTCAGTCCGAAGTGCCCGACCATTTTTTTCAACTCGCCGATGCCCCTGGCGCAGGCGGCGACCTGTGCGCGCAGGTCGGCCAGGTTCTGGTCGATGTTGCGCGACGGATATCGGCCCGAGCCGAGGATCGCGCGCATTTCGGCCTCGAGAAAGCGTCCTCGTCCGACCAGCTGCACGTTATCGAGCAGGACGCCCTCCTCGTCGACATGCTTCGAGTCCGGGGGCATCGACCCGGGCGTGATGCCGCCGATGTCGGCATGGTGGCCCCGGCTCGCGACATAGAACTCGATGACGTTCTCCTGCCCCTCACCCGCCGTTCGGGCACCCTCTCCCCGCTCGCGGGGAGAGGGCTGGGGTGAGGGGAGAAATACCGGCGCGATGACGGTGACGTCGGGCAGATGCGTTCCGCCGTTGTACGGCGCGTTGAGAACGAACACGTCGCCGGGTTGCATCGTCCCCCGGCGACGCGCGATGATCGTCTGCACGCTCTCGCCCATCGAGCCCAGGTGCACGGGCATGTGCGGCGCGTTGGCGATCAGCTGGCCTTCGGCATCGAAGAGCGCACAGGAGAAATCGAGGCGCTCCTTGATATTGACCGAGTACGCGGTATTGGAGAGCGTCACGCCCATCTGCTCGGCGATCGCCATGAACAGATTGTTGAAGACCTCGAGCAGCACGGGATCGGCGCGCGTGCCGATCGCATGCTCGCGCCGCAGCGCGACGACGCGCTCGAGCAGCAGATGATCGCGCTCGGTCAGCGTCGCCGCCCAATCGGGCTCGATCACCGTCGTGGCGTTCTGTTCGGCGATCACCGCCGGGCCGCAGATGCGGTCGCCGGGCCGCAGATCGCCTCGTGCATAGACCGGCGCACCGTGCCATGTGCCGCCGGTATACACACGTCCGCTCTTCGCCGGCGCAAGTGCGCCGGAACGCGGAGGAAATACTGGCGCCGCTTCGTCGACGCGCGCGTTGGCGCCGATCGCTTCGACGGCGACCGCCTCGATCACCAGCGGCTTGTCGGGCATGAGGAAGCCGTACTGCGTCCGGTAACGGCGCTCGAATTCGGCGACGAGCTCGTCTTCCGCGGCGGCGCGTCCGCGGCCCGCTGCGTCGCGCGGGATTTCGAGCGTCGTATCGGTGCCCTCGTACTTCAAATGCAGCGTACGCTTGAGCGCGATTCGATCGGCGGCAATACCCTGCGCGGCAACCTCGGAGCGCGTGGCGCGCGCAAGCTCGTCGAACACCGGTTCGCACGCGACCAGGGTTGCAGCGGCAAGGTTTGCTTCGACCGCTTTTTGCCGCAGCGCGCGGACATCGGCCAAGCCCATGCCGTACGCCGAGAGCACGCCGGCCAGCGGATGGATGAATACGCGCGTCATGCCCAGCGCGTCGGCAACCGCGCAGGCGTGCTGCCCGCCGGCACCGCCGAAGCAGCAAAGCGTGTATTCGGTGACGTCGTAGCCGCGCTCGACGGAAATGTGCTTGATCGCGTGCGCCATGTTCTCGACGGCGATCTTGAGATAGCCGTCGGCGATCTCCTCGGGCCTGCGCACATGGCCGGTCTTTGCCGCGAGCTCCGCCGCGAGCGCCGCGAACTTCGCGCGCACCACCTCGCCGTCGAGCGACAGATCGCCGGTTGCGCCGAAAACCTTGGGGAACAGCGCCGGATCGATCTTGCCGACCATGACGTTGCAGTCGGTTACCGTCAGCGGGCCGCCGCGCCGGTACGAGGCGGGTCCGGGGTTCGCACCCGCCGACTGGGGACCGACGCGGAAGCGCGCGCCGTCGAAGCCGCAGATCGAGCCGCCTCCGGCCGCCACCGTGTGAATCTGCATCATCGGCGCCCGCAGGCGTACGCCTGCGACCTCGGTCACGAACGCGCGCTCGTACTCTCCGGCGTAATGCGTGACGTCGGTCGAGGTGCCGCCCATGTCGAAGCCGATGATCTTGTCGAAGCCCGCGAGCTGCGTCACCTGCACCGCCCCGACGACGCCGCCGGCCGGACCGGACAGGATTGCGTCCTTGCCCTGAAAACGGTGTGCGTCGGTCAGTCCGCCGGACGATTGCATGAATTGCAGGCGCACGCCCGGAAGCTCGGACTCGACGTCGACGACATAGCGGCGCAGGATCGGCGACAGATACGCATCGACGACCGTCGTATCGCCGCGCGAGACGAGCTTCATCAACGGGCTCACTTCGTGGCTGACCGAGACCTGCGCAAAGCCGATCGCGCGGGCGAGCACGGCGAGGCGGCGCTCGTGCTCCGGATAACGGTAGCCGTGCATAAGGACGATCGCGCAGGCGCGAATCCCGTCCGCATGCGCGCGCTTGAGCTCGACCTCGGCGCCGGCGGGATCGAGTTCGCGCACGATTTCGCCGTGGGCGCCGATGCGCTCGTCGATCTCGATCACCCGCTCGTAAACCGGACGCGGAAGAACGATATTGCGCACGAAAAGCTTGGGCCGGTTCTGGTACGCAATGCGCAACGCATCCCCGAAGCCGCGGGTGATGGCGAGCACGGTACGCTCACCCTTGCGCTCGAGCAGTGCATTGGTGGCGACCGTCGTGCCCATTTTCACCGCTTCGATCTCCGCGGCGGGGATCGGTGCATCGGGCGCGACGCCGAGCAACTCGCGGATTCCGGCCACCGCCGCATCGCGATAGCGCTCGCGATTCTCGGAGAGCAGCTTGTGCGTTACCAGAGTCCCGTTCGGCCGGCGCGCGACGATGTCGGTGAACGTCCCGCCGCGATCGATCCAGAACTGCCAGCGGCCCGGCGGATAATCGATCATCTGTGGAAGCGCCGGCTCGAGACCCGGACTTGAGGACGCGAATGCTCTCGCCATGCGTAGTCGCATTATAGGCGGCCCCGGCGTCGTTACGACGGTGGGAAGCGACCCTCTGCCGCCGCGTTTGCCCTCGCCCACGCGCGAGCCAAGTGTGGTACAAATGCCCGGACTGCTATCCGGCTCGCCGCGAGGTCCGGTGATGGCAGCAAACCGCTGTCGAAACGCAGGAGCTGACGATGCCACGTGCCCTCGCCCTTATCGCCGCGCTTGGTCTCTGTCTCGCCACGGGCGCCGGCGCACAAACCAAGTGGGATATGCCGACCGCTTATCCCGCGACCAACTTCCACACCGAGAACATCACGCAGTTCGTCGCCGACATCGACAAGGCCACCGGCGGCAAGCTCAAGATCACGGTGCATTCGAACGCGTCGTTGTTCAAGGCCAACGAGATCAAGCGCGCCGTTCAGACCGATCAGGCGCAGATCGGCGAGATCCTGATTTCCGGCTACTCCAACGAAGACCCGCTGTTCGGCGCCGATTCGATTCCGTTCCTGGCGACAAGCTATGCGGATGCGGCCAAGCTCTGGAAGGCGTCGCGCAACGCGATTCAGGACAAGTTGGCGAAGCAGGGCATGCGCGTCCTCTACGCCGTGCCCTGGCCGCCGCAGGGCATCTACGCGAACAAGCCCATCGCGACGCTCGCCGACATGAAGGGCCTGAAGATGCGCACGTACAATCCCGCAACCTCGCGCATCGCCGAACTCTCCGGTGCCCAGCCGGTGACCATCCAGGCTGCGGAACTAGCGCAAGCCATGGCAACCGGCGCGGTCAATGCCAACATCACGTCGGGCGCGACGGGTTACGATTCCAAGGCGTGGGAGCAGGTGAAGTATTTCTATGATGCGCAGGCGTGGCTGCCGAAGAACATCGTGTTCGTCAACGAAAAGGCTTTCCACGCGCTGGACAAGTCTAGTCAGGACGCGGTGCTGAAAGCTGCGGCGGATGCCGAAACGCGCGGCTGGAAGGTCTCGGAAGAGAAGAGCAAATGGTATCTGGAGCAACTGGCCAAGAATGGCATGACCGTCGCGCCGCCCTCGCCGACGCTCGCCGGCGAGCTCAAGAAGATCGGCGACACGATGACAGCCGAGTGGATCAAGCAGGCCGGGCCGGATGGGCAGGCCGTGGTCGACGCGTACAAGAAAATGTGATTGGCGCGAAGAGCCGGCGAATCGTAGAGAGACCTTCGCACGGGCGGTGAAGGGCGTATCAACGCCACGTCGCAGCCCAAGATGCGCCGCTTTCTCGACGTCCTGTACAACGCCGCCGCTTATCTAGCGGCATTGTTTTTGGTAGGGACGCTGGCGATGGTGCTGCTCGGCATCTGCGGCCGGATGTTCGACTTTCAGGTGCGCGGGACCGACGCCTATGCCGGTTATTTCATGGCGGGCTCGGGCTTTCTCGCGCTGGCACACACGCTGGTGCGTGGCGAGCATATCCGGGTGAATCTCATCCTCGAGCACGCGGGCGTACGAGGCCGCCGGATGCTGGAGCGCTGGTCGCTCGCCGCCGCTTCCGTCCTGTCGATCGCCTTCGCTTCCTTCAGCGTCCGGCTCGCCTGGCAATCGTACGTGCTCCACGATGTCTCGACCGGCAACGACGCCACCTCGCTGTGGCTGCCTCAGCTCGCGATGGCCGCCGGCACCGCCATCTTTGCGATCGCCTTCGTCGACCAGTTCGTCAGCGAATTATCCGGCACGCGCCGGCGTGTCGTTCCCGATCAGGAGCCCGCGCATGTCGAGTGATTTGCTGATCACGACGCTGCTGATCGTCGCGTTGTTTGCCCTTCTCGGCAGCGGTGTGTGGATCGGACTCGCGCTCGCAGGCGTGGCGTGGATCGGCATGCAGCTTTTCTCGTCGCGTTCCGCCGGCGACGCGATGGCGATAACCGTCTGGGGCACTGCGTCCTCGTGGACATTGACTGCGCTACCACTGTTCGTGTGGATGGGCGAGATCCTGTTTCGCACAAAATTGTCGGAGGATATGTTCAAAGG
>JALYSM010000120.1 GCA_030854785.1 Pseudomonadota bacterium
CCGGTGGGCCATCGCGGGTCCACCCGGGCGTCGACCGAGGAGAGTTGCCGCACCTCGCCCGCCGCACCGGCGACGGCATGAAAGCGTGTCGCAGCAGGCGTTGCAACCGTCTCGACCAGCGTATTCCAGGCGCCGCAATGCGGGCATTGACCCTGCCACTTGCTGCTGCGTCCGCCGCATTCGGTGCACGCGTATGCGGTTTTCAGCTTGGCCATAGCTAAGAACCCTGACCCATCACGCCCGGCTCACGCCAGTTCATCGGGGTGTACGATCGCCGTGCCGAGCTTGCCGACAACGATACCCGCCGCCTGATTGGCGATGCGTACGGCGCTCGCGAGATCGGCGCGGGCGCCGAGCAGCGCGGCCAGCGTCGCGATGACAGTGTCCCCGGCGCCCGACACGTCGAAGACCTCGCGCGCCTGGGCGGGAAAGTGCAATGCGCCCGCATCGGTAAAGAGCGACATCCCTTCCTCGGCGCGCGTGATCAGCAACGCGGCGAGCGAGAGCTCGGCGCGCAGCTGTTGCGCTCGGGACGCGAGTTCCGCCTCGGTGCGCCAGCTCCCGGCGACTTCGCGGAATTCGGTGCGGTTAGGCGTAAGCAACGTGGCGCCATGATAGCGGCGATAATCTTCTCCCTTCGGATCGACCAGCACCGGGGTGGCGCGGGCATTCGCCTGCTCGATCATGCGCTCGATATGCGCCAGCCCTCCCTTGCCATAGTCGGACAGGACCACTGCGTCGAACTCAGGCAGCGCCCGTTCGTAGTCCGCGAGCTTCGTCGCCAAGATCTCGTGCGAGGGTGTAGTCTCGAAATCGATGCGCAGCAATTGCTGCTGGCGCGCGATCACTCGCAGTTTGACCGTCGTCGGCAGCGATGCGTCGCGATGCAGCGACGTCCGGACCTTATCACCGGCAAGGAGCCGCTCCAGCGTTCGGCCGGCCTCGTCATCGCCCACGACGCTGATGAGCGTGACCTGCGCACCGAGCGCCGCGGCGTTGCGCGCGACGTTCGCGGCGCCGCCCGGGCGCTCTTCGTTCCGCGCAATCTTTACGACCGGTACCGGCGCCTCTGGCGAGATGCGCTCGACTTCGCCAAACCAGTAGCGGTCGAGCATGACGTCGCCGACGACGAGCAGCCGCGTGCGGGTGACGGCTTCCCGGTAACCGGCGAAGCTCTTTGTCGCGGCATTCATGGCCGGCCGATTCCGAAATATTCCAACCCCGCCGCTCGGGCCACCGCCGGGTCATACAGATTGCGACCGTCGAAGAGCAGCGGTTGCCTGAGCCGCCCCTTGAGCTCGCCGAAGTCGGGGCTGCGGAATTCCTTCCATTCCGTCACGACGACGAGCGCATCGGCGTCCGCGACCGCGTCGAGCGGCGATTCCGCGTACGAAAGCCCGGGCAAGGGGCCGAAAACTCGCCTCGCCTCGCCCATCGCCACAGGATCGTACGCGACGACCTCGGCGCCACGCCCGACGAGACCGGAGACGATCGCCTGCGACGGTGCCTCGCGCATGTCGTCGGTGTTCGGCTTGAACGCCAAGCCCCACAACGCGATTTTCCTGCCGGCGAGATCGGCACCGAGGCGGTTCGTAATCTTTTCGACAAGGCGCAGCTTCTGCGCCTCGTTGGCCTCCTCGACCGCGGCCAGAATGGTCAGCGGCCGTCCATGCTGCTGCGCCGTGAACTGGAGAGCCTTGACGTCTTTAGGGAAGCAGGACCCGCCGTAGCCCGCGCCCGGGTACAGGAAGTGATAGCCGATGCGCGGATCGGCGCCGATCCCCTGCCGCACGTGCTCGATATCCGCGCCGAGCGCGTCGGCGAGATTGGCGAGCTCATTCATGAACGAAATGCGCGTCGCGAGCATCGCATTGGCGGCGTACTTGGTGAGCTCGGCCGAGCGCACGTCCATCACCAGCAGCCGCCCGTGATTGCGCTGAAACGGCGCGTAGACGGCACGCAAGATCGCGATTGCGCGCTCGTCGTCGGCGCCGATCACGACGCGATCGGGCTTCATGAAATCTTCGACCGCGGCGCCTTCCTTGAGAAATTCCGGGTTGGACACGACGGCGAACGGCACCTGCACCCCGCGCGCGGCAAGTTCTGCGGTGACGGTCTCGCGCACGCGATCGGCGGTACCGACAGGCACCGTCGACTTGTCGACGACGACCTTGTACTCGGTCATGCGCGCGCCGATGCCGCGCGCCGCCGCGATCACATGCTGCATGTCGGCCGAGCCGTCCTCGTCCGGCGGGGTGCCCACCGCAATGAACTGCAACGCGCCATGACGCACGGCCGCATCGATGTCGGTAGTGAACCGCAGGCGTCCGGCGGCGACGTTGCGCCGGATCATGTCGAGGAGACCGGGCTCGTGAATCGGCACGCCACCGCGATGGAGAACGTCGATCTTGGCGCGGTCGACATCGAAGCACAGCACGTCGTTGCCGACCTCGGCCAGGCACGCACCGCTTACCAGACCAACGTAGCCGGTGCCGGTCATCGTTATCTTCACGCGGCAGCCTCCAAGGACTTATTGATGCGCGCGAGTGCCTCCAGCGGGTCCGCAGCGTGGGTGATCGGCCGCCCGATCACCAGGTAATCGGCCCCGCCGGCCATCGCCGCCTCGGGGGTGACGATGCGCGACTGATCGTCGTCGGCAGATCCGGCCGGACGAATGCCGGGTGTCACCAGCTTGAAACCGTTGCCGAGGATACGTCGCAGTTCGGGCGCCTCGACCGCCGAGCAGACGGCACCGTCGAGTCCGCAGTCCGCGGCAAGCCGCGCGAGCCGCAAGGCAATGCTTTCGGGCGTCTCGGCAAAGCCGATCTCCGCAACGTCCTTCGCCCCCAGGCTCGTCAATACCGTGACTGCGATCAGCAAAGGTCGCGGCGTTGACCGCTCGGCAGCAGTGCGCGCGACCGACTCGCGCGCGGCCAGCAGCATTGCGCGGCCGCCGGCCGCATGGACGTTGAGCATCCATATGCCGAGCCGCGTCGCCGCGGCGCAGGCACGCGCGACGGTGTTCGGAATATCGTGAAACTTCAAGTCGAGAAAGACGCGAAACCCGCGCTCGCTCATCCGGCGCACCGGATCGGGTCCGGCAGCGACGAACATTTCCTTGCCCACCTTGAGTGCGCAGTCTGCCGGATCGAGCCGATGCACGAGTGCCATAGCCTGCGTCGGATCGGCGAAGTCCAGCGCCACGATCACTTTGGGATCGACGGGAATCACCTGTGCATCGCTTGCGAACGGTTTTTGATCAGGCGACATAGCCCTCCGGTGTCTCCGTGCGCCGCGGCGTATACGTTTCCCATTTGGCGCAGCCTGGGCAGCGCCAGTAGTACTGCTTCGCACGGAAGCCGCACTGCTCGCAGCGGTACATGCCGAGGCGCTTGATATGCTGCGCCACCAGGCCTTTGACCAGCTCGAGGTCGTGGCGCCTTTCAGCCGGCGCGGCAACCAGCTGTGCCTCGAGCAGTTTGTCCAGCCCGAGCAGCGTCGGATTGCGCAACAGCTCCTCCTTGATAAGCTGCGCGGCTGCATCGGCGCCTTCATGCGCAAGCACCTGGCTGAAGAGCGCGTTCAAAAGGTCGAGCGATGGATACTGATCCTCGTAGCTGCGCAGCATGCGTATGCCCTGCGCGACGTCGCCGTTTTTGCGGTATGCATCGGCGAGGCGCTCCGCCACCAGGCCGAGGAAGGCGGGATTCTGCGATTCGATACGCTGCCACGCCGCCGCTGCCATGCCGTAGTTGCCCTGCTGGACCTCGAGGTCGCCGAGCAGGATCGTCGCGCGCGCACACAGCTTGTATTCCGCGAGAGCCTGCTCGAGATGACTACGCGCCTCGTCGAGCTGCGAGCGCAGCATGGCAGCCTGCGCCAACTCGCAATAATAGTGGGCGATTTCCTTGAAGTAGGGTCGCTTCGCCAGCGCCTCCATGCGCTTGGTCACGTTGATCGCCTTCTGCCAATCCTTTTCCTGCTCGAAGATCTGCAGCAGGAAGCCGAGCGACTGGATCTCGAACGGACTGCCGTCGAGCTTGCTGAAGAGCTCCTCGGCGCGATCGAGCAGCCCGGCGCGGTGAAAATCCTGCGCGAGCTCGAACACCGCCAGCTGTCGCTTGTCCGCGGCCAGATCGTGCCGGTCGAGGAGATTCTGGTGCATGCGGATCGCGCGGTCGATTTCGCCTTGCCGGCGGAACAGGTTGCCCAAGGCGAAGTGCAGGTCGATCGTCTGCGGATCGACTTTGACGACCTCGATGAAAGATTCGATCGCCTTGTCCGGCTGCTCGTTCAAGAGAAAGTTAAGACCGCGAAAATACGACAGCGGCAGTGCGCGCGATTCGCGCAGCAGATGCTTGATATCGATGCGCGCGGCGGTCCAACCGAGCGCGAAAAAAAGAACCGTGAGCGCCAACAGCCACCAGAGCTCGATTTCCATTGTCGGCACGGGTCGTCAGCCTCCGTTGACCGGATGCTTCATTGGGGCGCTGCGCGCTTCCCTGCGCAGCCGGCTCAACTGCCGTTTCAGGCGCGCGGAACGAAACAATCCGGCGAGCAGGCCCGCTGCGGCGCCAGCCGCGAACGCGATCAGCAGCAGAAAGATCAGCGGCGCCTGCCAGGAGAACCAGTGATAGAAGCGGACGGTGACCAGCTCATCGTTCTGCAGCGACAGGAGAAGGAACACCACGAACAGCGTCACCCCGACCACCCAGCGGACGAACGCCATCAGAATTGGCCTCCAAGCGACGGGCGCGCGAACGGCACCGCGCCTCGCTTCGTTCGCACGTGCCTAAAGGCAAGGGCGGCATTATCGTAACGGATAATGCCGCCCCATTGCGTTGACCATCAGCCCTTCTTGAAATCGACGCGTTCGCGCAATTCCTTGCCGGCCTTGAAATGCGGCACGTGCTTCTCGGGCACCTGCACGCGCTCGCCGGATTTGGGATTGCGGCCCGTCCGCGGCGGCCGATAGTTGAGCCCGAAGCTGCCGAAGCCGCGGATCTCGATCCTCTCGCCTTTCGCCAGACTTTCGGCCATGGCGTCGAGGATCATCTTCACCGCGAGTTCGGCGTCCTTGGCTACCAATTGCGGGAACTGCGCCGCGAGGCGGTCGATCAGCTCCGATTTGGTCATCACGGGCTCGCTTACCCTTGATTCTTGTTGTCGAGCTTCGCCTTGAGCAACGCTCCGAGATTGGTCGTGCCCGCGCTGGCGCCGGAATTCTCGGCGCTCATCCGCTGGATCGCCTCGGTCTCGTCGGCGTGGTCCTTGGCCTTGATCGAGAGGTTGATCGAACGGTTCTTGCGATCGATGTTGATGATCATCGCGGACACCGAGTCGCCTTCCTTCAAGTGCGATCGGATATCCTCGACGCGGTCGCGGGCCACCTCCGAAGCACGCAGGTAGGCCTCGACGTCGCCGTCGAGCGCGATGACCGCCCCCTTGCCATCGAGCGACTTGACCGTGCCGGTGACGACATTGCCCTTGTCGTGCGTCGCGACATAGTTCGAGAACGGGTCGCCGTCGAGCTGTTTGATGCCGAGCGATATGCGTTCGCGTTCGACGTCTATCGCGAGCACTACGGCTTCGACTTCCTGACCCTTGCGATAGTCGCGCACGGCCGCCTCGCCGGGCAGCGTCCACGACAGATCGGACAGGTGCACCAGGCCGTCGATTGATCCGGGCAGCCCGATGAACACGCCGAAGTCGGTGATGGACTTGATCAGTCCCTTCACCTTGTCGCCCTTCTTGTGGTTCATCGCGAACTCTTCCCAGGGATTGGGCATGCACTGTTTCATCCCCAGCGAGATGCGACGGCGTTCCTCGTCGATTTCGAGGATCATGACCTCGACCTCGTCGCCGAGCTGCACGACTTTGGTCGGATGGATGTTCTTGTTGGTCCAATCCATTTCCGAGACGTGCACGAGTCCCTCGATGCCCTGCTCGATCTCGACGAACGCGCCGTAATCTGTGATGTTGGTTACTTTGCCGAACAGGCGCGTTCCGGGCGGGTAGCGCCGCGACAGTCCGACCCAGGGATCCTCGCCGAGCTGCTTCATGCCCAGCGATACGCGGTTCTTTTCCTGATCGAACTTCAGAACCTTCGCCGTGACTTCGTCGCCAACCGATAACACCTCGGAAGGGTGCTTGACGCGGCGCCACGCAAGGTCGGTAATGTGCAGCAGGCCGTCGATGCCGCCCAGGTCGACGAACGCGCCATAGTCGGTGATGTTCTTGACGACGCCCTTGACGACCGCGCCTTCCTGCAATGTCTTCAAAAGCTCCTCACGCTCCGCGCCGAGGCTCGCTTCCAGTACGGCGCGGCGCGAAACCACGACGTTGTTGCGCTTGCGGTCGAGCTTGATGACCTTGAAATCGAGTAGCTTGCCTTCGAACGGCCCGGTGTCCTTGACCGGCCGGATGTCGACCAGCGACCCAGGCAGGAACGCGCGAATGCCGTTGACCATCACCGTGAGCCCGCCCTTGACCTTGCCGGTGACCAGGCCCTGCACAACGTTGCCCTGCTCCATCGCGGCTTCCAGGTCGTGCCAGGCTTTGAGGCGCTTCGCTTTGTCGCGCGACAGCCGCGTCTCGCCGTAGCCGTCTTCGAGGCTTTCGATCGCTACCGTGACGAAATCGCCGGCCTTGACCTCGACTTCGCCCTTGTCGTTCTTGAACTCTTCGATGGGAATGAAGCTTTCCGATTTCAGTCCGGCGTTGACGACAACGATGTTGTAGTCGACGCGGGTGACTTCCGCGGTGATGAGCTCACCCTGGCGCATTTCCTGCCGCGCGAGGGATTCCTCGAACAAGGCGGCAAAGTTTTCCTGGGGTGGAGAGGGTTGGTTGGTGGTGGCCGTTACCATGAGTGATCTTTGTCCTATTGCTCTGTCCGTCGCCACGGGCGTGACGGCGGGTCGGTTGGTCATCCCGTCGCGTGGGACTGCCCTGTTTCAGGTCCGGTGCGACGGCGTTCTGTTGCCCTCGGTTGCTGCTCCTAGCTTTCGCTTTTGCTGGTTCCAGCCGGCGTCAATACGCCCGCCCTGAACTACCGGCTCCTGCACCCGGCGTTGCGCGCTAGCGCTCGCTCTGCTCACGCAACGCCCGAAACCGCTCCAGCACAAAGGCGATGCTTGCGTCGATCGACATGCCCGTCGTATCCAGCACGATCGCGTCGGCAGCGGCGCGAAGCGGCGCTGCCTCGCGGGCGCTGTCGCGCGCATCCCGCTCCTGGATCTCCCGCAAAAGACCGGTAAGTGTAACCGGGTTTCCTTTTTCTATCAACTGCTTATACCGGCGCCTCGCCCGCTCCTCGGCGCTCGCCGTGATGTAAACCTTGAGCAAGGCGTCAGGAAAGACGACCGTTCCCATGTCGCGGCCGTCCGCGACCAGGCCGGGCGGTCCGCGAAACGCCCGTTGCCGGGCCAGCAGAGCGCTCCGGACCTCGGGGAAAACGGCGACCTGCGACGCTGCTGCGCTCACCGCCGGGCTGCGAATGGCCGTGGTCACATCCGCGCCGTCGAGCTCGATCCGTTCTCCGCCAAACGCGGTTTCCATGCCGGCTGCGGCTTGGGCGAGCCGCGGGCCGTCGTCGAGCGGTATGCCTGCCTCCAGCGCTTTGAGCGCCACCAGGCGGTAGAGCGAGCCGCTGTCGAGATAGTGAAAGCCGAGCGCCTGGGCCACGCCTTGGGCGATCGTCCCCTTGCCCGACGCCGCCGGGCCGTCAACCGCGATGACCGGCGCACGGGCGTCGCTCATCGCGCCAGAGCACGAAACGCGTCGAAATACTGCGGAAACGTCTTGCGCACGCACTGCGGGTCGTTGATGCGGACCGGCACGCCTCCTAGCGCGGCGAGCGAGAAGCACATCGCCATGCGATGATCGTCGTAAGTGTCGATGGTGGCCGGCAACCACACGGCCGGCGGTGTGACCGATAGCCAGTCGGACCCAGCGGCGACTTCGGCGCCCAGCTTGGCGAGCTCCGCCGCCATTGCGGCGATGCGGTCGGTTTCCTTCACGCGCCAGCTACCGATGTTGCGCAACGTCGACGTCCCCGCCGCGAAGAGCGCGGCGACCGCCGCCGTCATGGCGGCGTCGGGCATGCGGTTGAAGTCGGCGTCGAAGGGCCGCAAGGGCCGCGCACCCCGGACCTCGATCCAATCTGCGTCGCGCTCGACCACCGCGCCCATCGCCGCGAGCGTGTCGGCAAAGCGCACATCACCCTGGATGCTGTCGCGCCCGACGCCCTCGACGCGAACGGGGCCGCCGCCGATCGCGCCCGCAGCCAGGAAGTACGAGGCCGAGGATGCGTCGCCTTCGACGGCGATAATGCCTGGACTGACGTATCCCTCCGTCGTGGGGACGTGCATCCGGCGCCAATCCTCGCGCTCGACCGCGACGCCAAAGCGCGCCATCAGAGCGAGCGTCATCTCCACGTACGGCTTTGAGATGAGCTCGCCGGCGATGTCGATCGCCATTGACCCGCCGTTAAGCGGCAGGGCCAGCAGGAGCGCGCTGAGAAACTGGCTCGAAACCCCGCCGCCGATCGCGACGCGTCCATCGAGCCTCAAATGACCGCGGCCGATCGCGAGCGGCGGAAAGCCTTCGTTACCGAGATAGCGAATCTCGGCGCCGAGCGCGCGCAGCGCGGCGACCAGATCACCGATCGGACGCTCGTGCATCCGCGCGACGCCGGAGAGCTCGTACTCTCCGCCGCAGAACGCAAGCACCGCAGTCAACGGGCGCAATGCGGTGCCGGCGTTGCCGAGAAACAGGTTCACATGCTTGACAGCGAACGCGCCGCCGACGCCGTGCACGACGAAATCGCGCGAGTCGCCGCGGGCTTCGATGTTGACGCCGAGCGCGCGCAGCGCATCGAGCATCCGGTCGACGTCATCCGCATCGAGCAGACCCCTGACTTCGGTGTCGCCGTTCGCGAGCGCTGCCAGCAACAGCGTGCGATTGGAGATGCTCTTCGATCCGGGCAGTCGTACCGTGCCCGCCATTCGAGAGACGGGCGCCAGATCGAGGTATTCCATCGCGACAGGCGGGAGCGCTGGCTAGACGTCTTCGCCGGCGCTCTGCCGCTCGAGCCAGCCGTTGCGGATCGCGCGCGCACGCTCGAACAATCGCAGCAGGCCGTCACCGTCGGCGGATTCCAGCAGCGTTTCGATGCGCTCGAGCTCGTGGCGATACGAATCCAGGTCGCGTCGCAGCGCATCGCGATTGGCAAGACAGACATCGCGCCACATTTCCGCGTGTCCGCTGGCGAGCCGCGTAAAGTCGCGGAAGCCGCTGCCCGCGAACGCGAAGCATTCGTCGGCGTCGGGTCGCGCCGCAACCTCGGCAACCAGGGCAAAGGCGAGCACGTGTGGCAAGTGGCTGACCGCGGAGAAAATGGCATCGTGACGTGCTGCGTCGAGCACGCGCACCAGCGCACCGCACCGCGTCCAGCAGTCGCGGACCCGCGCCAGCGCCTCGGGGTCGGTCTCGGCGAGCGGTGTCAGCACGACGTGCTTGTCGCGAAACAGCGCGTCGAACGCCGCGACCGCGCCGGAATGCTCGGTACCCGCTATCGGATGCCCGGGCACGAACCGCGGCAGCGCGTCGCCGAGACATTCGCGCGCCACCGCGATGACGTCCTGTTTGGTGCTGCCCGCGTCGGTGAGTACGGTCCGCGGACCGAGGTTCGGCGCGATCGCCGCGAACAGTGACGGCATCTGGCCAACCGGCGTCGCGAGCAGCACCAGGTCGGCGTCGACGAGCTCCGGGGTCCAGGTCTGGTCGAGCGCAAAACTGCGATCGACGATGCCGCGCCGCTGTGCGGCGTCGAGGTTGGCCCTGCTGCGACCAACGCCAACGACAGTGGCGGCCGCACCCGAGCGCTTGAGCGCCAATGCAAATGACCCTCCGATAAGGCCTACGCCGACGACGACGAGCTTGCCGATCCGCGACATCGTCATCGGGAAAGCGCCGAGGCGAGCGCGGCGACGAAGCGCTCGATTTCCTCAGGCAGGCCCACCGTCACGCGCACGTGCTGCGGCAGTCCGTAGTTGGCGACCGGCCTGACGATTACTCCCTTGCGCAACAGACTTTCATAGACCGCGGGGGCGTCTCCAACGTGGACGAGCACAAAGTTGCCATGCGACGGTACATAGGCCACGCCCATCGTGTCGAACGTTGCGCCGAGAGCGTGCAGTCCCGCGCGGTTGAGCGCCGCACTCTCGGCGACGTAATCGCCATCGGCCAGCGCCGCGAGCGCGGCCGCCTGGGCCACCGAATTGACGTTGAACGGCTGGCGCACGCGATTGACGATCTCGGCGACGCTCGCGTCCATCATGCCGTAGCCCACGCGCAGGCCGGCCAGCCCGTACGCCTTGGAAAAAGTGCGCGACACGATCAGATTGGGATGGTCGGCGATCCAGCCGACGCTCCGCGAGCGCTGTCCCGCGTCCAGATACTCGTCGTAGGCCTCGTCCAGTACGACGACCACCTCGCGCGGCACGCGGTCGAGAAATGCCTTGACCGCCGACGAGGACAACCACGTGCCGGTGGGATTGTTCGGATTGGCGATGAAGACCACGCGCGTGCTCGCCGTAATCGCCTTCCCCATCGCTTCGAGATCGTGGCCGTAATCGTGCACCGGGACCTCGATCCCGGTCGCTCCTCGCGCCTGCGTCGCCAGCGGATAGACCGCGAACGCATGTTGCGCGTACACCGCGTGGTCGCCGGGACGCAGAAATGCCTGCGTCACGAGTTCGAGTACGTCGTTCGAGCCGTTGCCCAGCACGATCTGCTCGCGACCAATGCCATAACGCGCCGCGAGTGCATGCTTCAACGCGAAGCCATTGCCATCCGGATAGCGCGTGACGTCGGCGGCCGCGGCGGCAATCGCCTCGCGCACCTTGGGACTCGGCCCGCGTGGATTCTCGTTGGACGCCAGCTTGATGATCGCACCCGCCGCCAATCCATACTCGCGCGCGAGCTCGTCGATGGGCTTGCCCGGTACGTACGGCGCAATGCCGCGGACGTATTCCGGAGCCAGGGCGGCGACTCGCGCGCCGGCGGGGTTGTCGGCTTCCATCGAAACGTGGGTCGAGGCGGTCGGAGTGGCCTTCAAGCGACCGCGGCGGGATACGAACCGAGCAGCTTGAGGAATGGCGCGCGCTGGCGCAGCTCGGCGAGCGCGGCAGCGACGGCGGGATCGTCGCAATGGCCGTGGAGATCGACGAAAAACAGATACTCCCACAACCCGGTGCGCGCGGGACGCGACTCGAGTCGCGACATGCTCACCCCGTGCTTGGCGAAGGGTTCGAGCAGTGCGTACATCGCCCCGGGCCGGTTCTGAGCCGACATCACGAGCGAGGTTTCATCCTTGCCGGAGGGCGCCGCCGCATGCTGGCCGAGCACCCAGAAGCGCGTCGTGTTGTTGGGCTCGTCCTCGATGTGCGCCGCGATGACATCGAGCCCGTAGATTGCGGCCGCAGCCTCCCCGGCGATCGCCGCCGCGCCGGGC
>JALYSM010000143.1 GCA_030854785.1 Pseudomonadota bacterium
CGGCGCCCGCGCCGGAACCGGACCGCAGCGGGGCGCTCTTCAGTTTCCTCAACGGCAAGCCGGCCGGGCTGGTCGCGCGGCTGGCCGGCGCTCCGGTCGAGCGGCCCGACGTCGCGCACTGCGCCGCCGTCGGCCGCGCACTCGGAGAGTTGCACGTCGCGACCAAGCAATACCGGGGGCGCCTTGCCAACCGGCGCGGATCCGCATGGTGCCGGCAGGCGGCGCGCGTCGTCAGGCCACTACTCTCGGCGGAACAAGACGCGCTCCTTTCCGACGAGCTCAAGCGCCAAGCCGGTTTCGCCAAAGCGAGATTACCGCGCGGGGCGATCCACGGCGACCTGTTCTGCGATAACGTGTTGTTCGAAGATGGCCGCGTCTCCGGGATCATCGACTTCGGTTTTGCCGCGACCGATGCGTTCGCCTACGATCTCGCGATCACCGTCAACGACTGGTGTGTGTGGCAGGAGGGCGACTGCGAAGGCGCGCTCGATACGGAACGCGTCCGCGCGCTGGTCGGTGCCTACGATGCGGTGCGGTCGCTCGCATTCGACGAGCGCGCGCTATGGGGACACCTGCTGCGCGCCGCGGCGCTGCGCTTCTGGCTGTCGCGACTCTGCGATCTGCATATTCCTCGCCAAGGCGAGCTCACGCATGCGCACGATCCCGTTGTATTCGAGCGCATTCTCCGCAACCGAATCGCGGCCGAACCGCGGTTTCCCGAGCTGTGACGCCGGTTCTGCGGCCGGCGCCGGCGATTCCTTTCGTGCGCCGCGATGCGCGGCGCGGCATGTTCTGGCTCCGCCGCGCGTATGCGATGTTCCGTGCCGCGCCGTTGCCCTGGCTGTTGCTTCTGCTCATCTACTATGCCTTGGTCGCACTCGCCGAGCTCGGGCCCTGGCCGTCGATCGGCAAGCTTGCCGCGTCGGTTTTGAAGCCGGTCTTCACCGTCGGCTTTCTCGCTGCGGCGTGGTCGCAGGAGCGCGGAGGACGACCCGGAATGCGCGATTTGTTCCGCGGCTTTCGCAGCAATTTGCGAGCGCTTTTGCCGTTGGGCATCGTATTCTTCGCCGGCATGACGCTCGCGGTAGGAGCCACCGCATTGATCGACGGCGGCGCGCTGATCGCATGGATCTCCGGCGGCGAAGAGCCAAGCGAAGAGTTGTTGCGGAGCGGCCGGCTGCAGTTGGCGATGCTGTTTGGCAGCGCGTGTGCGCTGCCGACGCTGCTCGCGCTCTGGTTCGCGCCCGCGCTGGTCGTGTTTCACGATGCCGGACCGATAACCGCCCTTGCGACAAGCCTGCGGGCTGCGGTCGCCAACTGGCGGCCGGTCGCCGTCTTCGGGCTGGCCGTATTGTTTTATGGCGGCCTGCTACCCGCGTTGGGCGGAACGCTCGCGCACCAACTGGGCGCGACCGGCGGAACGATGGTCGCGCTCGGGCTGCTGTTCCCGTACATGCTCGTCTTTCTCGCGACTTTCCAGATCGCCGACTACGTCGCCTACCGCGACGTCTTTCACCCCGACGAGCCTGCGCCGTCAGGCAGTCCTGAAGCAAAGCGTTGACAGGCCTCGCGCAGCAGCTTTTCAGTGCCGTGTCACGCTGGCTGAAGCTTGGCGTATTCCAGTGCCAGCCATTTCACGCCCGCGTCGCGAAAATTCACCTGTACGCGCGCATCGCTGCCACGGCCTTCAGCGTCGATGATGATGCCAAGACCGAATTTGGCGTGTTTCACACTTTGCCCGATCCGCCACCCCGGCCGTGCAGCCGTGGCGTCGCCTCGCCTTGCGTCACTGCCCGTTCCCACTTCCAGCGCCGGTGCCTTGCCGGCGCGCTGCGGCGACAGCCAGCGCACGAGGCCGTCGGGCAACTCGTCCAAGAAACGCGAGGCGATGTTGTAGCGCAATTGTCCGTGCAACATGCGGCTCTGCGCGTGAGTGAGGTATAGCCGCCGCCGCGCGCGCGTGATGGCGACGTAGGCGAGGCGTCGTTCCTCCTCGACGCCATCGTATTCCGACAGGCTGTTCTCATGTGGAAACAGCCCTTCCTCGAGGCCCGTTACGAATACCGTATGAAACTCGAGGCCCTTGGCGGCATGCACCGTCATCAGCTGCAACGCCGCGCGGCCCTCGGCGGCCTGCGTTTCGCCAGCCTCGAGCGCGGCGTGCGCCAGGAACGCGGTCAATGCATCGCCGGTCTCGACTTCCGCCGCGCCGGCAACCTGGAGGTCGGCTTCGCGCACGAAACTCTCGGCGGCGTTGACAAGCTCCTGCAAATTCTCGATCCGATCCTGGCCGTCCTTCTCCGCGCCATAATGGTCGCGCAATCCGCTCGCGTGCACCACCTGCTCGACCCTCTCCGCAAGCGGCAAACCCGCGATCGCCGCGCGCATCGCATCGACCTGCTTCACGAACGCCGCGACGCTCGCACCCGCCTTGCCGCCGACGGTCGTCGCGCGCGCCGCTTGCCACAGGCTCGTGCCCGTGCCGCGGGCGTGGTCCTGCAGCGCCTCCAGCGTTCGTGCGCCCACGCCGCGCGGCGGGAAATTGACTACGCGCAGGAACGCGCCGTCATCGTCGGGCGCGGCAAGCAGGCGCAAGTAGGCGAGCGCGTGCTTGACCTCGGCGCGCTCGAAGAAACGCATGCCGCCGTAGACGCGATACGGCATGGCAGCATTGAACAGCGCGTGCTCGAGCACCCGCGACTGCGCGTTGGAGCGGTAGAGCAGCGCGATTTCCGACGGTGATACGGCGTCGTCGACGAGCCCTTTCACTACATCGACGATGAATGCGGCTTCGTCGATGTCGGAAGGCGCCGCGTACGCACGCACTGGCTCGCCCTTGGCGTCGGCGGTCCACAGGTTCTTGCCCAGCCGCGCCTGATTGTGCCGGATCAGCGCGTTCGCAGCATCGAGGATATGGCCGTGCGAGCGATAATTCTGCTCCAGCTTGACGAGCTTCACCGCTGCTTCGGGCGCTCCAAAGTCACGCGCGAAGTGCTGCATGTTGGCGACGTTGGCGCCGCGAAAGGCGTAGATCGATTGGTCATCGTCGCCGACGGCGAAGACCGCGGTGTGCGGCCCGGCAAGAAGCCTGAGCCAACGGTATTGCAGCGCGTTGGTGTCCTGAAACTCGTCGACGAGCAGGTGAGAGAACCGGCGCCGATAATGCTCGCGCAGCGCATCGTGGCGGGACAACAGTTCGAACGTTCGCAACAGAAGTTCCGGGAAATCGACGACGCCTTCGCGCCCGCAAGCCTCTTCGTAGAGCGCAAAATGCTCGACCTGCCGCCGAACGAATTCGTCGTCCGCCTCGACCTGGTTGGGCCGCAAGCCTTCCTCCTTCGCACCGTTGACAAGAGCCTGCAGTTGGCGCGCCGGAAAGCGGTTGTCGTCGATGCCGTGCGCCTTGTACAGGCGCTTGATCAGCGCGAGCTGGTCCTGCGTATCCATGATCTGGAAGAGCTGCGGCAGTCCGGCATCGCGATAGTGCGCGCGCAGCATCCGGTTGCACAGGCCGTGGAACGTGCCGATCCACATCCCGCGCGTGTTTACCGGAGTCAGCGCGGACAGCCGCAAGAGCATTTCCTTGGCCGCTTTGTTGGTGAACGTCACGGCGAGCACCGACAGCGGACTCGCCTGACCGGTCGCGAGCAGCCATGCGATCCGTGTCGTAAGCACGCGTGTCTTGCCGCTGCCGGCTCCGGCGAGAATCAGCGCGGAGCCGTGTGGCAAGGTGACCGCGGCGAGCTGTTCGGGATTGAGACTGCTGAGAAGCGGGGAAGGCATGCTGGCTGAATCGACGCGTCCACATTATATAGGCGATTCGATGCGGCATTGAGTATCGCATGGGAATTCAATAGACTCTGCGCGGATGGCAGAGGCAATGAAAATCGTCGGCATTTCCATGATCCGGAACGACGCGGACATCGTCGAGCCGTTCGTGCGGCACGCGCTTCGCGTTCTTGATCATCTGTTCGTCGTCGTGCATTGTCCGCACGATGGAACCGGCGAGATTCTTTCCGCGTTGCACGCCGAGGGTTTGCCGATGACGCTCGTATTCGACGGCGAACCCGCCTTCCTGCAGGGCGAGCAACTCACGTGGCTTGCGCGAGAAGCCTACGCGGCGTTCCGGCCCGATTATGTGTTCCCGCTCGATGCGGACGAGTTCATCGTACCGCCGGAGCGTGCCGCCATCGAGGCGGCGTTGGCGCTGTTGCCGGTGGACGCCGTCGCTGGGCGGATTCGCCTGCGAACGTTCGTGACGACCTCCGAAGACGCGACCGACGAGCCCAATCCCCTGCGCCGAATCCGCTTCCGGCCACGACACGAGCCCAAAATCACCAAAGTCGTGCTCACGCCTGCGTTTGCAGCCGATCGGACGCTGGTGATCGATCACGGCAATCATGGTCTCCTTCGTATCGGGGCAACGGCCGGGCTGCTGCCGTTGCCGTCACTGCCGCAGCTCGCGCTGGCCCATTATCCGGTGCGGTCGGCGGCGCAGCTCAGGAACAAGACCATCATCGGGTATCTGGCGCATCTCGCCGCCGGGCGCCCCAAGGAAGAAGAGCTTCGTCTCGCGACCCACTGGCGCCGGTGCTACGAGGAAATGGTTCTCCACGGCGTGACGCGTGACATGACCGAGCAGGAGCTGCTCGGCTGGTTTCACAGCCGCCGCGATATGCTGCCTGACACGGAGAGGCTCGTTTGCGATCCCACTCCAGCGCCGGATGCGCTACGCTATGCGCACCTCGTGCGTAACGACGCCTATTCGACTCTGGCGCGCTTCACCGAAGCGCTCATTCAGAGCCGTCCGGGACAGCTCGAGGGTAGGCGCTTCGAACATGGCGCGATTGCGCCAGCGGCGGGCGACCCGCCGGCAACACACGGCATGAATGGCCGGCGAGGCACCTAGCGCGGCGATGCGATTCGATCCGAAATCGTTCGTGCCGTGGATCCGCGCCGCCGCGCCTTACATCCATGCGTTGCGTGGCAAGACACTCGTCATCGCCTTTGGCGGCGAGGTCGTCGCCGACGAAACGTTCCTCGGCATCGTGCACGACCTCAATCTGCTGCACAGCCTGGGGACGCGGCTGGTCGTCGTCCACGGCGCGCGGCCGCAGATCGAGGCGATATTGAAGCAGCAGAATATCCCGAGTCGCTATCACCGGGGTTTGCGCATTACCGACACGGAGACGATGGACTGCGTGCTGGAGGGCATGGGACATGCGCGCAGCCGCATCGAAGCGCTGCTCTCGCTCGGGATCGCCAATTCGCCGATGGCGGGCGCGCGCATCCGTGTCGTGGGTGGCAACTTCATCACCGCCAAGCCGATGGGCATCGTCGACGGCATCGACATGGGGCTGACGGGCGAGGTGCGCCGCGTCGACATCGAAGGCATGCGCCTGCGCCTTGACGACGGCGACCTCGTGCTCGTCTCTCCGCTCGGCTACTCGCCGACCGGCGAAATCTTCAATCTGGCGCTCGAAGAGGTGGCCACACAGGTGGCGGTGAGGCTTTCGGCGCAAAAGCTCATTTTTCTGATGGAAACCGAAGGCGTGCGCAACGGCCGCAGGCAGCTTTTGACGGAGCTATCGACACGTGAGGCCGAAGCGCTGCTCGACCGACACGCCAAGCTCCCGCCGGACGTCCTGCATTACCTGCCGTGCGCGATTCGCGCCTGCGACAACGGCGTCAAGCGGGCGCACCTTATCAGCCGGCATCGCGACGGGGCGTTGCTGCTCGAATTGTTCACCCGCGATGGCGTGGGCACGATGATCGCCGCCGCACCGCTCGCGCATCTGCGCAGCGCGACGATCGACGATGCGGGCGGAATCCTGTCGATCATCGAACCGCTGGAGGCCGAAGGCGTGCTCGTCCGCCGCTCGCGCGAACGGCTCGAAATGGAGATCGAGCGCTTCGTCGTCGCGGAGCACGACGGCGCGATCGTCGGCTGTGCGGCACTCTACGCATTTCCCGAGGAGCGCGCCGGCGAGCTGGCCGCGCTCGCCGTGCATCCCGATTTCCAGCGCGAAGGGTATGGCGAGGCCCTTCTGCACGAGATCGAGCAGCGGGCAAAAAAGCTCAAGCTCACGCGCCTGTTCGTCCTGACGACGCGCACGTCGGGCTGGTTTCTCGAGCGTGGCTTCGTCGAAAGCGACCCGAGCCGGCTTCCCAGGCAGAAACGCGACCTGTACAACTGGCAGCGCCGCTCACTGGTGTACGAAAAGAAGCTCGTCTAGACGGCTGGCTATCAAAGCGTGGCCGGCGTGCGATAATTTCAGCGTCTCGTCTGTTTCTCAAGGATCATTCATGGCGCGCATGATTCATTGCATCAAGCTCGGCCGCGAGGCCGAGGGCCTCGACTTTCCGCCGTATCCCGGCGAGCTCGGCAAGCGCATCTACGAGAACGTCTCCAAGGAGGCGTGGGCGCAATGGTTGAAGCACCAGACGATGCTCGTCAACGAGAACCGCCTGAGCCTGGCCGATCCGCGGGCGCGCAAGTATCTCGCCGAGCAGATGGAGCGACACTTTTTCGGAACCGGCGCCGACGTTGCATCCGGCTACGTGCCGCCGAAACCCTGACCGTCGTGAACCCGGGTGCCATCAGCCGCTATCCCGTCCCTGCGCTTGCGGACCTGCCCGAGGACATCCGCGCGCAGATGCTCGAAGTGCAGCAAAAGGCGGGATTCATTCCGAATGTGTTTCTCACGCTCGCGCATCGGCCGGACGAGTTTCGCGCATTCTTTGCCTATCATGACGCGCTCATGCTCCGGGATTCGGGGCTGACGAAGGCCGAGCGCGAGATGATCGTCGTCGCCACTTCGGGCGCCAACGACTGCCTCTACTGCATCATCGCGCACGGAGCGATCCTGCCCATCCATGCAAAGAATCCGTACGTCGCCGACCAGGTCGCGGTGAATTATCGTGAGGCCGAGATTACGGAGCGGCAGAAGGCGATGCTCGAATTCGCGCTCAAGGTCGCGTTGCGCTCGGCCGAGCTGGTCGACGCGGATTTCGAAGCGCTGCGCACGCACGGCTTTTCCGACGAGGACGTCTGGGACATCGGCGGTATCGCCGCGTTCTACGCGCCCTCCAACCGCATGGCGAATCTCATCGCGATGCGCCCCAACGACGAGTTCCACCTGCTCGGCCGCGTCCCGCGAACGTAGTCTCGCTGTTGTCGCGAGCCGCGACGTTGTCCGGCGTGTCCGCCACCAACGCCCGGCAAAGGAAGCTAGGCGACGCCGTAGTAC
>JALYSM010000164.1 GCA_030854785.1 Pseudomonadota bacterium
GTGCAGATCGTAGTCGTGCTGCGCTTTCCACTCGAACGGCATGTCGGGCGCCTCGAAGAAGGCAAGGTACGAGCCGTCGTCGAGCCGATAGAACGTATGCAGCACCGCGGTCTTGCGGACGCTCTTCGTCTCGCGGATGTCGAGGCTGCCGGAAAGCGGCAGGCCCAGGAAATCCTCGTAGAACCGCCGCGTCTCCTCCGAGTCGCGACAGCGATACGCGTTGTGGTGAAGTCCCTTGATCATTGCTTATCTCCGTTGGCGGCGCCGCACCCGGTAGGCGTCAGACCCGCACGAATTCCTTGTCCTTGTTGGGGTCGACCACGTACTTGTAGAATGCCTCGTTCACTTTCGCCCAACTCTTCAATCCCTTCATGTTGCCGAGCCAGCGCGAGATGTTCGGATACGCGCCAAAGTTGCAGCGGATCGCCTCGCCACCGAGGACCATCATCGCGCCGAAATAGTCGGCAATCGTGATGTCATCGCCGCAGAGGAACGCGCTTCGCGGGCCGATCAGGTCTTCGTCCAGCACCTTGAGCCAGATCAACGCCTTGTCTTTGCCCCATGCGACCGTTCCCGCCTGCACGTTGTCGTCGGGCCGGCGCATGAACGGAAAGATCTGCGGATAGAGAAATCCGTAGGAAAAGTCCCGGTAAAAACCCGTGTTGAGCCAATCCATCCGCTCGTTGGCGCGTGCGCGCTTGCGCAGATCCGACGGATACGCGGGAGAGCCTGTCTTCTCGGCAAGATACTTGAGGATCGCCGAGCTCTCCGTCAGGCGGAAGTCCCCATCCTCGAGCACCGGCACCTGCCGGCTCGGATTGATCGCCGCGTATTCCAGTTGGTATTGAGCACCAGTGAACAGATCGACCAGCTCGTAATCGAGTTCGATGCCGGACTCGGTGGCAAAAAGTACAACCGGCCGGCTCGTCGTCGACACCGGATGATAGTAGAGCTTCATGGCACCTCCTCGGGAAAATGACACGCCGCGGAAGCGCGGGTACCCTTGGTCGGGCCGCCATGGTGCCACGCTCAGAGATAGGGTTCAACATCAACTGCTCTGCGAGAGCGCCAGGCGCGCCTCGGCGGCCGCCAGCATCGTCTTGAAGCGCGGATGGTCGCGGATGGGATCGAGGTCCGGATCGGTCTTCACCCAGTGTAGGACTTCGATTCGCAGTTTTTCGAACAGCGGTTCCAGCAGATCCAGCGCGGCCTCGTAGTCGTGCAGATCGGTGACCAGCATGCACGCGAAGTTGTACTTCATGTTCACGTTGTCCGGATCGAGCAGCATGGCGCGCTCGGCCCATTCCTTCGCGCGCTCCGTCTCGCCCAGCACGGCGAGCGCGCCAACCGCGAAGCTCATCGCGGATCCATTGTCCGGATCCTGGGCGATGATCTTCTGGGTGCGCTCGAGCGCGCGTCGCGCCGCTCGCGCCGCGCCCTCCGCATCGCCGATTGCCTGGTAGCAGCTGAAGAGCATGCCGGCGTTCGCATAGTCGTTCTCCATGACCGTGGCCGCTTTATCGTAGTGGGGAATCGCCTCGCCAAAACGACGCTGCACGTAGCACAGGCCCGCAGCCGCGGCGTTCACTTCGTAGGATTCGGGATCCAGGCGAAGGGCCGTCTCGATCTCGCGCCGCGCCTCGTCGTGGCGCGCATCCCGCGTCAGGACGCGCGCCCTGGCGGCGTGGGCCTCCGCGAGATTGCCGTCGAGCGCGATCGCGCGTTCGGCTGCCGCGAGGCCGCCATCGTTCTCCCTCGCATGGTGAAATCGCAAGTTCCCCTGAGCGCCGGCCATCAGCGCCCACGGTCGCGCATAGTTCGGGTCGATTTCGGTGGCGCGTTGGCAAAGTCGAATGATCGCCTCGCCGCGACGGGCGTCGCCGACGTTGCCGGTGACGCTGTATTGCCGCGCCATCAGGTAGAGCTTGTAGGCCTCGGCATTGGTCGTGCCCCGTTGCTCGATCGCCTTTTTCTCTTCGGGCAGGAGCTTCAACTTCAAGGCCGTGACGATAGCCTCAGAAATCTCGTCCTGGAGCGCAAAGATGTCGTTCAAGTCGCGGTCGTAGCGCTCGGCCCAGATGTGACCGCCCGTGGCGCCGTCGATCAGCTGCGCGGTGATCCGCACGCGTCCGCCCGCCTTGCGCACGCTGCCCTCCAGAACGTGGCCGACCTTGAGCTGCCGCACGACCTGCGACACGTCGACGTGCTTGCCCTTGAACGAAAAGGCAGTGTTGCGCGCAGCGACCCAAAGTGCGGAGACCTTGCTCAGGTCGGTGATGATGTCCTCGCTGATGCCGTCCGAGAAGTATTCCTGTTCCGGATCACCGCTCATGTTGGCGAACGGGAGGACGCAAATGGACACGCGCCGCTGCTCGTCCGCCTTGCGGTCGTCGACCGGCGCGTCGCCGGCCGGGCGCAGGACGAAGACATGCACCGGACGCTGGAGGTTCTTGACCGTGTGCTCGCCCAAGTCCTCGAACACGCACGGCACCTTCCCCACGACATGGTCGCGGACGGTGGCAGACAGCGCGATGCCGCCAACAGGCGCTATCGCCTGCAACCGCGCCGCGACGTTGACGCCTTCGCCATAGATGTCGTCGCCTTCGACGATGACATCACCAAGATTGATGCCGATGCGGTAGCGGATGCGATTTGCTTCCGCGCGCTCCATTTCGGCGTGCGCCGTCGCCTCCTGGATCGCAAGTGCGCAATTGACGGCCGCGATGACGCTCGCGAATTCGACGAGCGCACCGTCGCCCATGAGCTTGACCAGGCGCCCGCCGTGGGCGGCAACGCAGGGATCGAAGACCCGGCTTCGGTTGACTTTGAGGCTCTCGAGCGTCCCCGCCTCGTCGGCCTCCATCAAAGCGCTAAAGTCGGCGACGTCGGCCGAAAGTATCGCGGTCAGTTTGCGCTGCATCTGCAGCCCGATATGACGCCCGCTATGGCGACAGGCTTGCGAGACAGGCGCGGGTTCGACGCTGGCGTCTGATCATTATTCACTTCGGCTGGAAGGCAATTGGCACAGTTTACCCGACGGGACCGTTGGAGCGGCTTTCGCCACGCATCGATATCGACAACGTACGCACGGTTCACCATTGGTTCCGCAGCTCGCGGAGCTTCAGGAACACGGTGCGCTGGTCAGGCTGCTCGGGCAGTTCGGGGAAGGCTTCGCGCAATTTTGCGATCACCCTGGGACTGGTCAGGCGAAAGAAGGTGTTGATCTGCCGCTCGACCTCGAGCGTCGAGACGTAGGCGCTATTGGGATCCTGACCCGTGAGCCTGTCGAGCATCTCTTGCGCATCCTTGTTGTCGGGTTCGCGATTCTGCGTGAAACGCAGATTGTTTTCGATGTAATCGTGGCCGGGATAAATCAATGTCGACAGGGGCAGCTTGGCGAGCTGCTCGGCAAACGTCTTGTACAGCTCCGCCGGATGACCGCCATGGTGGCAATTGCCGGCGCCGGCGTTGAACAGCGTGTCCCCGCAGAAGAGTGCCGGCTGCTCGGTGTGCGACAGCAAGCACACGTGACTCATGGTGTGGCCGGGCGTGTCGAGCGACTCGAGTTCCACGGTCTTGCCCACCTTGATGACGTCCCCCGCTCCCAAGCCTCGTGCCATATCGGGGATTTTGTCTCTGGCATTCTTGTGCGCCAGGATCTTGGCGCCGGTTTCCCGGACCATCGCCTCGTTCCCGCCGGTATGGTCGCGGTGTTCATGAGTGTTCAGGATCTGGGTAATGTTCCAGCCCTCTTCCTTGGCGACCCTCAAACACTTTTCGTGATCCAAGGGGTCGATGGCAAGTGCCTCGCCAGTCTCGCTACACGCGATGAGGTAGTTGAAATTGCGGTAGGCATTGGCGGTCCATATCTGCTTGACGATCATGGCATGGTTCCTGGCGGCGGAATGTTTAAACAACGATTACGCAGGAGAGCGCCGGGCGCATTTTTTCGGGAGCATTGCGCCCGCGTCGTGCTCACCCGCGCAAACGGGCGAGGCCGTCGGCGAGATCCGCGATCAGATCGTCGACGCTTTCCAACCCGACGTGCAAGCGCAAGTACGGCCCGCCGGCGTGCCAGCGGATCGTGCGCTTCGCGCGCTCGACGTTGGCGGGAATGATCAGGCTTTCGAAGCCGCCCCAGCTCCAGCCCATCTTGAACAGCCGCAGGCCGTCGAGCATCGCGTCGACGCGCGCCTTGGCAACGGGTTTCAGAACCACACCGAATAGCCCGCATGCGCCGGTGAAGTCGCGCTGCCACAACTCATGGCCGCGCGATCCCGGGAGCGCCGGAAAGATTACCTCGTCGACCTCGGGCCGCTCGCGCAGCCACTGCGCGATCGTGAGCGCGCTCTGCGCATGCCGCTCCAATCGAACCGCAAGCGTGCGCAATCCGCGCAACGCCAGAAAGGCATCATCGCTGCTCACCGCGACGCCCATGTCGGTCCACAACCGGTGCAATGCCGGGAACGTTGCCTCGGTGCAGGTGATGAGGCCGACCAGGACATCCGAGTGGCCGCCGAGATACTTGGTGCCGGCGTGGAGCGCGATGTCGGCACCGCGCGCGAACGCGGGAAAACCCAGTGGTGTGGCCCACGTATTGTCGAGCAGCACGAGGGCGCCTTTGGCGTGCACGACTTCGGCGATCGCCGGCACGTCCTGCACTTCGAACGTGAGCGAGCCAGGCGATTCGGTGAAAACAAGGCGCGTATTCGATCGGAACTCGCGCTCGATGGCGGCGCCTGCCAGCGGATCGTAGTAGCTCACCTCGATGCCCAAGCGTTTGAGCTGGTTGTCGCAGAAGCGCCGCGTCGGCCCATACACTGCGTCGGTGATCAAGACGTGATCGCCGGCCCGCGTCGTGCCGAGCAGCGCTAGCGTGATGGCGGCGAGGCCCGACGGCACGGCGAGCCCCGCGTACCCGCCTTCGAGCTGGGCCATCGCGGCCTGCAAGTCGGTGACCGTCGGCAAGCCGTGCAGGCCGTACGTGATGCCGGGGTATTCTCCGCGCTCGGCGGCCTCGAGCTCGGCGACGGTATCGAACAGGATCGTCGTCGCGCGATAGACCGGCGTATTGACCGCGCCAAGGTGCTGCCGCGGGTCGCGCCCGAGGTGCGCGACCTCAGTTGCGGGCCTTCGTTTGCCGCCGGAGCCGCGCTCCTCGGTCATGGGTGTACCCCCACGCTTGCGGCCTCATTGGCCAATTCGGCCGCTGCGCTGCCCCCAAAGGGGGAGCAATTCGCGCCTTGGGGCGGCCCTGCGACGCTCATGGCTCCTTGGCCGCGCCCGCTCCCAAACCGGTCGGCAGCTCCGTGTGCA
>JALYSM010000167.1 GCA_030854785.1 Pseudomonadota bacterium
ATGTGCGCGGCGGGCGACGCCAGCTCGATATGCCCCATACGCTCGCGCCGAACCTTGGTCAGCGTGACCTCGACGCCGCACTTCTCGCAGATCACCCCGCGATGCTTCAGACGCTTGTACTTGCCGCTCAGGCACTCGTAGTCCTTGACCGGCCCGAAGATCTTGGCGCAGAACAGGCCGTCGCGCTCGGGCTTGAACGTACGGTAGTTGATCGTCTCCGGCTTCTTCACCTCGCCGTACGACCACGAGCGGATCTTCTCGGGCGAGGCCAAGCCCGTCTTGATCGCGTCGAATTCCTCTTCCTGCGTTACCTGTTTGAACAGATCGAGTAGTGCTTTCATGCGTCGTTACTCCCGAATATTCCGTTTCGACCGTGTCTTTAGAAATCAATCGCAACGGCCGCGTCAGTAGCGTTCCAGATCGATATCGATCGCCAGCGAGCGGATTTCCTTCACCAGCACGTTGAACGATTCCGGCATCCCGGCCTCGATCTTGTGCTCGCCCTTGACGATGTTTTCGTAAACCTTCGTCCGCCCGTTGACGTCGTCGGACTTGACCGTGAGCATCTCCTGCAGCGTGTAAGAGGCGCCGTACGCCTCGAGCGCCCAGACTTCCATTTCGCCGAAGCGCTGCCCGCCGAATTGCGCCTTGCCGCCCAGCGGCTGCTGCGTAACCAGGCTGTAGGGACCAGTCGAGCGCGCGTGCATCTTGTCATCGACCAAGTGGTGCAGTTTGAGCACGTGCATGTAGCCCACCGTGACGGGGCGGTCGAATGCCTCCCCGGTGCGGCCGTCGTAGAGCGTGATCTGGCCGCTGCGCGGCAGCCCGGCGAGATCGAGCATGTCCTTGATCTCGGCTTCGGTCGCGCCGTCGAAGACAGGCGTTGCGAACGGCACGCCGTCCTTGAGATTCTCGGCGAGCTGCATCGCCTCGCCGTCGTCGAGCGAATCGATCGCTTCGAGCTTGCCCGTCCCGTTGTAGATCTTGTTGAGGAACTTGCGCACTTCGGCCGCATTGGCCTGTGCCTTGAGCATCTCGCCGATGCGCTGACCGAGCCCCTTGGCCGCCCATCCGAGGTGCACTTCGAGGATCTGGCCTACGTTCATGCGTGACGGCACGCCGAGCGGATTCAGCACGATATCGACCGGCGTGCCGTCGGCCATGTATGGCATGTCCTCTACCGGGACGATCTTGGAGACGACACCCTTGTTGCCATGCCGGCCGGCCATCTTGTCGCCGGGTTGCAGCCGGCGCTTGACCGCGACGTACACCTTGACCATCTTCTGCACGCCCGGCGGCAGCTCGTCGCCTTGCGTGAGCTTTTTCTTCTTCTGCTCGAACATCTGATCGAACAGCACGCGCGTCTGCGCGAGCGATTCCTTCATCGCCTCGAGCTGGCGCGCGGCCTCCTCGTTGGCGAGCCGAATGTCGAACCAGTCGTGGCGGTTGACGCCCTCCAGATAATCCTTGGTGAGGCGCGAGCCTTTGGCCAGACGTTTCGGGCCGCCGTTCGCGGTCTTGCCGAGCAAGAGTTTTTCGATGCGCGCGAACGCATCGTTCTCGACGATACGGAGCTGGTCGTTCAGGTCCTTGCGGTAGCCCTTGAGGTCGTCGTCGATGATCTGCGCCGCGCGTTTGTCGCGCTCGATGCCTTCGCGGGTGAAGACCTGCACGTCGATCACGGTGCCCGAGATACCGGACGGCACGCGCAAGGACGTATCCTTCACGTCGGAAGCCTTTTCGCCGAAAATCGCCCGCAGCAGCTTCTCTTCGGGCGTCAGTTGGGTCTCGCCTTTCGGCGTCACCTTGCCGACGAGCACGTCACCCGCCTCGACTTCGGCGCCGATGTAGACGATGCCCGACTCGTCGAGCCGGCCCAGCTGCGCCTCGCCCAGGCTCGAGATGTCCCGGGTGATTTCCTCGGGACCGAGCTTGGTGTCGCGCGCGACCACCGACAGCTCCTCGATGTGAATCGACGTGTAGCGGTCGTCGCCAACGACGCGTTCGCTGATCAGGATCGAGTCTTCGTAATTGAAGCCGTTCCAGGGCATGAACGCGACCAGCATGTTCTGGCCAAGGGCAAGCTCGCCCATGTCGGTCGATGCGCCGTCGGCGATGACGTCGCTCTTGGCGATCACGTCGCCGACCTTGACCAGCGGCCGCTGGTTGATGTTGGTGTTCTGGTTGCTGCGCGTGTATTTGGTCAGGTTGTAGATGTCGACCCCGACCTCGCCGGCCGCGGTTTCGGTGTCGTGCACGCGCACGACCATGCGGTTGGCGTCGACGTAGTCGACCTTGCCGCCACGGCGCGCCAGCACCGCAGTGCCCGAGTCTACCGCCGCAGTGCGCTCGACGCCGGTGCCGACCAGCGGCTTCTCGGCGCGCAGGCAGGGTACGGCCTGGCGCTGCATGTTCGATCCCATCAGCGCCCGGTTGGCGTCGTCGTGCTCCAGGAACGGGATCAGCGAAGCGGCGACCGAGACGATCTGCGCCGGCGCCACGTCCATGAACTGGACCTTGTCCGCGGTCGAGAGCATGAACTCGTTGCGAGAGCGTCAAGAGACCAGCTCGTCCTTCAGCCGGCCGGCCTTGTCGAGCTGCGCGTTCGCCTGCGCGATCACGTACTGGCCTTCCTCGATCGCCGACAGATAGTGGATCTCGTCGGTGACCTTGCCGTGCACAACCTTGCGGTACGGCGTCTCGAGGAATCCGTATTCGTTCGTGCGCGCGTAGAGCGCCAGCGAGTTGATCAGGCCGATGTTCGGGCCTTCCGGCGTTTCGATCGGGCATACGCGACCGTAGTGCGTCGGGTGCACGTCCCGGACTTCGAAGCCCGCCCGCTCGCGCGTGAGCCCGCCGGGCCCGAGCGCCGAGACACGTCGCTTGTGCGTGATCTCGGACAGCGGATTGGTCTGGTCCATGAATTGGGACAGTTGCGACGAGCCGAAGAACTCCTTGATCGCGGCCGAAATCGGCTTGGCGTTGATCAGGTCGTGCGGCAGCAGGTTCTCGCTTTCGGCCTGGCCGAGGCGCTCCTTGACCGCGCGCTCGACGCGCACCAGGCCGGAGCGGAACTGGTTTTCGGCCAGCTCGCCCACCGAGCGCACGCGCCGGTTGCCAAGATGGTCGATGTCGTCGATCTCGCCGCGGCCGTTGCGCAACTCGACCAGGATGCGGATGACCGCGATGATGTCGTCGTTGGTAAGCGTCCCGGAACCGGTCAGCTCGGTGCGGCCGACGCGCCGATTGAACTTCATGCGTCCGACCGGCGACAGGTCGTAGCGCTCTTCGGAGAAGAACAGGCCGTGGAACAGCGCCTCCACCGCATCCTCGGTCGGGGGCTCGCCGGGTCGCATCATGCGATAGATCGCGATCCTCGCCGCGGTCTGGTCCGGCGTATCGTCGAGCTTGAGCGTCTGCGAGATGTACGGCCCATGATCGAGGTCGTTGACGTAGATCGTATGGATTTTGGCCACCCCGGCATCGAGGAGCTTCGCGAGCAGATCGTCGGTGACCTCGTCATTGGCCGAGGCGAGGATCTCGCCCGTATCTTTGCTGACGACGTTCTCGGCCAGTGTGCGGCCAACGATGTAGTCGTTCGGTACGGCGATCTTCTTGATGCCCGCGTCGCCCAGCTCGCGAATGTGGCGCGCCGTGATCCGCTTGTCCTTCTGCACCAGAACCTTGCCGTCCTTGCCCACGAGATCGAACTTGGCGACCTCGCTGCGCAGGCGCTCGGGCACCAGGTCCATCTGCGAGCCCTTCTTGGACAGATGGAAAGCGTCGAAGTCAAAAAACCGCTTGAGGATGTGCTCGTTGGTGAGCCCGATTGCCTTCAGCAGCGTGGTCACCGGCATCTTGCGGCGGCGGTCGACGCGGAAGTAGAGGTAATCTTTCGGGTCGAACTCGAAATCGAGCCACGAACCGCGATAGGGGATCACGCGGGCCGAGAACAGAAGCTTGCCCGACGAATGCGTCTTGCCGCGATCGTGCTCGAAGAACACCCCCGGACTGCGGTGCAGCTGCGACACGATGACCCGTTCGGTGCCGTTGATGATGAACGAGCCGTTGTTGGTCATGAGCGGAATCTCGCCCATGTAGACTTCCTGCTCCTTGACTTCCTTCACCGTCTCCTTGGGCGCTTCCTTGTCCATGATGATCAGCCGCACCCTGGCGCGCAGCGCCGAGCAGTACGTCAACCCGCGCTGCTGGCATTCGGTGACGTCGAACGCCGGCGGCAGCAACGAATAGCCGACGAATTCCAGCCGGGCGTTGCCCGAGTGGCTGGAGATCGGGAAGATCGACGTGAACGCGGCCTGCAGGCCTTCATTCTTGCGCGCGTCGAGCGCCGTCAGCGCCTGCAGGAACGCCCGGTACGATGCGAGTTGGGTTTCCAACAGGAACGGTACCGGCAGGACGCTTGCGCGCTTGGCGAAGCTCTTGCGGATGCGTTTTTTCTCGGTAAACGAGTACTGAGTCATGGATCTTGACCTCTCCGGCTTTCTCGAGGACGCGCCGCGTTAGCGCGCCAGTCATTCATCGACTCGCCGGGGACATTGCGTCCCCCTTGGGATGGTGGCTGGCCACTACCAGCCTCTGGCGGACGACGGCGCGTACTGCCTATAGCTGCACCGTCCGACCAAACCTGTCCTCTGCTGTCGGGTCAGAAGACAAAGACAAGCAAACTAATTTGAGGGCGACTTGCGCTTTCTCAAGCCGCCGCGTTCGCTTGTCTTCGGCCTCTGCGGCGCCGTGGCGCCGCCCGGTCCGAAGGCGACGGCTCGTTGCCGGGCCGCCGCATTCATTGCAACGTGCTCGCTCGCGCTATTTCACCTCGACCTTCGCGCCGGCGTCTTCCAGTTTTTTCTTCGCCGCTTCAGCGTCGGCCTTGTTGATGCCTTCCTTGACCGGCTTCGGCGCGCCGTCGACCAGGTCCTTGGCTTCCTTGAGGCCCAACCCAGTGAGCTCGCGCACCCCCTTGATGACGTTTACCTTGTTGTCGCCGATCGCGGCGAGCACGACGGTGAACTCGGTCTGCTCTTCCGCGGCCGGCGCCGCGGCGGCGGCGCCCGCGGCCGGTCCGGCGACAACCGCCGCGGCAGCGGCCGAAACGCCGAACTTCTCTTCCATCGCCTTGATGAGCTCGGAGAGCTCCAGGACGGTCATCGACGCGATCTTGTCGAGGATTTCCGTTTGTGCAACAGCCATGATCTGCTCCTGATTCCGTAAGGTTGAAATTCGGTAGGCGCGGGAAGGTTTACGAGGCTGCAGGCCTGGCATCGCGCACGGCGGCCAGCGTGCGTACGAACTTGCCCGGCACTTCGTTGAGCGTTCGTACGAACTTGGCGATCGGCGCCTGCATCGTGCCCAGCAGCCTGGCGATCAGCTCTTCCCGCGAAGGCAGCGCCGCCAGCGCGGCGATCTCCTTCGCGGACATCACCTGGCCGCGCATCGCACCGCCCGTGATCACGAACTTCTCGTTGGCCTTGGCGAAGTCGTTCAGCACCTTCGCCACGGCGACGGGATCGGCGCCGATGCCATACGCCAGCGGGCCGACCATGCGGTCGGCCAGCGGAGCGAACGGCGTCTCGGCCACCGCGCGACGTACGAGGGTGTTCTTGACCACCCGAAAGTACACGCCGGAAGCCCGTGCCTTCGCGCGAAGCCGAGTCATGTCGGCGACAGCCATGCCTCGGTTCTCGACCATGACGATGGCCTGAGCGCCCGAGACCTGCTTCGCGACTTCCGCGACTACCGCCTGCTTCTGTTCCAGATTAAGACTCAAGGTCTACCTCCGTATCACTGCTCTCGCTCGCCGACCTTCCGGCTCGCGCTCCCGGTGACCTTACGTCAGGAGCTCTTCATCCTGTCTTCGGGGCACCATCTGCGCAGGACACCGCAAACTGCCGGCGATTAAGCCCTAAGGCTCCTGCGGTCTTTGACGGCCTGCCGCGCGACACTCCCTCAAATTCGTTTCGCTGTTGCCTTTACTTCGCGAAAGCTACGGGCCGCCCCAAGCTTTTCGCGCTAACTTTATTCACTAATGCGCCTGCACGTGTTGCGACAAGCCGGCGGTGTCGATTCGCACCCCGGCACCCATAGTGCTCGAGACGCTGATCTTCTTCAGGTACACGCCCTTGGTGTCCTTGGGCCTTGCCTTGTTCAGCGCGTCGATCAGCGCAGTGAAGTTGGTCTTGAGCTGCTCGGGTGTGAACGAGGCCCGGCCGATCGTGCATTGCACGATACCGGCCTTGTCGGTCCGATATTGCACCTGCCCCGCCTTGGCGTTCTTCACCGCCGTGGAGACGTCAGCCGATACCGTACCGACTTTTGGATTGGGCATGAGCCCGCGCGGCCCCAGGATCTGCCCGAGCTGTCCGACGACCTTCATCGCATCCGGCGTCGCGATGACGACATCGAAGTCCATGAACCCTTCCTTGACCTTGGCGGCGAGGTCGTCGAAACCGACGATGTCGGCGCCGGCCTCCGTGGCGGCCTTCGCCTTGTCGCCCTGCGCGAATACCGCGACGCGCACCTTTTTGCCGATGCCCGCCGGCAGGACGACCGAGCCCCGCACCGTCTGGTCCGACTTCTTGGGGTCGACGCCCAGGTTGACCGCGATGTCGACCGATTCGTCGAATTTCGCCGCAGCGGTTTCCTTGACGAGCTTCAACGCGTCGTCGACCGGATAGGCCTTGCTGCGGTCCACCTTGGTGCGGATCGCTTTCATCCGTTTCGACAGCTTGGGCAGCTTCTGTTCGGCGGTCATGGTCACTTCACCCCTTCGACAACGATGCCAATGCTCCGGGCGCTGCCGGCGATCGTTCGCACCGCGGCGTCGAGATCCGCAGCGGTGAGATCGGGCGTTTTCATTTTTGCGATTTCCTCGGCCTGCGCCCGCGTGAGCTTGCCGACTTTGTCCGTATGCGGCTTGCCGCTGCCCTTTTCGACCTTCGCCGCCTTCAGAATCAGTACCGTCGCGGGCGGCGTTTTCATCACGAAGCTGAAGCTCTTGTCCGCGTACGCGGTGATGACCACCGGGATCGGCAATCCGGGCTCCATTTTCTGCGTCTGCGCGTTGAATGCCTTGCAGAATTCCATGATGTTCAGTCCGCGCTGGCCGAGCGCGGGCCCGATCGGCGGGCTCGGGTTCGCCTTGCCCGCCGGCACTTGCAGCTTGATGAAGCCGATTACTTTCTTCGCCATCTATCGCTCCTGTGCGGGTTCAGTCGGACGCTTCGCGCCCTCCCCGCGTCATCTCGCCGTCATTCCCGCGCAAGCGGGAATCCAGTGTCGTTACGAAAGCCGCTGGGTCCCCGCGCTCGTGGGGACGACGAACTCATGCTTTTTCAACCTGGCTGAAGTCCAACTCCACCGGCGTCGACCGTCCGAAGATCGTGACCGACACCCGCAGCTTGCTCTTCTCGTAGTTCACGTCCTCTACATTGCCGTGGAAGTCGGTGAACGGTCCTTCCTTTACGCGCACCGCCTCGCCCATCTCGAACAGGACTTTGGGCCGCGGTTTCTCGACGCCCTCCTGCACTTGCTGCAGAATCGCATCGACTTCTTTCTGCGATATCGGCGTCGGCTTGTTGGCCGTGCCGCCGACGAATCCCGTCACCTTCGGCGTGCTCTTCACGAGATGCCAGGTGTCGTCGGTCATCTCCATCTCGACCAGCACGTAGCCGGGAAAGAACTTGCGCTCCGAGATCGCTTTTGCGCCATTCTTCATCTCGACCACTTCTTCCACCGGTACGAGGATCTGGCCGAACTGCTCGGCCATGCCCGAACGCTTGATCCGCTCGGTCAGCGCGCGCAGGACGCTCTTCTCGAACCCCGAGTAAGCGTGGACGACGAACCACTTCTTGTCGCTCATCCTTCACCCCGCCCGGTCACGAGCTTGACCAGCCACGCCAGCGTCGAATCGATGGCGAACAAAACCAGCGCCATGACGACGACGAAAGCGAACACGACCAGCGTGGTCTGGATCGTTTCCTTTCGTGTCGGCCACGAGACTTTTCCCGCTTCCAGCCAGGCTTCCTGACCGAAGGCGAAAAGCTCCTTGCCGGGCGCGGTGAACCACGCCACCGCGGCCGCACCGATCAGCCCGCCCAGCACCATCAGCACGCGCAGCACGACTGCCAGATCGCTGAAGTGGTAATAGCCCCACACTCCAACGATCACCAGCGCGACCGCAAGTGTCATCTTGATCTTGTCGCCCATTCCCCGCCGTTCTTCCCCGGTTACCCTCGTTTGCCCGCATTCACCGGCCACCCGGTTGCCGCCCCTCGGCTGGCAGGCCAGGAGGGAATCGAACCCCCAACCTGCGGTTTTGGAGACCGCCGCTCTGCCAATTGAGCTACTGGCCTATTCCTCCGACACTATTCGACCACCTTGGCCACGACGCCGGCGCCCACGGTGCGCCCACCCTCGCGAATCGCAAAACGCAACCCCTCCTCCATCGCAATGGGCGCAATCAAGGTCACCGTCATCTGCGTGTTGTCCCCAGGCATCACCATCTCCGTGCCCGCCGGCAACTCCACACTGCCCGTCACATCCGTCGTCCGGAAATAAAACTGCGGCCGATACCCCGGAAAGAACGGCGT
>JALYSM010000169.1 GCA_030854785.1 Pseudomonadota bacterium
CAACCTGCGCCGCGAACGGCGTCGACTTGCGCGAACCCTTGAACCCGGCGCCGCCCGAAGTCGCCCACGACAGCGCGTTGCCCTGCCGGTCGGTGATCGTGATGATCGTGTTGTTGAACGACGCGTGAATGTGCGCGATCCCTTCGGATACGCTTTTCTTGACCTTCTTGCGGACACGCGCCGCCGCGGTGGGCTTGGAGGGTTGCTGTGCCATCGTTCGTTCCTATCAGGTCTTTGCCGTAGCCGGCTTGTTGAGCGCGATCTGCTTGGCCTTGCGTGGCCCCTTGCGCGTGCGCGCGTTGGTCCGCGTCCGCTGACCGCGCACCGGCAGTCCCTTGCGGTGCCGCACGCCGCGGTAACAACCGAGATCCATGAGGCGCTTGATGCTCATGGTCACCTCGCGGCGCAGATCGCCCTCGACGGTGTACCGGCCGACGAGCTCGCGCAGCTTGTCCATCTGCGCATCGGAGAGATCCTTGATCTTGGTCGAGTGCTTTACGCCGCCGGCGTCGCAGATCAAACGCGCTCGTGCGCGGCCAATGCCGTAGATCGCCATCAACGCGATCTCGGCGTGCTGGTGATTCGGAATGTTGACGCCTGCAATGCGGGCCATTTCGTTAGCCTTTAGTCCGGTTCAAACCATTAACCCTGCCGCTGCTTGTGGCGCGGGTTCGTGCAGATCACCCGCACGACGCCACTGCGCCGGATGATCTTGCAGTTGCGGCAGATCTTTTTCACCGATGCCAATACCTTCATGTCAGCCTCGCTTCGACGCTACTTCGCGCGGAAAATGATCCGCGCCCGGGACAGATCGTACGGCGTCAGATCCACCGTCACCTTGTCCCCCGGCAATATCTTGATGTAGTGCATCCGCATCTTCCCGGAGATATGACCGAGTACGACGTGGCCGTTCTCCAGCTTCACCCGGAACGTCGCATTGGGCAACGTTTCCAGGACCTCTCCCTGCATCTGTATCGTCTCTTCCTTCGCCATTCGTCAATCAACCGCGGAGCGGCTCGCTCCATTTCCGCGCGCCCGCTGTCGGCAGAAGGGCAAGTGGCCGGCCACACGCTCGCGTGATGTTCCTCATCGTGTCGGGAGCCCGCCCTTGAAGTTCGCCTTCTTGAGCAGACTCTCGTACTGCTGTGACATCAGATAGGCCTGCACCTGTGTCATGAAATCCATCGTCACGACCACGATGATCAGGAGCGACGTACCGCCGAAGTAGAACGGCACGTTCTTCCATGCAATCAGGAAATTCGGGATGAAGCACACGACCACGAGGTACATCGAGCCGATCAACGTGAGGCGCAGCGTGATCTTTTCGATATATTTCGCCGTCTGATCTCCGGGGCGATATCCCGGAATGAACGCCCCGCTCTTTTTCAGGTTCTCCGCGGTATCCTTGGGGTTGTACTGCAACGCCGTGTAGAAGAAGCAGAAGAAGATGATCGCCGCCGCGTAAAGGATCTCGTGCACCGGCTGGCCGGGCGCAAGCGTCGCCGCGAGGTCGCGCAGCCAGATCGTGGTCTCGCTCGAGCCGAACCACTGGGCGATCGTCGCCGGAAACAGGATGATCGAGGACGCGAATATCGGCGGGATCACCCCCGCCATGTTGAGCTTGAGCGGCAGGAACGATTGCTGGCCCGCGTAGACCCGGTTGCCGACCTGTCGCTTGGCGTAGTTCACCTGGATCTTGCGCAATGCCCGCTCGACGAACACCACGAAGGCGGTCACCACTACGACCAGCGCGGCGATGCCGACGACCAGCAGCACCGAATACGCGCCGGTATTGACCTGCTCGAGCGTCTGGCCGATCGCGCGCGGCAGGCCGGCCGCGATGCCGCTGAAAATGATCAGCGAGATGCCGTTGCCCAAGCCCCGCTCGGTGATCTGCTCGCCGAGCCACATCAGGAACATCGTCCCCGTCACCAGCGTCACCGCCGAGATCAGCCGGAACGCGATCCCGGGCTCCATCACGAGGCCGGCTTGCTGCTCGAGCGCGATCGAGATGCCGAGGCCCTGGAAGAACGAAAGTCCGAGCGTCGCGTAGCGCGTGTATTGCGTGATCTTGCGCCGTCCCGCTTCGCCTTCCTTTTTCAGCGCCTCGAGCGTGGGCACGACCACCGTGCAGAGCTGCATGATGATCGACGCCGAAATATAGGGCATGATGCCCAGCGCGAAAATCGAGAAGCGCGACAGCGCGCCGCCCGAAAATACGTTGAACAGCCCGAGGATGCCGCCCTGCTGCCCTTTGAACAACTCGTCGAGCACCGACGCGTTGATTCCCGGCACCGGGATATGCGTCCCGATCCGGTAGACGACGAGCGCCCCGAGCAGGAACAGCAGGCGCTTCTTCAGATCGCCGTACTTGGTGCCGCTCTTCTGCGCCGGATTGATCGTAGCCAACGTTGGTCCCTCAGGTTGCAGCCTTGCCGGGCTGATCCGCGATGCTGCCGCCCGCCGCCTCGATGGCTGCGCGCGCGCCCTTGGTCGTCGCCAGACCGGAGAGCTTCACCGCCTTCTCGAGCTTGCCGGTCTTTATCACCTTCGCCGTCTTCGCGGCCGCCGGCACCAGTCCTGCGGCCTTCAGCGCCAGGATATCGATGTCGGCGATCGGCAGCTTGGCGAGATCCGACAGACGTACCTCGGCGGTATCCTTGGAAAGATGCGACTTGAAGCCGCGCTTCGGCAGGCGGCGCTGAAGCGGCATTTGGCCGCCTTCGAAGCCGACCTTGTGGAAGCCTCCCGCGCGTGACCTCTGGCCCTTGCTGCCGCGTCCGGCTGTCTTGCCCAAGCCGCTACCGCTGCCGCGTCCGACGCGGCGTCGGGCCTTGTTGCTGCCGGCGGCCGGCTTGATCGTGTTCATTCGCATTGCACTGTCCTAAGCGTTGTCCTTGTCCGTCAGCCTTGCCCGCTGCCGCCCTCGGTGACGGTCAGCATGTAGCGCACCTTGTTGATCATGCCGCGCACCTCCGGCGTGTCTTCGCGCTCGACCGTGTGGCTGCGCCATTTCAGACCCAGGCCGCGCACGGTCGCGCGATGGTCGTCTTTCTTGCCGCGCAGGCCCTTGATGAGCGTGATCCTCAGTTTTCCCAGTTGCTTGTCCGCCGCCACGATTTCAAGCCTCCGTCAGCTGCTCGACGGTCATGCCGCGCTTGCCGGCGATGTCCGCCGGCGCATTGCCGTTCTGCAGGGCGTTGAGCGTCGCCCGGACGACGTTGTACGGGTTGGTGGGCCCGTGGCACTTGGCGAGGATGTTGGTTACCCCCACGACTTCGAAAACCGCGCGCATCGGCCCCCCGGCGATGATGCCGGTACCTTCCGACGCGGGCTGCATGAAAACCCGGGTCGCGCCGTGGCGTCCCTGAACCGCGTGATGCAGCGAGCCGCTTTTCAACCGCACCTTGATCATCCTGCGGCGCGCCTCTTCCATCGCCTTCTGAACCGCGACCGGGACTTCCTTGGCCTTCCCCTTGCCCATGCCGACCCGCCCGTCCCCGTCGCCGACGACCGTCAGCGCGGCGAAAGCCAGGATGCGTCCGCCCTTCACCACCTTCGTCACGCGGTTGATGCTGATCATCTTCTCGCGCAGCCCATCGCCCCGATCGTCCTGCTGCTGCCGGTTCTGCTGCCTGCCCATTGGCTTTGCCATGTTCGATCTCGTCCGTTATGTGGCGCTAGAACTTCAGACCGCCTTCGCGGGCAGCCTCGGCCAGCGCCTTCACGCGGCCGTGATATTTGAATCCCGAGCGGTCAAACGCGACTGCCTCGATGCCCGCGGCCTTCGCCTTCGCGGCGATGCGCTTGCCGACCACCGTCGCGGCCGCGCGATTGCCGCCGTTCTTGAGATCCTTGCGCACGTCGGCCTCGAGCGTCGAGGCGCTGACGAGCACCCGGTCTCCCGACGGCGCGATGATCTGCGCGTAAATATGATTGCTCGACCGGCCGACGACCAGCCGGTGCGCGCGCTGCTCGGCGATGCGCAGCCGGGTCTTGCGGCTGCGGCGGGCACGAGCGTCCTTCGTGTTCATGGTCCGAATCTCCGATATCCGTCGTTGCTTCGCGGCGATTACTTCTTCTTCGTTTCCTTGAGCGTTACCTGTTCATTGGCGTAGCGCACACCCTTCCCCTTGTACGGCTCCGGCGGACGGTAGGCGCGGATCTCCGCCGCGACCTGGCCGACCTGCTGCTTGTCGACGCCCTTGATGACGATTTCGGTCTGCAACGGCGTCTCGACCTTGACGCCTTTCGGCATCCTGTGCACGACGGGGTGCGAGAAGCCGAGCGACAAATTGAGCTTGTCGCCCGCGGCCTGCGCGCGGTAACCGACACCGACGAGCGTGAGCCTCTTCTCGTAGCCGGCGGTGACGCCCCTGACCATGTTGGCAACCAGCGCGCGTACCGTGCCGTGCATCGCATTGACTTCCGCGTTGGCGGCCTGGACCGTGAGCGTATCGCCGTTCTGCTCGATCGAGAGGCCTTCACCGAACCGCTGCGACAGTGAACCGAGCGGACCCTTGACGGAAATCTCGCCTCCCGCCAGGGTCACCTCGACCTTGGGTGGCAGCTTGATTGGGCTGTTTCCGATGCGCGACATGGTCGTCTTTTCCGTCAGGCGACGATGCAGATCACTTCGCCACCAACGCCGGTGGCGCGCGCCTTGCGGTCGGTCATGAGACCGCGCGAGGTCGAAACGATCGCGATTCCGAGTCCGTTCATGACGCGCGGGATATCGTCTTTGCCCTTGTAAATGCGCAATCCCGGCTTGGAAACTCGCTCGATCTTCTCGATGACCGGGCGACCGGCGTAATACTTCAACGCGATCTCCAGCTGCGGCCGGCTTGGCTCGCCGACGACGGCGAAGCCCTCGATATAGCCCTCATCCTTCAGCACCTTGGCGATGGCCACCTTGACCTTCGATGTCGGCATCTGCACGGTGGCCTTCTCCGCGAGCTGCGCATTGCGGATGCGCGTCAGCATGTCGGCGATCGGATCAGTCATGCTCATGTGTCACCTCAATCCGAATTACGCGCCGCAGGCGCGCACGAAGTTCCCCTCTCCTGCGCAAGCGGGAGAGGGGCTAGGGGTGAGGGTGTGGAATCGCACGCCATCACCAGCTCGCCTTGACGACGCCCGGGATCTCGCCGCGCATCGCGATTTCACGCAGCTTGTTGCGCCCGAGCCCGAACTTGCTGTACACGCCGCGCGGTCGGCCGGTGAGCCTGCACCGGTTGCGTAACCGCGTCGCGCTCGAGTCGCGCGGCAGCTGCTCGAGCCTGCGCCGCGCCGCCAGCCGCTCCTCATCGGAAAACTTGGCGTTGCCCATGATCGCCAGCAGCTCGGCACGCCTCTTGGCGTATCGCTTCACCGTCAGGCGGCGTTTCCGGTCACGGTTGATAACAGCCGTCTTCGCCATGGCGTCCTCAGTTCTTGAACGGGAATCTGAACGCGGCGAGCAGCGCCCTCGCTTCGGCGTCGGTCTTCGCAGTCGTCGCGATCGTGATGTTCATGCCGCGGAGCGCGTCGATCTTGTCGTAGTCGATTTCCGGAAAAATGATCTGCTCCTTGACGCCAAGGTTGAAGTTGCCGCGACCGTCGAAAGAACGGGCCGACACGCCGCGGAAGTCGCGGACGCGCGGCAGGGCGATCGACACCAGCCGGTCGAGGAATTCGTACATCCGGTCCTGCCGCAGCGTCACCATGCAGCCAATCGGGTAGCCGGTGCGGATCTTCCACACGGCGATCGACTTCTTCGCCTTGGTGATCACGGGCTTCTGACCGGAGACCTTGATCATGTCGCCAACCGCGTTCTCCAGAATCTTCTTGTCGGCGACCGCTTCGCCCACGCCCATGTTGAGCACGATCTTCGTCAGGCGCGGTACCTGCATCGTCGACTTGTAGCCGAACTGCTTGATCAGCGCCGGTACGACCTCCTTCTTGTAGATCTCCTTCAGGCGCGCCATGTCAGACTCCGATCATTTCGCCGTCCGACTTGAAGAAGCGGACCTTGCGGCCGTCCTCCAGCGTCCGGAAGCCGATGCGGTCCGCTTTCCGTGTCACCGGGTTCCAGATCGCAACGTTCGAGACGTGGATCGGCACTTCCTTGGTGACGATGCCGCCGGGCTGGTTCTTCATCGGGTTCGGCCGCGAGTGCTTCTTGACCTGGTTGACGCCGGCGACAAGCACGTAGTCGGCGCCGACGGTGCGCGTGACGTCACCGCGCTTTCCCTTGTCGCGGCCCGCGATGACGATGACGTTGTCGCCTTTCTTGATCTTGCGCATGATCAAAGTACCTCAGGTGCGAGCGACACGATCTTCATGAACCGCTCCGTGCGCAACTCGCGGGTTACCGGTCCAAAAATTCGCGTGCCGATCGGCTCCAGCTTGGGAGTCAGCAGCACCGCTGCGTTGGTGTCGAACTTGACCTTCGCGCCGTCGTCGCGGCGAACGCCTTGCCGCGTGCGGACGACCACCGCGTGGTAAATCTCGCCTTTTTTCACGCGACCCCGCGGAGCCGCATCCTTGATGCTGACCTTGATAACATCGCCGATGTGCGCGTATCTGCGCTTGCTGCCGCCGAGCACCTTGATGCACATCACGCGCCGGGCACCGGTGTTATCGGCGACGTCCAGCATCGTTTGCATCTGGATCATTGCAAATCTCCAACTTAATCCGCCCGGTGGCGCCGGAAGCCTCGCGCTTCCGCACCACCCGCGTCGTGCATGAACTGCGGCGGCCAGTCTTGGAACCCGTCCGGGTAACGTCGCTGGCGTCGCGCGTGAGGCACGGCCTGCCAGCGGCGGGCAATCCAAAATTATGGCAGGATTTATGCTTTCATGCAACTCCGTGTGCTCGATCAATGCGTTAGATGAGCTTAGCCTTCTCGATCAGGCGTTTCACGCGCCATGCCTTGGTCTTGGCCAGCTTGCGGCAGGCCTCGATCTCGACCAGGTCGCCTTCCTTGTATTCGTTGTTCTCGTCGTGGGCGTGATACTTCCTCGACCGCCTCACGACTTTTCCGTAAAGCGGATGCTTCACCCGGCGCTCGACCAGAACGGTCACGGTCTTGTTCATCTTGTCGCTCACCACGCGCCCGATCTGTGTCTGGATCAGGCTTCCCTTGACGGCGGGCGCAGCCGCCGGCGCTTCGACTTGTTCGCTCATGCTTGTCCTGTTTTCTGATTGAGCAACGTTTTGACGCGCGCGATATCGCGCCGGACGCGCACGATCTTGGCGCTGTTCGCAAGCTGCTGCGTCGCCTTCTGCATGCGCAGCCCAAACTGCTCCTTGAGCAGCGCGCCGAGCTCGGTCTGGAGCTCGCCAAGCGACTTGTCGCGCAGATCCTTCTTGCGTTCCGAGAGCTTCATGGTCGCCTCCTCTATCCGAGCAGCCGATGTACGAACGTCGTACGGATCGGCAGCTTGGCGGCGGCGAGCGCAAATGCCTCCCGCGCGAGCGGCTCGTCGACCCCGTCCATCTCATAGAGCACCTTGCCCGGAACGATTTCGGCGACGTAGTACTCCGGATTGCCCTTGCCGTTACCCATTCGCACTTCGGCTGGCTTCTGCGACACGGGCTTGTCGGGGAAGATGCGGATCCAGATCCGGCCGCCGCGCTTGATATGGCGAGTCATTGCGCGCCGCGCGGCCTCGATCTGGCGGGCGGTCAACCTGCCGCGCCCGATCGCCTTGAGCCCGTACTCGCCGAAGCTGACCTTGGCGCCGACCGTCGCCACGCCCTTGTTCCGGCCCTTCTGCTCCTTGCGGTATTTCCTTCTAGCTGGCTGCAACATTCTTCGCTCCTGCACTCTTGCGCACGCGCTTAGGCGCTTCCGGCGCCGGCGCCGGCGCAGCTAGCGGCTCGGCGTTATGCGGCAGAACCTCGCCCTTGAACACCCAGACCTTGATGCCAATCACGCCGTAGGTCGTCTTCGCCTCGGCAAATCCGTAATCGATGTCGGCGCGCAGCGTATGCAGCGGCACCCGCCCTTCGCGATACCATTCCGTGCGCGCGATCTCGATCCCGTTGAGCCGTCCCGAGCTCATGATCTTGATGCCCTGAGCGCCAAGCCGCATCGCATTCTGCATCGCGCGCTTCATCGCACGGCGGAACATGATCCGCTTTTCGAGCTGCTGCGCGATCGAGTCCGCGACGAGCTGCGCGTCGATTTCGGGCTTGCGGATCTCCTCGATGTTCAAGCCCACTTCGGTGCCCATCATCTTGCGCAAGCTCGCGCGTAACGTCTCGATGTCCTCGCCTTTCTTGCCGATGACGACACCCGGCCGCGCGCTATGGATGGTTATGCGCGCATTTTTCGCCGGCCGCTCGATCGTGATCTTGCCCACGGAGGCATGAGCCAGCTTCTTGCGAAGATAGTCGCGGACCTTGATGTCCTCGTTCAGTGTCGACGCGAAGTGCTTGCTGTTCGCATACCACTTCGACGACCAGTCACGGTTGACCGAGAGACGAAAGCCGGTTGGATGGATTTTCTGTCCCATGTGTTTCCCTTATTTTCCGTCGCCGACGGTGACGTGGATATGGCAGGTCTGCTTCAGGATGACGTTGCCTCGGCCTTTGGCGCGTGCGGTGAAGCGGCGCAGGTTTGTCGCTTTGTCGACGCAGATCGTCCTGACCTTCAGCTCGTCGACGTCGGCGCCTTCGTTGTGTTCCGCATTGGCAATCGCCGACTCGAGCACCTTCTTGATGATCTTCGCGCCCTTCTTCGGGCTGAAGGAGAGCAAGGTGAGCGCCTTGTCGACGGGCAGCCCGCGGATCTGGTCGGCGACGAGCCGGCCTTTCTGGGCCGACAGGCGCACGCCGCGCAGGATCGCTTTGGTTTCCATCATTCTCCTCATTTCCTCGGCGGCGTTGTCGGGGCAACGACCTTCTTGTCCGCCGAGTGCGCCTTGAACGTGCGGGTCAGCGCGAACTCGCCGAGCTTGTGTCCGACCATATTCTCCGAGACATAAACCGGAATGTGCTGCTTGCCGTTATGAACCGCGATCGTCAGGCCGACGAAATCCGGCGTGATGGTCGAGCGCCGCGACCAGGTCTTGATCGGCCGCTTGTCGGATGTCGCCCGCGCCGCTTCGACCTTCGCCTGAAGGTGGTGATCGACGAACGGGCCCTTCTTGATCGAACGTGCCATGGCGTTAGCCCTTCTTTACGGCGTGGCGGCGCCGAATAATCATGCCGTCGGTGCGCTTGTTCTTGCGGGTGTGATAACCCTTGGTCGGCGTCCCCCACGGCGAGACCGGATGCCGATTGCCGCGAGTCCGGCCACCATGCGGGTGATCGACAGGGTTCATCACTTCGCCGCGGACGGTGGGACGGATGCCGCGCCAGCGCGTGGCGCCCGCCTTGCCAATCGAGCGCAGGTTGTGTTCTTCGTTGCCGACCGAGCCGATGGTCGCCCGGCAGTCGACGTGCACCTTGCGGATCTCGCCCGAGTGCATGCGCAGCTGCGCGTACGCGCCTTCGCGTGCCAGCAATTGCACCGATGCTCCGGCGGAGCGCGCGATCTGCGCCCCCTTGCCCGGCAGCATCTCGACGCAATGAACGGTTGTGCCGACGGGAATGTTCCGCAGCGGAAGGCAATTGCCAGCCTTGATCGGCGCGTCCGAGCCGCTCATCAGCTGCGAACCGACCGCGAGGCCGCGCGTCGCGACGATGTAACGGCGCTCTCCGTCGGCGTACAGCAGCAGCGCGAGATGCGCGCTGCGATTCGGATCGTACTCGAGCCGCTCGACCTTTGCGCCGATGCCGTCCTTGTTGCGGCGAAAGTCGACGATGCGGTAGTGGCGCTTGTGCCCGCCGCCCTGATGCCGCATGGTGATGTGGCCGTTGTTGTTGCGGCCGGAACCGCGCTTCTTGCTCTCGGTGAGCTTCTCGAAGGGGCGGCCCTTGTGCAGATCGCGATTGACGACCTTCACGAGTCCGCGGCGGCCGGGCGAAGTCGGTTTGACCTTGACGAGTGGCATGGTCAGTGTCCTGTCCCGTGAGTTCCGAAGATAAAGAAGCGAGCGAGATCGGCCGCCAGGCAAGGCGCGAAGGCGCAGAAGTAGTCGATCCTACGGCAAGCCTGAGCAACGCCGCATCGCGGCTGCTCATTGGCCAATGAGCGCCGCGAACTATCGAGTGAATTTGCGGGACGGGACACTTCAGGCTTCCTGCGCGAAGTTGATTTCCTGACCGGGTTTGAGGCTCACGTACGCCTTCTTCCAGTTGCGGCGCCGGCCCGTGTATGTGCCGAAGCGCTTTCTCTTGCCGTGAACATTCACGATCTGCACGCTCGAGACCTCGATCTTCTTCTCCTTCCACAACAGCTCGACCGCCTTCTTGACGTCTTTCTTGGTCGCATCGGGCCTGACGCGGAAGATAACCTGGTTGTGGCGATCGGCGATCTGCGTCGCCTTCTCCGACACCACCGGCGCGAGGAGAATCGTCATGAGGCGCTCTTCGTTGACCTTGGGCGCCGCGATCTTGGGTACCGCTTTGGTCTGCTTCATCCCAGGATCTCCTCGAATTGCGACACCGCAGCCTTGGTCAGCAGCACGTTTTCGAAGCGGACCAGGCTCACGGGATCCACCTCCTGCGTCTCGAGCACGAGCACGTTGGGCAGGTTGCGCGAGGACAGGAAAACGTTCTCTTCGATCTTGTCGGTCACGACAAGGACGGTGCCCGACAGCCCGAGCGCCTTGATCTTCTGCGTGAACAGCTTCGTCTTCGGCGCGTCGAGAGCGATCTGTTCGACGACCGAAAGCCTGCCCTCGCGGACGAGCTGCGACAGGATCGACGCGATACCGGCGCGGTACATCTTGCGATTGACCTTCTGCGAAAAGTTCTCGTCAGGCGAGTTGGGGAATATCTTGCCGCCACCGCGCCACAGCGGGCTGTTGGCCTGCCCCGCGCGTGCGCGCCCCGTGCCCTTCTGCTGCCACGGCTTCTTGTGCGACTTGTTCACTTCGCCGCGCGACTTCTGCGCCCGGTTGCCGCTGCGCGCGTTCGCCTGGAACGCGGTGACGACCTGATGGACCAGCGCCTCGTTGTACTCGCGCGCGAACAGCGCGTCGGACGCGGTCAGTGTCGCGGCGGGCTTGCCGCTGTCGTTGATCAGCTTGAGGTCCATGCTTCAGCTCCCCTTCTTCGCCGGAGCCTTGACCGACGGCCGGACGACGATGTGACCGCCGTCGGCGCCCGGCACCGCGCCCTTGACGAGGAGCAGCCCACGCGCGGCGTCGACGCGAATGACTGTCAGTGTCTGCACGGTACGCTGCACGTTGCCGTGCTGGCCGGCCATGCGCTTGCCGGGGAAGACTCGACCCGGATCCTGCGCCATGGAAATCGAGCCCGGCTTGTTGTGCGAGAGCGAGTTGCCGTGCGAGGCGCGGTTCGAGCTGAAGTGGTGTCGGGTGATCACGCCGGTGAAGCCGCGGCCCTTGGTCGTTCCCGACACATCGACCAGCTGGCCGACGGCGAAGGTTTCCACGCTGACCGTCTCGCCGACCTTGAGCTTGGCGAGATCTTCCGCCGTCACCTTAAACTCCTTCTCGAGCTCGCCGGCCTCGACGCCCGCCTTGGCAAGATGCCCGGCGTGCGGCTTGCTGACGCGGTTCGCGCGGCGCTTGCCATAGGTCACCTGCACCGCTGAGTACCCGTCGGTTTCAGGCGTCTTGATCTGCGTGACGCGATTGTTGGCGACGTCGAGCACCGTCACCGGGACGGCGGCGCCGTCGTCGGTGAAGACCCTGGTCATGCCTATCTTGCGACCTACCAATCCCAGACTCATGTTTGTTGTCCTTTCACTGTCGCCGATTGCGATTGACCGGCGGCTCCAGATACAGCCACTGTTCGCACTTTCGTTGCTCACCCGTTCGCGTTTCCGATCTCGGTGCGCGCGCTCGGGTCACTGCAGTTTGATCTCGACGTCGACGCCTGCGGGCAGATCGAGCTTCATCAACTGGTCGACCGTCTTGTCGGTCGGATCGACGATGTCCATAAGCCGCAGGTGCGTGCGGATCTCGAGCTGGTCGCGCGAGGTCTTGTTGACGTGCGGCGAGCGCAATATGTCGAAGCGCTCGATCCTGGTCGGCAGCGGCACGGGCCCTTTCACGACGGCGCCCGAGCGCTTAGCCGTTTCGACGATCTCCTGCGCCGACTGATCGATCAGCTTGTAATCGAACGCCTTCAGGCGAATGCGGATTTTCTGGTTTTGCATGTCAACCCTTTCGGCCGAAAGTACAGACCTACTTTCGGCCGGTTAGTCTTCCGCCGAATCCCGGCTCATTTGCCCACTGAGGCCCGATGATTCGGCGCGGTAAAAACAACTATTCGACCACCTTGGCCACGACGCCGGCGCCCACGGTGCGCCCACCCTCGCGAATCGCAAAACGCAACCCCTCCTCCATCGCAATGGGCGCAATCTAGGTCACCGTCATCTGCGTGTTGTCCCCAGGCATCACCATCTCCGTGCCCGCCGGCAACTCCACACTGCCCGTCACATCCGTCGTCCGGAAATAAAACTGCGGCCGATACCCCGGAAAGAACGGCGT
>JALYSM010000003.1 GCA_030854785.1 Pseudomonadota bacterium
CCCCCCCGCCGCAGCAGGTCACGATTGCCGACAGGAGTCCCTTCTGCCGCAGGCCGAGCCGCTTGAGCCAGAACGCCTGCGTCGCGAGTCCGGCGGCAAACGCCAATGCGATCTGCAACGGCTGCACTGAGAAATCGCGCAGCAGCACGCCGGTCGTCAGCAGGGAGGCGAGGAAGACGATCTGAAAAACGCGCGCGTCGCGCGGCAGCCGCAGGTGCGACTTTGCGTAGAGCCGCTCCAGGAGCGACAGCTGCGGCGCGGTGCTCAACGCCACAGCCGCTCCCACCACTTCGGCGCCGACACTGCCTGAACGTTCATCCGGGCACGGATGTCGTTCAAGTCCCATGCGGTCAGGTTGGCGAGGGTCTGCGCTTCGCGTTCCTGACGCCGGGCAACCTCGTCGAAGTAGCTCTTCGCTTCGGTACACGTATTGGGGTCGCCTTGCCACGGATGGCGCAGGACATAGCGGGCCTGGAAGTTCTGCCGATCCTGCGTCTCCTGGAACATCAGATCCTCCGGCAAGGTCTCGGGCGTGTAACGCAGGTGCAGCCGCGTGAGCATGACCGGTTGCGCGCCTCCGGTCCGCGGCCGCGCGATCGGGGAAGGCGCGCCACCCGGGGATGGGTCGCCTTCGAGCCAGAACACGCCCGCACTCCGCAACTCTTCCGGCGACAGCGGATCGGCTGCGCACGGATCGCACCAGCCCATATCCCAGAAATATTCGGTCCAGACGACACGGTAATCCTCGCGCCTGGCCTGGGTTTCGAACAACGCCTTATAGACCTTGGGAAAGTCCGCCCGCACGTAGGTCGGCAACTCGACATTGGCCGGCAGCTTCACGGTGCGATAGTTGGTCGTCTCGACACGGCCGTTGCGGGTCAGAACATAAACGACGAGATCCTGCGGGCCCTTGGCGTTCAACATCCCCAAGCGCACCGGGAGCATGAAGCGCTCGTATTCGAACGCGAACTGCAGCGGCCGCAGGTAGGGAAAGCCCGTCTTCGCCTGCTCGGCGAGATTGACCTTGGCGACGAAAAACTTGAGTCCCTGCCGCACGTAGGGTTGCAGCGCCCTGCTGGCGTTCGCAGGGATCCGGTAGCCGTTCTGCTTGAGCCACATCTCCAGCCCGTTCGATTGCGTCGCCGACAGGATCACTATGTCGTACTCGCCTACCGTGTAGCGGGCTTCGACGGTGACGCCCTGCACCTGCGCGCGCTTTTCTTCCAGCTTGGCGACGGCGCCTGCCGGCAACGAGGCAACCATGTCGCGCGCGGCATTGCGCATGGCGCACGGATTCGGATCGAAGTATTCCGCGAGCCGCGGCGCGCTGTAAGCGTCGATGCGTTCAAACACCTTCGCGTCGCCGATATGGATCTGGCCCTTCTGCAGCACGACCGGCACGGGCACGACGAGCGCGAAGTCGGTGAGCTCGCCCTGAAAGTCGTTGCGCATGCCGATGACGGTACGATTGCCGTCGCGCGCCAGGATCACCTGCGAGGCTTCGTTGAACAGCTTGGCGTCGGCTTTGCCAACATAGAAACCGCAGAAGGCGCTCGCCGGAGGCGCGGCGCCGGCAAGGGAGGCGATCAGCGCGAGCGATGCCGCGACACCCGTCGGTCGGAAATTGGGCAGGGACATCGGGACCTCCGCATGGCTGGACGATGCCGCTATCAACGGCGGCGCGGCGGACTCGGGGTTAGTTCCTTATCAAGCGGACGGCGGCTGCCGCTCGGGCGACGCGATTTGTGCCGGGGCGGGGCGGAGTTTACAATTGCCGCCATGGGCGATTCCAGGGTCAGTCTGACCCACCATTTCCTGATCGCCATGCCCAGCATGGCCGATCCGCACTTTGCCCATACGCTGATCTACATCTGCGAGCACAACGAGCAGGGCGCGCTGGGGATCGTCGTCAACAAGCCGATCGACATGACCCTCTCGGCGCTGTTCGAGCAGATCAACGTACCGCTCGGCGACTCCGATCTGCGCGAGACGAAGGTTCACTACGGCGGTCCGGTGCAGATCGACCGCGGCTTCGTGCTGCATCGACCGCTGGGAAGCTGGCAATCGACGCTCGCGATCAGTGACGAGCTCGGACTGACGACGTCGAAAGACATCCTCGAGGCCGTTGGCCATGGCAACGGGCCCGCCAACGTCCTCGTGACGCTCGGCTACGCCGGATGGTCGGCGGACCAGCTCGAGCAGGAGATCGCGCAGAACGCGTGGCTCACCGTTGCCGCCGACGCGGAAGTGCTCTTCGCCGAACCAGCCGAAGTGCGACTCCCGGCAGCGATGAAGCTCCTCGGCATCGACTTTTCCCGGCTGTCCGACGCCGTCGGACACGCGTGATGCGTGGCCGCGGAAGTGATTTCTTCCGCGGCTCCGGCGGGGACTGTTTTCGCCTTCGACTTCGGAACGCAACGAATCGGCGTCGCGGTCGGGGAGACCGGCATCGGCCTCGCGCACCCGCTAGCGACCATCGCAGCCAAGTCCGGCCGCGCACGGTTCGAGGCGATCGACGCGTTGATCGAGCAATGGCGTCCGGTGCTGCTCATCGTCGGGCTGCCGACGCATGCCGACGGCACGGCCCACGCGATGACGGCGCGGGCGCTCGGCTTTGCGCGGCAACTCGAAAGCCGCTTCGGCCTGCCCGTTGCCTGTTGCGACGAGCGCTTCACGACACACGCCGCCTCGCTCGCCCTGCGCGGCGCCGGCGTGCGTGGTCACACGAGAAAGGCCGTTCGCGATCAGGTCGCCGCGCAACTGATTCTGCAGTCGTATCTTGACCAACGCCGCGCTACCTGACGCCGAGATCACGCTTGGCCGGCTCGCCGACAAGATGCGCGGCGCCATCGCGTTCGACGCCAAGCTGATCGGCATCTATTCGGGCGGTGCGTGGCTCGCCGAGCGCCTCGCCGGGATGCTCGAAGGCGAGCATCCCGTCGGCTATATCGACGTGTCGTTCTACCGCGACGACTACGCGCAGAAGGGTCTGCGCGCCAAGCTCGCGACGACGACGCTGCCCTTCGAAGTCGCCGGCAGCCGAATCGTTCTCGTCGACGACGTGCTCTACACCGGCCGTTCGGTCCGCGCCGCGATCAACGAGCTGTTCGACTACGGGCGTCCGGAGTCGATCGAGCTCGCAGTGCTGATCGATCGCGGCGGCCGCGAGCTGCCGATCGAAGCGACTTACGTCGGCGAGCGTCTCGCGGTCGCACGCGACCTGTCGATCGTGCTGCAGCGCCACCTAGAAGGCGGCCTCGAGCTGTCGGTCGAGCCGGCAGGGGGCGTCGCCGGTGCATAATCCCCAGCTCAACGCCGACGGGAATCTGCAGCATCTGCTTACCCTCGAAGGACTGCCGCCCGAGATCATCGGCCGCATTCTCGACACCGCCGTGCCGTTCGTGTCGATCGCCGAGCGCGACGTGAAGAAAGTGCCGCTCCTGCGTGGCAAGGCCGTATTCAACCTCTTTTTCGAGACCAGCACCCGCACCCGTACGACGTTCGAGATCGCGGCCAAGCGCCTTTCCGCCGACGTGATCAACCTGAATATCGGGGTGTCCTCGACGGCGAAAGGCGAGACGCTGCTCGACACCATCGACAATCTGGTGGCGATGAACGCCGACATGTTCATCGTCCGTCACGGGCAGAGCGGCGCACCGCATCTCATCGCGCAGCATCTTTCGCGGACGCACCGCTCGCACATCCACGTCGTCAACGCCGGCGACGGCCGCCACGGCCATCCGACGCAGGGCCTGCTCGACCTGTTCACGATTCGTCACTACAAGCGCGACTTCCGCGAGCTCACGGTGGCGATCGTCGGCGATATCCTGCACTCGCGCGTCGCCCGCTCGCTGATCCACGGCCTGACGACGCTCGGGACGCCCGAAGTGCGCGTGATCGGCCCGCAGACGCTGATTCCGACTGCGGTGGAGGCGCTCGGCGTGCACGTGTACCACGACATGCGGCAAGGCCTCGCCGGTTGCGACGTCGTCGTCATGTTGCGCCTGCAAAGCGAGCGCATGAAGGGCTCGCTCCTGCCCTCCGCGGGCGAGTTCTTCAAGCACTACGGACTGACCGTCGAGAAACTCAAACTCGCCAAGCCCGACGCCATCGTCATGCACCCAGGACCGATGAATCGCGGCGTAGAGATCGATTCGGCAGTGGCAGACGGGACGCATTCCGTGATCCTGCCGCAGGTGACGTTCGGCATCGCGGTGCGCATGGCGGTAATGAGCATTCTCGCCGGCAATTAGAGTGAAGATCGAGATCAGGAACGGACGGGTGATCGATCCGAAGCACGGGATCGACTGCAAGGCGTCGATCTATGTTGGGGCGGGCAAGGTCGCCGCGGTCGGCGAGCCGCCTGCCGACTGGCACGCCAATCGCGTGCTCGACGCGACGGGGCTGGTGGTCTGTCCCGGCCTGATCGATCTCTCGGCGCGGCTGCGCGAGCCCGGACTCGAATATAAGGCGACGCTCGAATCCGAGGTGGCGGCCGCAATTGCCGGCGGCGTCACCAGCCTCGCCTGTCCGCCCGATACCGATCCGCCGCTCGACGAGCCCGGGCTGGTCGAAATGCTCAAGCATCGCGCGCGTTCGCTCAACCAGACGCACGTGTATCCGATCGGCGCGCTGACGGTTGGATTGAAAGGCGAGACGATCACCGAGATGGGCGAGCTCGCCGAAGCCGGCTGCATCGCGTTCTCGCACGCCGACGCCGCGCTCGTGGACACGCAGGTGCTCCTCCGCGCGCTGCAATACGCCGCGACTTTCGGCTATCGCGTCTGGTTGCGACCGCAGGATGTCCACCTCGCCCGAGGCGGCGTCGCGCACGATGGCGAGGTGGCGACGCGACTCGGGTTACCCGCGATTCCCGCGTTCGCCGAGACGATCGCGCTCGACACGATCTTCGAGCTGGTGCGGGCGACCGGCGTGCACGTGCATCTGGCGCGCCTGTCGACGTACGACGGCGTGGCGCGCGTGCGCGCCGCGAAGAAGGCGGGCTTGCCCGTCACCTGCGATGTCGCGATCCATCACGTCCATCTGTGCGATGTCGACATCGGCTGGTTCAACGCGCACTGCCATCTGGTGCCGCCGCTGCGCAGCACGCGCGACCGCGCCGCGCTGCGCGCAGGCCTCGTCGACGGTACCATCGATGTCATCTGTTCCGACCATGCGCCGGTCGACGACGACGCCAAGCAGTTGCCCTTTGGCGAAGCCGAGCCCGGCGCGACCGCGCTCGAGTTGCTCTTGCCGTTGACGCTCAAATGGGCGGGCGAAGATAAGGTGCCGCTTTCCGCCGCGCTTGAACGTGTCACCGCTGCACCGGCGCGCGTGCTGGGTATCGATGCGGGCCATCTGGCGCGCGGTGCCGATGCCGATGTCTGCATTTTCGATCCCGATCTACACTGGGTCGTCGCGCCCTCCGCGCTCAGGAGCCAGGGCAAGAACACGCCGTTCCTCGGCCTCGAGTTGTCGGGGAAAGTTCGCTATACACTGGTCGGCGGACAAGTTGTCCACGAAGCGTGACTGCACGGAGGAGATGACGATGGACGTCTCGAAAACCCCCGACTTTGCCAGCCTGTTTCCGGAGCATACATTTCAGCGGCGCGCATTTCTGGTCACGTCGATCGGCGCCGGTTTCGCCCTTGCGGTGCAGCCCGTATCGGCGCAAACGATCACCACCGATACCGGCGGGCTCGTGGCCGGTGAAGTCAAGGTTCGGGTGAAAGACGGGCAGATGCCCGCGTACCGCGCGTTGCCTGCCGGCGGCCCGTTCACGACAGTGCTCGTCGTCCATGAAGCCTGGGGCGTGCACGAGCACATCCAGGATATCGCCGGCGACTGGCCAAGGCTGGGTATTTCGCGATCGCTCCGGAGCTCTTCGCGCGCTATGGCGACGTTTCGAAAATGGAAACCGCGGCGATCGTGCAAAACGTGTTTAGCAAGGTCGTCGCGGCGCAGGTCGACAGCGACCTCGATGCCTGCGTCGCGTTCGCACAGGCCTCGGGGAAGGCGGACACCGAGAAGCTTTGCGATCACGGGATTTTGCTGGGGTGGACGCGTGGTCTGGCAGTACGCAGCCTACAACCGGAAGCTCAGGACGGGTGTCTCGTGGTACGGCCACGTAAGCCCGAAGCTCGCGCCCGACGCGCAGAGCGCGCTCGAGTTGGCGCCGGAGCTGACGGTGCCCGTGCTCGGCCTTCACGGGGGCAAGGACCAGGGCACACTGGTCGATCAGGTCGAGAAGATGCGCGCGGCGTTGAAGGAAGCGGCAATCCTTCGCAGATCGTTGTCTACCCGGACGCAGGTCATGCCTTCCTCGCGGACTACCGCCCGAGCTACGACAAGGCGGCCGCCGAGGACGGCTGGAAGCATGCTCGCCTGGTTCAAGTACTACGGCGTCGCCTAGCTTCCTTTGCCGGGCGTTGGTGGCGGACACGCCGGACAACGTCGCGGCTCGCGACAACAGCGAGACTACGTTCGCGGGACGCGGCCGAGCAGGTGGAACTCGTCGTTG
>JALYSM010000009.1 GCA_030854785.1 Pseudomonadota bacterium
GGCCGTCCTGCTCGACCGGATCTTGAAAGGTAAGAAACCGGCCGATCTCTCCGTCGAGCAGCCGACGACATTCCAACTGATCGTCAACCTCAGGACCGCCAAGGCGCTCGGAATCACGGTTCCGCAGTCGCTGCTGCTGCGCGCGGACGAGGTGATCCAGTGACGCCACCGCCACCCGCTATGGCCCCACTGCCTCTCAGCGGAGGCCACGAGCGAATACCGCACGCACCGCGGCCGGGTTTGACTCGCAACGCCGGCTTGCACCGGTATGCGGTAGCGGGCGCCTTCAGCTTCATAAGACGCCTACTCTTTTGCTTCTCCGTTCTGTTTCGTCTGCTCCGCAGCTCTGCGCAGTTCATCCGTCTCAGCAAGGACTCGGTGTGGGTCCGTCGGCTGCTTCATTGCCTCCGCCTCAGGATCGTGACGATTCTTGACCATGGGCAAATCCCGTCTCAACTCTTCGATTAGGTGGATGAGCTTGGTAACCTTCTGCTCGGTCAAGAGGTTTACTTGAAGGTCCAGATGCTCCCGCCGCTCCTCGAGCTTGGCGAGCCGCTCTTGCTTTATCAGAACTACTGTCGTTGTCAGCAACGCACCTAGACTAACGATTCCTTGCAGCCAGAAAAACGGCGGCGGGTCAAACTCCGCCATCCCCAACTGTCGCGCAACGACATTGGCGAGCATCCACAGCGTGACAAACAAAACGATGCAGCCAACGAAAATTGGCCGCCCCACAATCCTGCTAACGGCTTCCACGATCCGCTGCGACCAAGTAAGTTTCTGGTCTTCGCGTTTGTAAAACGCCGCAATTGATTCGATATTTTCGGTGATCGGATCTTGCGCTTTAGCAGGCGTGTCCATGTCGGGCCCGGGAGATAACGACGGGACGACGAACCCCGTACTATAACAACGACAAGCGCTACAGATCAGCTGAACGACCGGTCTGGGTCGATTGCGCCATTGAAAGCCCGCTTTCGGACAGATTGGCTTACGACAGCTCCTGGCCGAGTGGAGACCTACGCGATTGCCCGAGTCGGCCCGATACGACATTCGCTCGAAGTAGCTTACAATTGTTCAGCGGACAGTAACGCACGATGGCGCAGTCTCGACAAATTGCGCCTAGTGCTCTGCGGGCATTCCCGGCGCCTATTCGGCCGGGTAGTTGAGAGACGGAGGTACAGCTAATGAACGCGCGCTTCATGAAAGGCATAGGAGCCCTGGGCATCGTAGTACTAGTCCTCTTGATCCTCCTGTTGGTCGGCGGCTTGCCGACGTGGGGCTTTCACAGTTACGGCTGGGGGCCGCCTGGCATCCTCGGCATTATTCTTATCGTCGTTGTTGTCCTGTTGCTAATGGGCAGGTTGTAGCTTGCCGGCACCCACGACGCTGGCCCGGTGGGTGCGGGTGCGAAATCGGACATCGTCGCAGATCTCATCACCTTCAGCCGCTCGAAGGGCGTCTACGGCGGCCTCAACCTCGATGGCACGGTCGTCAACACTTCCAACGACTGGAACCAGGCTTATTACGGCAAGAAGGTGCTGTCGCTCGACATCCTCGTCCGGATGAGCGTGCATGAAACGGCCTTGATCGCTGCGTCGGCGTTCACGGGCACAGGGGAAAACGCTCCTCGCGATAACCAGAGTTGGCTTCGAGAATGATGCGATGACCCGGTTGCCACTCCTTAAGACGATAGGGGCCCGTGCCGACGGGATGGTGCATCGCGCGGCCGCTCGAATCCGCGTATTTTTCGATCACCTCGCGGGCCACCGCGCGCAACGCCGCACTGTCGAGGATCTGGAGAAACGTGTAGTCGGGCTCGATCAGCTCCAGCTTTAGCGTGTAGCGGTCGGCAGCGCGCAGACCTTGTATCTCCGCGTCGTAGTCGAAACGACCCGAAGACTTCGCCTTGGCCACCGCATCGTCGAGCCCGACGATCTTGTGTTCGAGCAGATCCGAGTTGGGCGAACGCACGCGTGGGTCGACGATGCGTTTCCACGCGTAGACGAAATCCGCGGCGGTCAGTTCGCGCTTGTTGCCTGCGAAGGCAGGGTCGTCACCGAAATAGATGCCCGGACGGGTGCGGATCGTCCAGGCTCGACCGTCCGCCGATATCTCCGGCATGCCGGTCGCGATGCTCGGCACGAACCGGTACGGCCGCGCGAGATAGTCCCAGACGTAGAGAGCGTCGAAGATCCGTTGCTCGACGAGGCTCGCGTAGGTCTCCTGGGTGCCGGCAGGATCGAGTCCCGAGACATCGGTCGGAAATGCGATCCTGAGAACCTTCGCCGGATCGGCCCAATCCGCCGCGCCGCCCTGCGGCGCGATGGACGCAACGATCGCAGCAAATAGCGCGATGACGGCGGTCCGCACTGGCATAGGAGCTCTCCCGTGAGCGCGAGCGCTCGGTATTCGTCGAAGAACACTAACTCCCCGGCCACCGGCGTTGTTCCGGCCACAGGCAAGTCAGATCGAGCCGAACAAAGTGCGTCCGGCGTCCGGGTTCGCTGTGAAGTCGACGATATCGCCGTGCGTCGCAATCAGCCAGTTGGGCGGGGCTTTCCGAAATTCATCCGCGAGCCAGCGACGCAGCGCCGCCTTGTCGGCCACCATGAACAGCGGCGCGATGTTGTTGAATCTGAGGCCCGGACCGCTGCCACTCAGCCCGAACATGAGCTTGATGACAGGGTTACGCGGGAGCACGGGCAGATTCATGATGACGTCGGTGACGTACCAGACATGGCCGCGATCGGTGGCGATCCGCACGAGCACCTCGCCGGTCTTGTAGTGCGGCATGTCCACGAGCTCGAGGCGCGTACCGGTTATCGACGCCGCTTGGGCGAGCGGCCGGATGCCGCTGAGCTTCGAATGTTTCTCCACGCGCGCGATCGACTGCGCGGGCGCGAAGAGCGCGGCGTCCGGAAAGCGCGCTTTCCACTCCCGAAGGCCGAGGTAGTGAAACGCGTTCGACGCGACCAGGGCGCGCACCGCGCCGTATTGCGATAGGTCGTCGAGCACGCCCGGAGCGACACGGCACGGCGGGCTCACGACTACAAGACCATCCTTACCGCCCACGGCGAGTGCATTGGCCACACCAGGGCCGAACGAATACTCGTACGTCAGGATCGGCGTGCTAGCGTCGAAGACTTTCCAGCCGTGTCCGGTCGTTTGCATGGCACTAACGCCCTCAGGCCGCCAACCTCAGTCCTTCAAACGGACCACGAGTCGGCGGTGCGATTGAAATCACCTCAACTCCCCGGCGTCCATATCCTCGACCCCGTCCCCGCCAGCGCCAGCATCAGTTCGTTGAGCCTTTTCACGAACGCGCCGGGCTCGTCGAGCTGACCGCCCTCGGCCAGCACCGCCTGGTCGAACAGGATGTGGCACCAGTCCGCGAAACGCTTCTCGTCGGACTCGTGCTTTAGCGCGCTCACCAGCGGATGGTGCGGGTTCACTTCGAGCGTGGGCTTGGTCTCCGGCACCTTGTGCCCCGCAGATTTCAATAGCCGCTCGAGATTCGTGCTCATCGCAGCCGCCTCCGCGACCAGGCACGCGGGCGAGTCGGTGAGGCGATGGGTGACGCGCACTTCCTTGACCTTCTCGCCGAGTACCTTCCCGATCTTGTCGGTCAGCTCCTTGAACTCGCCCGCCTCCTTCTCCTGCTCCTTCTTCTCCGCTTCGTCTTCGAGCTTGCCGAGATCGAGGTTACCCTTTGCCACCGATTGCAGCTTCTTGCCTTCGAACTCGGTGAGATTGGCCATGACCCATTCGTCGATGCGGTCGTGCATCAGCAGGACCTCGACGCCCTTCTTGCGGAAGATCTCCAGATGCGGGCTGCTCCGGGCTGCGCCGAACGAGTCGGCCGTGATGTAGTAGATCTTGTCCTGGCCTTCCTTCATCCGCGACACATAGTCGGCGAGCGATATGGTCTCGTCTTCCTTCTCTTCGCGGGTCGAGCTGAAGCGCAGGAGCTTGGCGATGCGCTCCCTGTTCGCGTAGTCCTCGCCCGCGCCTTCCTTGAGCACGAGCCCGAACTCCTTCCAGAACGTGGCGTATTTGTCCTTAGCGCTGTCCCGGGGTTCGCTTCGCTCATCCCGGGCTACGTCGTTCTCGGAGAGCTCTTCGAGGAGCGAGAGCACGCGCTTCACGCAGCCGGCGCGGATCGCTTCGACCGTCTTCGACTCCTGCAGGATCTCGCGCGAGACATTGAGCGGCAGATCGTTGGAATCGATCACTCCGCGCACGAACCGCAGGTACGCCGGCATGAGCTGCTCCGCGTCGTCCATGATGAACACCCGCTGCACGTAGAGCTTGACGCCGTGGCGGTGGTCGCGGTCCCACAGATCGAACGGCGCGTGCGCGGGCACGTACAGGAGCAAGGTGTACTCCTGCTTCCCTTCCACGTGCGCGTGGGTCCAGGCGAGCGGCGGCTCGAAGTCGTGGCCGACGTGCTTGTAGAACTCCTGGTACTGCTCCTCGGTGATCTCCGACTTCGGCCGCGCCCACAGCGCCGACGCCTGGTTGATCTGTTCTTCCTCTTCCTTGGTGACCTCCTCGTTCCTGTCCTTGTCCACATCATTTTCCAATCGCTCCTTTTTCATCAGGATCGGAATCGTGATGTGGTCGGAGTACTTGCGCAGGATCGAGCGCAGCCGGAATCCGGAGAGAAGCTCGTCCTCGCCTTCGCGCAGGTGCAGGATGACTTCGGTGCCGCGGCCTTGGCGCGTCACCGTCTCCAGCGTGTACTCGCCTTGGCCGTCGCTCTTCCAGCGCACGCTGTGCTCGGCGGTCATCCCGGCGCGCCGCGTGAGGAGCGTGACCTTGTCCGCCACGATGAAGGATGAATAGAAGCCGACGCCGAACTGACCGATCAAGTGCGCGTCCTTGGCTTGGTCTCCGGTCAGGCTCTGGAAGAACTCGCGCGTGCCCGACTTGGCGATGGTGCCGATGTTGCTGATCACTTCGTCGCGCGACATGCCCACACCGTTGTCGGACACGCTGAGCGTGCGCGCGGCCTTGTCGTAGGCGACGTGGATCTTCAAGTCCGGATCGCTTTCCCACAACGCCGGGTCGGCGAGCGCCTCGAAGCGCAGCTTGTCGCAGGCGTCCGATGCGTTCGAGATCAGCTCGCGGAGGAAAATCTCCTTGTTGCCGTACAGCGAGTGCACCATCAGGTGCAGGAGCTGCTTGACCTCGGCCTGAAAACCGAGGGTTTCGGGGGATCTGGTTTCGTTCATGGTCGACGTTGCGAACGCTCGCCTGCTCTAGTCTAGGGCGCGGGTGCGAAATTCGTGGGAACGAAGACGTAGCCCACGCTATCCTTGCGCAGGTGGCCAATTCCCGGGAACGCAAGGTGTGCCGCCGCAACCCAGTACCCCTTCTCCGCGGCGTCGGCGAACGCCTTCTGGCGTTCGACCGCCGCGGCTTTCGAGTCGGTGTCGAACGAGATCGTCACCGCGGGGTTGGGGAACTGCACGGCTCCAACGTGCATCAGATCGCCCCACAGCGCCAGCCGCTCCCCTTTGCTTTCCACGAAGTATGTCGTATGACCCGGCGTATGGCCGCGGCTGGCGACTGCCCGGACACCCGTCACCAGATCGGTATCGCCATCGAAGGCCTTGAACTTTCCCGCGTCGGTATACGGTTTGAGGGCGGCGATCGCGTCCGCGAATCCCTTCCTCGTATCCGCTGGCGCGGCGTCGAGGTTCGTTTGGCTCAACCAATAGTCGGACTCGCGTTTGTCGCTGCGAACGATCGCGTTGGAGAACACCGCCTTGCCGTCCCGAACCAGCCCGCCGACGTGGTCAGCGTGCATGTGGGTGATGTAGACCTCGTCCACTTGCTCGGGCTGATAGCCTGCTGCCTTGAGGTTGGCGGGAAGCGCCCCGAGAGCGGTGCCATAAGTTTGACCGCCGCCGGCGTCGATCAAAACGAGCTTGGTGCCCGTGTTGATGAGATAGGCGTTAGCCGACAGTACGACCGGATCTTTGAGGAATTGACGCGCAAGCGCCTTTTCCACCTCATCCGGCGTCGTGTTCGTGAGGAATTTGCCGACGGGAACCGCAAGCGTGCCGTCCAGCAGGGCCGTAACCTCGTAGTCACCGAGCATCATTCGGTAGAAGCCTACGGGCGCGGCTTTGGATAACGGCGCTGCGGCTCGGGCGCCGCCGGGGCAAACAAGCACCGTGCTCAAAGCGACGAACGCGGCAAGCAATGCATGCCGGATGGTCAGGCGCTTAGGCGATCGGATGCCGCTGAATGAGAGAACGCGAAAGCTTCGGATCATCGCGGGCTCCTGAACGGGATGGGTTGTGGGCTAGTTTAGTCGAGACGGGCAGCGTGAGTATGGGGACGGCGACCACGCGTATCTCCAATCGCAGGTGGCAAGCTTTGCCAGGTATCCTCAGTTCTCCTGCACATCGAACGCCTGCGGCGCCTTCCCCTCGGCAAACTGCGCCCACATGCGCCGATAGGCGACTTCCAGGCCGCGGGTGAATCGCGGTGAGTCGAACAGCGGCGCCGTGCCCCGCTGGGCCAGCAAGTCTCGCCGCAAGGCTTCGAGCCGCGGTCGGTCATGCACAAGGTCGAGGGCGAGCGCTTCGTAGTCGGCGAACGAGCTGGCGATCAATTGACCCAGGCCGACGTTCAGGAGCAAGCTCGCAGCGACCCGAGAGGCAAAGGTTTCGCCCATCAAGGTAACCATAGGGCAGCCGGCCCAGAGCGCGTCGCTGCCGGTCGTGTGGGAGGTATACGGAAAAGTATCGAGCACGAGATCGGCGAGAGCGTAGCGCGCCAAGTGCTCTACCAGCGGTCGCACCGGAGCGAACACAAGCCGCTCCGGGGAAACGCCATGGCGAATTGCTTCCTTGCGCAGATTGTCCCTCGCCCAGCGATTCTCTTCGAGGAGCCAAAGCACGCTGTCGGGAACGCGGTTCAGCAGCCGCATCCAGATCGTGAACAGGCCCGGCTCGATCTTGTAGCTTTGATTGAAGCTGCAGAAGACAAAATCGGTCTCCGACAACCCGCACGCGTTACGCGTCAGTCCGGAGGCGCCACTGGGGCGCTTGCGGTCGTTGGGCTGATAGCAATGGGGCAGACGCACGACCTTCTCCGCGTAGTCGGCATCATGTTCCGGCGGAACGATGCACGGGTCGGCGATCAGATAATCGATCCAGTCGGCACCCATCGAACCCGGAAACCCAAGCCAGTTGACCTGGATCGGCGCCGGTCGGCAAGCGGCGATGTGCGGCCGGTCATCGGCGGTGTAACCATTGAGATCGACGAGAACCTGTATCCGCTCGTCGTAGATCCGCTGCGCGGCCGCGTCATCGGATAGCGGTGCGAGGTCGATAAAGTGGTCGCCACCCGCCTTGAGTCGCTGCCGCATGGCGCTGCCGTCATCCGGGCCGTAGGCGAAAAGAAACACTTCAAAATGATTGCGCTCGTGCAGTTCGAAGACCTCCGCGGTCAGATAGGCGATCGGATGCCCGTGGAAATCGCTGGAGAGATATCCGACGCGTATGCGCGACGGTCGCCCGAACCGCGCGATATCCTGCCGCATCCGTTCTTTCGGCGCGATCGTCGCGGAGTGAGCGCGCGCCGCCGCCAGCAGATGCGCGCGGTTGGCACCGGGCAGCGAGAACAGTTGAAAGGGCGACGGGCCTTCGGGCTGCTCTGCGGCGCGGCGAAGCACGAGTTCGGAATGGGCCGCGACCGCCGTCCAGTCGCAGAGTCTTTGGGCCAGCCAGAGCGCAGAGGCCACAGCCGGAAGGAAATCGGGCCGCAATGCGATTGCGCGTTTATAGCACTCGAACGCTTCGTCTATGCGGCCTTGCTGCTGGAGTTCGAGCGCGAGGGCGTGAAATGCGTCAGCCGAGTCGGTGTCGATCTCGACCCAACGACGAAAGCACGCTTCGGCTTCCGCGTGCTGTCCGAGTCGTTGCAGCACCGTCCCGAGATGGTCCCAGGTGGCGGCGAACTCGGGATTGAGCCTTGCCGCTTCGCGGAAAGCGGCAATGGCTTCTTGACTCTTTCCGGTCAGGAAGAGCGCGTTGCCTAGGTTGTAGTGAGCGCGATAGTGGGCGAGCCTGAGGATGATCGCCTTGCGATAGTGACCGATCCCTTCTTCAAACATCCCGCTGGCTTGCAGGACGTAGCCCAGGTTATTGTGGATCTCGGCGTACTCGGGATGCAGTTCCAGCGCGCGGCGGTATGCTGCGATGGCGTCGGTCAGTCGCCCCGCATCCTTGAGGACGTTGCCGAGATTGGCGTGGTAGATCGGGTTGTCAGGATCGCGTTCGACCGCATCCCGAATCAGACGTATCGCCGAATCGAAATCGTTGTTTCGCAAGCACACGAGTCCGAGCAAATGCGATGCATCGGCGTGCCCCGGATTTTCCGTGAGCAGCTGCTGATAAATCGCGGCAGCGTCTTCCAAGCAGCCACCGCGATGCAGCTCGAGCGCCCGATTCAGCAAGGCGGCATTCGCTGGGGTCGATGCATCAGTCAAGATCAGATGCTCGAAAGCTTCTTCATCGCCTGCGGCGTTGAGGTGCTGGGAAACGCTGCGTGCGCTGGTCTCACCCGACCCTCGACACATGCAACGGCGGCACGCGCCCCGCCCACGGCAACGCTTCTTCGAGTGCGGCGGCGAGCTGCAGAATGACGTGCTCGTCGGCGGGCCGGGTGCCGAGCTGGATGCCGATCGGCAACCCGCTCGGATGCATCGCCAGCGGCAACGAGATCGCGGGCGTTCCCATGATGTTGTACGGAAGCGTGAACTGGCATGTGCCGCGGTAGACTTTCTCGGGCAGCTCCGACACGGTCACGTCGGTCCGACCCAGGTTGTAGTTACCCCAGGGCTCCGCGACCCTGGCCGTCGTCGGCGACAGCCAGACGTCGTAGCGTGTGAAGTAAGCGCCGAGCTTGCGGCGCGCCGTGTTGAGGTAGGCCATGGCGTTCAGGAACTGCTCGGGCTTCATCCGCTTGGCGTGCTCGTAGATCGCGAAAGTGACCGGCTCTAGCGTATCGGGACCGATCGCGTGACCGCTCCGTTTTGCGTAGCCCGCGAGCCGCAGATCGAAGCCGAAGAACCAGACGTCCATCATCGACCGCATGGCGTCCAAGCCATCGAATTGCGGACTCTCCTCGGACACCTCGTGCCCCATCTCGGCCAGAACCCGCGCGACGTTGGCGACGCCGCTTGCGACGTCGGCATCGGTTTTCATGCCCATGAGCGCATCCGTCGACCAGCCGATCCGAAGTCGGGCGGGTCGCTGCCGGGCAAGGTTGGCGTACGTATCTGCCGGCTTCGGAATGACGAACGGATCACCGGGCTGCGGCACGGCGAGACAATCGAGCATGGCCGCTGCGTCGCGTACGCTCTTCACCTGCACGAAGTTCTGCGCGAGGCCGTAGCCGTTTTCGTCCACCATCGGACCGAACGAGACGCGCCCGCGCGACGGCTTGAGGCCCACGCCGCCGCAGAAGCTCGCCGGAATGCGCAGCGAGCCGCCGATGTCCGATCCGTGCGCGATCGGCACCATGCCGGCGATCACCGCCGCCATTCCGCCGCCCGTCGATCCCCCCGCCGAGTAGCCCGCCCGCCACGGCGTGCACGTATTGCCGTACAGGGCGCCTTCGGTCGTCCCGGACATCGAGTATTCGGGCGCCGCCGACCGGCCGAGGATATTGACGCCGGCGGCCCGAAACAGCTCGCAGAGGTGCGTGTCCTGCTGCGCGATCATGCCGCGGCAAAGCCGGCTGCCGAACTCGATCGTCCGACCCGCCTCGTGTCCGAACACGTCCTTGATCAGGAACGGCACACCGCGAAACGGGCCGTTGCCGAGCTGCCGCTCGTCGAGCGTCTCGATGCGGTCCGGATACGTCTCGACCACCGCGTTCACTGCAGGATTGATCGCGGCGATTGCCGCCGCTGCGGTCGCGGCGAGCTCGGTCGGCGACACTTGCTTGCTCGCAACGAGGGCCGCGAGACCCAATGCATCGTGACTGGCGTACTCGGCGAGCTTCATGCGGATACACCCTACAAGAAATCAGACAACTAATCCCGGCATCCGTCAACGTGCAGCGCGACCGGCGCCTGTGCATTACCTCATCCCCAGCTTCGCATTCACAATGACGTTCGCCGCCTCGCGCGGCGCCGCGCGCCAATACTGCTGCGGCGACTGCACCTGCGCGCCGAGCGTGGCAGCCGCGTGCCACGGCCAGCGCGGATCCCACAGCATAGCGCGCGCCATCGCGACGAGGTCAGCATCGCGTGAGGCGACGATCGCTTCGGCCTGCTTCGCTTCGGTGATGAGGCCCACGGCGATGGTCGGGATGCCCGTCGCGCTGCGTATCGCGCGCGCGAGGTGGACCTGATAGCCGGGACCGAGCGGAATCTTCTGCGCAGGCGAGATGCCGCCGCTCGACGCGTCGATCCAGTCGCAACCGGCCGCTTTGAGGCGCTGGACGAGCGCGACGGAGTCTTCGATCGTCCAGCCGCCATCGACCCAGTCGGTCGCCGAGATGCGCACGCCAATTGGCTTGTCCTGCGGCCATACGTCGCGCACTGCGGCGAATACTTCGAGCGGAAAGCGCACGCGGTTGTCGAACGAGCCGCCGTATGCGTCGTCGCGCCTGTTCGACAGCGGCGACAGGAATTCGTGAAGCAGGTACCCGTGCGCGCAATGCAGCTCGAGGGCGTCGATGCCGGAGCGCGCGGCGCGCTTCGCGGCGGCGACGAATTCGCGCCTGATCTGCGCAATACCCGCGGTATCGAGCGCAGCCGGCGGCGCTTCGTTGGAAAGTTGCGGGATCGCCGACGGCGCCACCGGCGTCCATCCGCCCTGCGCGATCGGAATGAGTTGGCCGCCTTCCCAGGGCACCTGCGACGAGCCCTTGCGCCCCGCGTGCGCGAGCTGGATTGCCACCGGCATCGGCGGCGTGAGCTTGCGCGCGATCGTCAGGCGCTCGCCCAGCGCCTTTTCGCAGGCGTCGTCGTAAAGGCCCAGACAGCCATAGGTGATGCGCCCGATCGCCGACACCGCAGTGGCCTCGATCGTGAACATGCCCGCGCTCGACTCCAGGAGCTGCCCCCAATGCACGAGGTGCCATTCGGTCGCGCAGCCGTCGACGGCCGAGTACTGGCACATCGGCGAGACGACGATGCGGTTGGCGAGCGCGAGCTTGCGCAGCTTGAACGGCGAGAACAGGGTGGAAGACATGGGGACGATGGGCGGAAAGGGGCGGGAAGCCGAGATCGTAGCGGATTTTCTCGGACCGGACCGCCGCCGGCCCGGTATCATTCGCGGAGTCCGTCCCTCTGGGCGGCCGCCGCACAATAAGCCCGATGGCAGACCTTCCGACCGGCACCGTCACGCTGCTTTTCACCGACATCGAGGGCAGCACGCGGCTGTGGGAAGCGCACGCTGCGGCAATGCGCGCCGCGCTCGCGCGCCACGATGCGCTGCTGCGCCACTGCATCAACGATCACCAGGGGCACATCTTCAAGACGGGCGGCGACGCCTTCTGCGCGGCGTTCCACACAGCATCCGACGCACTTGCCGCGGCGCTCGACGCGCAGCGCGCGCTCCACCGCGAGCCGTGGCCGGAAGCGGCGAAGCTCCGCGTGCGCGTGGCGCTTCATTCGGGCGCGGTCGAGGTGCGCGACGGCGACTATTTCGGCGCGTCCCTCAACCGGGTTGCGCGCCTGCTCGCGGCCGGTCACGGTGGCCAGACGCTCCTCTCCGAGGCGACGCACGACCTCTGCCGCGACTCCCTGCCGCCGCTCGCGAGCGTCAAGGCGCTCGGATCGCATGGGCTGAAGGATCTCGGGCGACCCGAAGCCGTGTTTCAGCTCTGCCATCCCGATCTGCCGCAGAGCTTCCCGCCGCTCAAGTCGCAGGCCGCGCCGCCGGACAAGGAAACGCCTTCGATCGCCGTGCTGCCGTTCATCAATATGAGCCGCGACGAAGAGAACGAATATTTCGCGGACGGTTTGTCGGAGGAATTGCTGAACGTCCTGGCGAAGATCCGCGGCCTGCGCGTCGCGTCGCGGACCTCCGCGTTTTCCTTCAAGGGCAAGGGCGTCGACATCCCGACGGTCGCGCAGAAGCTCAACGTGGCCACGGTGCTCGAAGGCAGCGTGCGCAAGTCCGGCAAGCGCGTGCGCATCACCGCGCAGCTCATCGAGGTCGCGTCGGATTCGCACCTCTGGTCGGAAACGTACGACCGTGAGCTCGACGACATCTTCGCGGTGCAGGACGACATCGCGCAGTCGGTGGTCAAGGAGCTTCGTGCGGCGCTGATGGGGGCGCCGGCCGAGACTGCGGCCATCACGGCGGCTGCGGCCGACGTGAGCCGGGCCGCCACCGGGCGCAGCGACAGTCCCGAAGCCTTTCAGCTCTATTTGCAGGGGAAGTTCTTCGGCGAGCGAACGACGCAGGCGGACACCGACAAGGCGATCGAGCTCTTCCGCCGGGCGCTGGCGATCGATCCGGATTTTGCGCTGGCGTGGGCGGGGCTGTCGCGGATACACCAGGTGCAGGCGGGAGTTGGGTTTGCGCCGATCGAAGAGGGCTTCGAGCGCGCCCGCGAGGCAGCGCAGCACGCGCTGCGCCTGGCTCCCGGCCTAGCCGAAGCTCACATCGAGCTCGGCTTGATATTCGAGGGCCACGACTGGAACTGGACTGCGGCCGACGCGTCGTTCCGGCGCGCGCTGGAGTTGGCACCCGGCGACGCCCACGCGCTGCGCGCGGCGTCCGGGCTGGCGAGGATTCTTGGCCGGCAGGACGAGGCGCTCGAGCTGGTCCGCAGGACCATCGCGCTCGATCCCCTTTCGGCGCGCACGCATCGCCAGGCGGCGATGATTTACGTGATGGCCGGCCGCCTGGACGATGCGGCGGCGGCATTTCAGCTCGCGCTCGATCTCGCTCCGAACGCCGGCCTCAACCAGGCATTTCTGGCGATCACGCGGCTGATGCAGGGCCGCGCTGAGGAGGCCCTGTCGCTCGCAGCAGCCGAATCGCACGACGTCTTTCGCAACCTGGCCTTCGCGATGACCCACCACGCGCTGGGGCACTCAACCGAATCGAACGCGGCGTTGCAGGCGCTGATCGATGGCTTCGGCTGGACCGCGGCATACCAGGTCGCCGAGGCCTACGCGTACCGGAACGAAGTCGAGAAGGCGTTCGAATGGCTCGAACGTGCGTATACGCAGCGCGACCCCGGAGTGACGTACTCGGGGTCGGACTCGCTCCTGCAGCCGCTGCATGGCGATCCGCGCTGGCGGCCGTTCCTGCGCCGGATGGGACTGGCGTGAAGGCTTCCGAGGTAGCTTAGGACAGCTTTTTTGGCCGCATGCGGACGGTCATGATCGGCCGCAATCGCACACCTGTCATTTGACTTCCGCGATAGCAGACGTTCGGCAATGGTTGTCCGAGCGACTCTCCAAGACCAATTGGCGCGACATTCCGGACACAGATAAGATCGTGGGGTTGACCCCGAGCCCCAATCTATGTTCCTTTGCGCGGTCGCCATTGCCCGCAACGAAGCCGACATCATCGAGGCCTTCATCCGGCACAATCTCGCGTTGGTGGATCGTCTCGCCGTGGTAGACCACGGGTCCTTCGACGGTACGACGGAAATCCTCGCGAAGCTGGTGCAGGAAGGCCTACCGCTCACTGTCATCCGCGATGAGCGAGTCGGCTTTTTCCAGACAGAGGCCCTGACGCCGCTCGCGCGCAATCTCCTGCGCGTTAGCAGGGCCGACTTCGTCTTCATGCTCGATGCGGACGAGTTCCTCAAGGCACGTTCGCGCAATATGCTCGAAGAGATGCTTGCGCGCGTGCCTGACGGCATGCACGCGCTCGTGCCATGGGTGACCTACATTCCGGACTTTGAGCGAAATTCGCGCGAGAATCCGGTCGCGCTGCTCGAGTCGGCCAAACGGCTCCCCGCCGAGCGAGAGTTGCTGCACAAGGTAGCCGTAAGCCGCCGCTTCCTCGAAACGCCTGCGGCGTTCGTGGCGACGGGCAATCACCGTGTTTTTCCCTCAAACGAGGCGCCCGACGCGCCGTGTCCGCACGCGCGCTTGCCACAGGAGGCGATCGCCGTTGCGCACGTGCCGATCCGCAGTGCCGATCAGTTAACGGCCAAGATTGCGGTCAGCTGGCTCGCGCACCTCGCGGCCAAGCGGGACAATCCAGCGCTGATGTTCCATTGGGGCGAAGCCTACGCAACGCTCGCAGCGGGCAAGCGCTTCTCCACCGATGATCTCATCGCCATGGCGGCGAATTACAGCGTCCCGCGGGCGGAATGGGTGGTAGCCGATCCCGCGAAGTGGGTCGACGACCCGTTTCTTGCTGCCATCGCGCTTCGATACACGAGACTCGCGCAGATCGACGCCTTCTCCTCGGTGCTTAGGTTCGCAGAGCGACTAGCGCGCGGGTAACGCATATCGCCGTAGCAGGCACAACCGTGATTCGGCTTCACTGTCCAGATCACCCAAAAGCGGCCAGTTGCGAAGAGGCTGTTGGTCAGTCGGCAGCGAACAACGGCCAAGTACCCGGAATCCCCTTCAGATCAAAGGTACCCCGCTCGCCGAATTCCAATCCTGATCCCGCGACCAAATCCTTGACGGTGCGAGACACCCACACTTCGTTGGCTCCCGCCCGCGCCGCTACCCGCGCCGCTGTATGCACGGCGATGCGCCGATGTCGTCACCGGTCAACTCGATCTCGCCGGCATGCAGTCCCGCGCGGATCTCGAGGCCGAGCCGGCGAACCTCGTCCCGAATCGCGAAGGCGCAGCGAATGGCACGTGCCGGCCCGTCGAATGTGGCCAGAAATCCGTCTCCCGTGCTCTTGATCGCGCGTCCCCGGAACCGGGCGATTGCGCTCTGCGCCATCGTATATGACGGTCCAACAGTTCCCGCCAGCGCTGGTCGCCGATCTCGGCGGAGTGGCGGGTCGAGTCGACTATATCGGTGAGCAAGACCGTCGCCAGTATCCGGTCGGGCTCTGGCGTCGACCGCTCTCCGGTCAGGGATTCCTAGATCTCGTCGATGAATGCGTCTGCGTCGCCAACGAAATGCAGATGAGCATTGCCCGGCAACTCGACGTATTTCGCGCCCGGAATGTGTTCCGCGCGATATCTGCTCGTTTCGACTAGGGCGCCCGGGTCTTCGACGCGTCGCAGGACCAACGTCGGCACGTGGATCGACGGCAGAATGTCCCGCACGTCGATCGCGCGATTCATCCGTTGCAGCGCGACGGCGGCCCCGGGGCTTGCGCCCAGGCGAATGAACTTGCCCATCCATCGCAAAACTGCTCGTCATGAGACATCGACGGCGCCAGCCAGCCTTCCAGCATCCTGCGAATCGCCGCGGGAGTGCCCCAGGTCTTGCGCGTTTCCTCGTCACGGGCATCCGCGTCGTCGAGCCGCCCTCCCCGAGGGTAATCCGGCGCCCAGGCGGTTCTGGGATACGTGCCGTAGAGGATCAATACTTCAGTGCGCTCGGGATACGTGGCGGCGAACAATGCGCTCATCGGTCCGCCTTCGGAAATCCCGAGAATGGCGGCGCGCCGGCTGCCCGCACTGTCCATGACGGCGCGAATGTCATCCATCCGCTGCTCCAGTGATGGAACGCCGGCCTCCCGATCGGAGAGCCCCGTTCCGCGTTTGTCGAAGCGAATCAGCCGAAAAAATGATGCCAGGCGCTGGAGACAGCGGGCGAACGATGGTTCCTCCCAGGAACAATCGAGATGTGACACGAATCCCGGTGTCATGATCAAGTCGAGCGGACCGTCACCCATGACCTGATAGGCGATGCTTATCTCGCCGCTTTGCGCGTACTGGGTCGGCGGAGGGCGCATCATCATCAGCCGGACCGGCGAATCTCTATGTCCTCGTGGCGCATCTAAACATCTTAACCTACGCAAAACGGAGACCTTGAAATGAATTCTCGGGTCCAGACCGCCTCGAATGTGCCGCCGCTTCCGGCACTGCTTGCCCTGATTTGCCTGGGGCTATGTCCATCGTGGGCGATGGCCGATGCACCCAGTGCGAATCCCACGACTATGAGCTTCGGGAAGGGCGGGTCGATTCGCATGAAACTCAAAACGGGGACGATGGAGGTCGTTGGCGTACTGGACGAGAAGATCGCCGTTTCGTGGCGTGCAAAGTTTCCGGAGGACGAGCGCGACGTCCGCGTGAGGCTGCAGCGTACCGGTGCGCAGGATGCGATGATCGTGGTCGACGGTCCCGGCGACCGCGTGCACTACCGCATCGAAGTGCCGCGACAATCCGACGTCGCCATTCGGATGCGGGCCGGAGATCTCAACGTTCACGGCATCTTCGGCAGCGTGGAGGCCGATCTACTGGCGGGCAATATGGAATTGCGCATCGCGGATCCTCGGCGCTACCGGAACGTGAGCGCATCGGTGACGGCCGGCGAGCTTACTGCCACGCCCTGGCACGCCGATACGCGTGGCCTGTGGCGCTCGTTCAGAGCGACCGGCGCCGGTGATTACGACGTGCGTGCCCGCCTGCTTGCGGGACAGCTCACGATCCGCTCGGAATAGGCCGGCTCGTTGCAGCGCGAACTGCTCTCGAAATCACCTCATCGACCCGCAGATAGGTGCGGCAGATCGTCGCCGTTTCAGTCAACGCGCTCTTCATCGTCGAAGTCGGCGTGCTAAACTTTTCACGGGCCGCAGCAGCATGGTCACTCGTGCGTGCGATCATGATGAAGATGGGCTGTCGTTCGATACCTTACCAGCAACTATTTCTAGCGAGTCCAAAACATGAAAAAATTCCTTGTCTTGTATCTCGCACCCGTGTCGGTCCTCGAAGAATGGAAGAAGACCGATCCCGAAAAGAGAAAGCCGGCCGAAGAGAAGATGCAGCGCGAGTGGAAACAATGGATGAGCGATCACGCAAAGATGTTCGCTGACGTGGGCGCCGGGGTCGGCAAGACCAAACGCGTCGCTCCGCAAGGCACTTCCGACACTAAAAACGACATAATGTTGTATGCGATCGTGGAGGCCGAGTCGCACGATGCGGCAGCAAGATCGTTCCAAGGTCACCCGCACTTGCAAATCCCGGAATCGTCCATCGAAATCATGGAGATTCATCCACTACCGGGTATGTAGTATGTAAGGTTGGTCCGTTCCAGCGCGCGGCAGACCGCGCAAATTCGTCATATCGACGTCCTGCCGGCCGTGCGGCATCCAGCCGGTTGCACTCTTGTCCGCAAGCCTGCGTGATTACGGTTAGGTATGACGGGTCTGCGAATCCGCGGCCGGATAGTCCCAGGCCTCCCCCTGGAAAGTTTTTCGGACCCAATGTCGATTCGTCGCCCCGCCGACCGACTAGTAAGTGCGGACCACGGTCGCGCGCGGATCGAAACTTTTTTATCGTGAAGCCGACCGGAAGCCGCGTTCCTCCCCACCGTTCACAGGAGAAGCAAATGCAGAAGATCACGCCTTTTCTCTGGTATTCCAAAGAGGCCGAGGAGGCCGCGGCGTTCTACGCCTCTATCTTTCCCGACTCACGCGTCACCCGGGTCACTGCGCTGCCGAGCGAATCGCCCAGCGGCCCGCCCGGATCGGTGAAGATCGTCGAGTTCGTTCTCTTCGGCCAGCCCTTCGTCGCCATGAGCGCCGGGCCGCTCGACCCGTTCAACCACGCGGTGTCGTTCGTCGTGAACTGCGACAACCAGGCCGAAATCGACCGCTACTGGAACGCGCTTCTCCAGGGCGGCTCGGCCGAGCAGTGCGGCGGGCTGAAGGATCGCTACGGCCTCTCGTGGCAGATCGTTCCGACCATTCTCGGCCAGATGATGGCCGAGCCCGATCGAGCCAAGGCAAAGCGGGCGTCGGACGCGATGATGAAGATGGTCAAGATCGACATCGCTGCACTGCAGGCGGCCTATGCGGGAAAAACGAAGTGACAGCGAGGTCCGCCGCGACCTCCTCCCCTAGATCGGAAGGAACACCGCCGTCGCGAGGCTCTGGACGACACGCCGAATTATGCGGTTCGTCCGCTGTGCAGCGATCTGCGCCATGACGTCCTGATAGGCGATCATCTTGCCGAACTCGCGCTCGAAGGAGAGATTGCGCGCATCGCCAGCTATCTCGTTCGACAACAGCAATGGCTCACCCCGCGCGTCGCGGCCGTTCGCGAGCTTCCACGCCGCGATCTCGATGTTCCGGGCGGAGTTGTAGAGCTTCTGCGGATCGAAGCTATCGGTGAGGTAGAACTCCGTCTTCCCGTTGTAGGCGAGAAAGACCATGCTTGCGAGCCCGACGCCGAATGCGAAAACACGGTCGCCGGCATATTCTGGCTTGAGCGCGAGTATGATGGCGTCGGCGCCGCGTGCGTTGCCAAGTTCGGCGAATTGGAATTCGGACCGCGCGTCGAAGGCCCGTGCCAATGCCGCGTCCATGCTCGGATAATTGCCTTTGCGCCACTCGCGCGGATTGCGGCGATAGAGCTTCTCCATCAGAACGCGCGCTGAGGCGAGACATTCCCGTGAATGCACCTCGGCGGCGATATCGATGTCGGCTTTCGCGATATCGGAGGTCCGGAACTCGCGCTCGGCGGGCGGTGACCGCTTGCCCGTGCCTGGAGCCGCGGGTGGAAAGGTCGGTGTGCCGGTACACGCAAAGAGAAGCGCGCAGAGGATGAGCGCGCAACGTATCGATGTTGCTCGTGGCGCGGAGCCTGTCACGGTTTCGCCCCTGCCATGTGGTACTCCGTGCCTGCAACCTTAGTCGAAACTAACGACTTCGACCCAGTTCGACCCCTTCCCGGTCGGATGCTTGTTGAGCAACTTGAGCGCACCGCTAGCCTGGTCGATGGCATAGACAGAAATCGTTTCCGACTTCTCGCCGCTTGCAACCAGGAACCTTCCCTTGGGATCGATCGTAAATCCACGCGGCTGACGCTCTGTGGGCGTGCTCGATAGATAGGTCAGCTTGCCGCTCGCGCCATCGACGCTAAATGCGCTGAGAGTGTTAGTCGTGCGCTCCGAAACGTACAGGAACTTGCCGTTCGCAGTCATCTGGATGTCTGCGGCCCAGATGTCGTTGTCGGTGTTGCGCGGCGGCGGCGCATTGGGACCGCCCACGGCCCCGCGCGGCGCGCCGGGCCCGAGCTTGGTATCGGGCGGCAGGCCGGAAGCCGAGCTTACTTCGGTCAGCAGCCCCGTCTTTGCGTCCACAGCGAAGGTCGTGACCGTGCCGAGCAACTCGCTCAACACGTAGGCGAATTTGTTGTCGCTCGACGTGACGAAGTGGCGCGGCCCGGTCATCGCCTTCATCAGGTAAACCGAAGGCGTGTTCGAGCTGAGCTTGCCAGACTTCGCATCGAAGTTGAACAGAAATATCGCGTCGCTGCCCAGCGTGGCAACGTAGACGAACTTGTTGCTCTCGTCGACGCGGATGGAATGGGGATTGCGGCCCACGGGAATGACTTGCAGCGGCTCGGAGGCAACGCGCCCGTCGCTGCCGACCGCGTTGACGCTGATAAGGTGCCCGCCATAGGACGCGGCAAGAAGGTAACGCCCCGTCTTGTCGAGAGAGATGTACGGGAAGCTCTCCGCCAAGGGCGAGCTCGCGAGCTGCGTCAGCGCGCCCGTGCCCGGATCGATCGAATAGACGAGCACCGAATACGGCTTCACCCGCGACGCTGCGTACAGAAAGCGGCGATCGGGACTCACCGCCATCGGCATGACCACGCCCGCGGCCTTGGCGCGCCCGCCCGGCTGCAGCGCGCCCGAATCGAGCAGCCGATAGACGCCGATGTCGCCATCCTTGGCGTTCGAGACATAGACGAATGTTGCCGCCAGCGCCGGCGCGGTGCCCACAAGCGATGCCATCGAAGCCATGGTGATCCCTTTAGTGTCAATGCTGCAAAGGGTTTCATGCTCTCCTCTCTGGTTGTTGTCTCTTTCGCTCCAGGCGCAGCTTTGCGTGCCACTCCGGGCATTGCGTGCGGCGCATGCGCAAGCCTGCAATACGGCCGTGGATTCGTCAACGTGGTCGCGGCCGATGAGGATTTAGACGCGAGCCATCGCTGCGCGTGGAACCCGGGCGTCCGAACCGGCACAATAGCAACATGCCCAAGCATTCTTCGATGGGCGGCCGCGCGCCCGCCGCGGGCGCGCCGCCCGGCCCGACGCCGCAGTCTCTCCGCGAACGCGTCGGTGCGCTCCGCAACCTGCCGCCGTTCCTCAAGCTCGTCTGGCAAACGAATCCGTCGCTCACGCTTGCACAGTGCGCGCTCCGGTTGATTCGGGCGCTGCTCCCGATCGCGACGCTCTACGTCGGCAAGCTGATCATCGACGAGGTCGTCGACCTGACGCAAACCGCGAACGCGCCGGACAGCATTCGCGAGTGGCTCGCGCGCGGCCTTCTCGATCGCATTGGGTGGCTGCTCGCGATCGAATTCGGACTGGCCGTGCTTTCGGACGTGCTGGCGCGCACGGTGTCTTTTTTCGATTCGCTGCTGTCGGAGCAATTCTCCAACGCGACCAGCCTGCGCTTGATGGAGCACGCGGCAACGCTGGACCTCGAGGATTTCGAAGACAGCGAGCTGCAGGACCGGCTGGAGCGCGCACGACGGCAGGCCGCCGGACGCATGACGCTGATGGGACAGCTCTTCGCGCAGGCGCAGGACGTCGTGACGATCGTGAGCTTCGCCGCGGGCCTGATCGTCTACGCGCCGTGGCTGATCGTACTGCTCGCGATCGCGCTCGTGCCCGCGTTCATTGGCGAGGCGCATTTCAATGCGCAGAGCTATTCGCTCAACTACGCGCGCACGGCCGAGCGTCGCCAGCTTGATTACGTGCGCCAGACGGGCGCGAGCGTGGAAACAGCGAAGGAAGTGAAGATATTCGGGCTGAACGCCTTCCTGATCGACCGCTATCGCGCGCTGGCGACGAGTTTCTTCGAGGCGAACCGCAAGCTGGCGAAGAAGCGGGCGAGCGTGGGCAGCGTGCTGACTGCGATAGGAACGATCGCCTATTACGTCGCGTATGCATATATCATCTGGCGCACGCTGCACCGCGAGTTCACTATCGGCGATCTCGCGTTTCTGGCTGGCTCGTTCCTCCGTCTGCGCACGCTCCTCGAAAGCCTGCTGATCGGGTTTTCGCAGGTCGCGGGGCAGGCGCTTTATCTGGACGACCTGTTCTCATTCTTCGAGATCCAGCCGGAGATCGTCTCGCCGCCCGACGCACGGCCGTTCCCGTCGCCGATCCGCGAAGGGTTCGTGTTCCAGGACGTAGGCTTCCGTTATCCGGGCGCCGAGCGCTGGGCGGTGCGTCATCTGCGCTTCACCTTGCATGCCGGCGAGGTGCTCGCGCTGGTCGGCGAGAACGGCGCCGGCAAGACCACGCTCGTGAAGCTTCTAGCGCGTCTCTACGATCCGGACGAGGGCCGCATCCTGCTCGACGGTCACGACCTCCGCGAGTACGACCTCTTTGCGCTGCGCTCGAACATCGGCGTCATCTTCCAGGATTTCGTCCGCTACCACCTGACTGCCGCGGAGAACATCGCGGTCGGCCGCATCGAAGCGCGCGATGACCGCGCGCGGATCGTCCAGGCGGCGGAGCGGAGCCTGGCCGACGAAGTTATCGCGAAGCTGCCGAACGGATACGACCAGGTGATCGGCAGACGCTTTCGCACCGGCATCGATCTGTCGGGCGGGGAATGGCAGAAGGTCGCGATCGCGCGCGCTTACATGCGCGACGCTCAGGTGCTGATCCTCGATGAGCCGACGGCGGCGCTCGACGCCCGCGCCGAGTTCGAGGTCTTCCAGCGGTTCAAGGAGCTATCGCGCGGCAAGACGGCGGTGCTGATCTCGCACCGCTTCTCGAGTGTGCGCATGGCCGACCGCATCGTCGTGCTCGCCGACGGCACCGTGGAGGCGGTGGGGACGCACGAGCAACTGCTCGAAGGGGGCGGCCGCTATGCCGAGTTGTTCGAGCTGCAGGCCGCGGGCTACCGGTAGCTTTGGGCGGCGCCGTCCGATGCCTGATTTGCCCGAGTTTTTCAAGCTGCCGAGTTGTGCATGTGACCGTAACTGCGTGCAGCCCTGAATCGCCTCCACCACTTGCGCCAGTTCTCGAAGGGAAGCGCCATGCCCCGCTGCGAAGGTAACTCAGGATTGCGTCTCGAATCGCTGACACTGCGCAGCCTCCGGGCGCGGCCGGTGGTGTTGAAGCTCGAGCGGCCGGTCGTGGCGCGCATCGCCACGCTCACCGACTGGCCGCTGATCCTGATCGATCTCGAGACCGAGGAAGGGATCGTCGGCCGCAGCTACCTCGAGCCCTACTCGATCAACACGATGAAGTACCTGGTGCCGGCGCTCCATGATCTCGGCGTCCTGCTCGCCGGTCGGCAGGTGTCGCCGGTGGAGCTCTATGCGCTGGCGCGCAAGTCGCTGCACTTCGTCGGCTACCAGGGACTGTCGCAGATCGCCGTTTCGGGACTCGACATGGCGGCGTGGGATGCGCTCGCCAAGGCGGCCGGCTTGCCACTGTGCGTCCTGCTCGGCGGTTCGGTCGGCGCGGTGACCGCGTACAACAGCAACGGTCTGTGGCTCAAGGCGCCCGAGGCGGTGGCGGCGGAAGCGCTCGAGTTGCGCGACGAAGGAAGATTTACCGGTCTCAAGCTACGGCTCGGTCGCGACCGTCTCCGCGACGATCTGTCGACGATCGCTGCGGTCCGCAAATCCGTCGGCGACGACATGCACCTGATGGTCGATTTCAACCAAGGCCTGGCGATGGGCGAAGCGCTGGAGCGCTGCCACGCGATCGACGATCTCGGGCTCGACTGGATCGAAGAGCCGATCGTCTACGATAACTTCGACGGCTATGCCCGGCTCGCTGCCGAGCTCAAGACGCCGCTCCAAATCGGGGAAAACTTCTACGGTCCGCGCGACTTGTATCGCGCGCTACAGGTCAAGGCATGCGACTACGTGATGCCGGATTTCATGCGCATCGGCGGAGTGACCGGCTGGATGCGTGCCGCGGCGATCGCCGGAACAGCGGGCATGCCGATGTCGACGCATCTCTATCCGGAGGTCGCAGCACACGTGATGCGTGTCACGGAAACCGCGCATTGGCTCGAATGGCAGGATTGGGCGGATCCGATCCTGCAGCGGCCGTATGCGGTCAGCGATGGCAAGCTGCACATTCCCGATGTGCCGGGGGTGGGCATTGATTGGAACGAGGAAGCGGTGACGTCGCTTCAGGCGAGGTTGTAGAACCGTGGGACGAGTAGCGCCGCGATGACGTCCCGCATCCGTGTCACCTACGTCGTCGACACCGATGTCTTCGGCGGCGCGGAGGCTTACGTGGGCCATCTGCTGCGCGGCGCGGCCGACCGCGTCGAGGCATGCGTTGTCGCCACGAAGCCCGTGCCGCCGCAGCTACGCGACGCGGCCGCCGCAGTCGGGGCCCCGGTGTTCGACGTGCGCCCGGTGCGCGGCAAGCGACGGCAACCGCTATCTATGCCAACGCCCGGGGACGCGTGGTCGTGGAGAAACTATGGCGTCCGTTTGGACGAGGTAGTGCCATCGGCTCTAGTTTTTCAAGGTGCCGAATTTCGCGTGTGCCCGTACGCGCGTGCAAGCCTGAATGGCCTCTGCCGCTTGCGCCAGCTCCCGACCTGCACCCGCGTAAGTGGCTACCCGCTCCTTCCAGAAGGCCTCGACCTCCGCGAGTTCCGTTTCGGAACACAACCCGGACGCATAAACCGGCCACCCGCCCGGCGTGTCGCGCCCGACAGTCTTCGCCAGCGCATCGAAGTTCGCCATGATGAAGTCGTTGGTCACGCGCCGCGCCGGATTCCAGTAAAACCCGTTGTGCAGCGAAGTCCAGGACTCGCGAACGTCGAACGCAGGGTCAAGCAGGAGCGCCATGCCCTTTTGCGCAAGCGCCGGGTGCGTGAACGCGAACAGCGCCATCATCAGGTAACGGCGGTCGAGGCGGTCCTGCGTCGCCTTCGCTTCGGCGAGCAGCGCGTCGAACATTGCCGAGTCGCCCGTTCGGCCCGCCGTGACCAGCACGGCGTCGATCAACCCCGGGTCGACCGCCTTTCGATCGCGAATCCATACGAGCGCCAGCCGACGCGCCTCCGCGGCGAGCGACGGGTCTTCAGGCGCCACGAAGCGCAGCAGGGCGCGACGCAGCAGCTGGTCGTCGTCGTTCTCGTTCGCCTTGGGTGCGAAGCCGAGCGCCTTCGCCCGCGGACCGAACACCTCGCGCACAAAGGCGGAAAACTTCGGCCGGTCAGCGTCCGCGAACAGCGTGTTGCCCGCGAGCTCCGCGAGATCGAGGGCAGCGAGCACGACGTGTCGGTCGGCCGCGCTGGCGCCGTACCGCACCCACAACATTGCCTGCGCCGAGCTCACCGCGCCCGCGCGCACCAGCACCTTCAGATCGTAGAGCAGGCTTGCGTACTCTGCGGCGGACAGTGCGCTGCGGTGATTCGCGATTTTAGTCAGTAAGCCGCCGCGATAATCCGGCACGTAATAGCCGCGTCCGGCGGCATTGGCGAACACGTACGCCGGGCAACCGCCGCTCAATGGAATCGTCTTCGTCACCTCGGTCATCAGCGTGCATGCCTGGCGCGATGAAGTCCTCGTGCCATAGCGGGCGCACACCGGAATCTGCCATTGCTGAGCCTTCATGGCATTGGACCCGAGCAATTCGAGGCGATGCTGCGTCAACGCAAGCTTCGCGCCGCCCCCTTCGCATTGCAGCCGGACATCGACGTGCGGAACACCGTTCTGATTGAGGAACGTGTTGAACGCCGGCGCCAGCGGCAGGCGGCTCGCCTTGGTGAGCGACTGCAGGAAGTCTTCCGCGGTGGCCGATCCATCGCGCCGGGATTCGAGATAGTCGCGCACGCCGCTGCGGAACGGCTCCTCGCCGACCCAGCCCTCGAACATGCCGATCACGGTCGCGCCCTTCTCGTAGGTTATGCTGTCGAAAGCGTTGAAGATATCGCTGCGCGAATTGACCGGTTCGCGGATCTGCCGCGAGGATGCGAGCGCGTCGGCATCGATGGCCTTGGCGCGTTCGTCGATGCGCGCGGCGCCGCGATCGTAATCGGGGCGCCATTCGTTCACGATCTTGGCGGCGATCCACGTCGCGAACGCCTCGTTCAGCCAGATGTCGTCCCACCACGCGGTGGTGACGAGGTTGCCGAACCATTGATGCGCGATCTCATGCGTGCCGACATTGGCCGCGCCGCGTCGAAACCGCGGTGTCGCGGCGCCCGGCAGCGCGAGGAGAACCGGTGCAGCGTAGGTGATAAGACCCACGTTTTCCATCGCGAAATTGACGGTGATCGGGATCACAACGTGGTCGAGCTTCTCGAACGGATACGGCATGCCGAACCACGTCTCGAGCCGCTCGAACAGCTGCGGATACGCGCGCGAGACGAACTCCGTGTCCGCGAGGCGGCCGCGCGGCACGACGATCCGCGTCGGCGTCCGATTGACACCCACGCGTCCCAGATCGACGAATTCCCACGGTCCGACTGCAAACGCGACGAGGTAGGTTGGTAGCGGGCGCGTCTGCGCAAAACGCACGGTCTTGAGGCCGTCGTCGACGTTTGCTTCCGAAACTACTGGCGTGTTTGAGAGCGCGGTGAGGTCGCGCGGCACGCGCAACGTGAGAACCCACGGCGTCTTGAAGCCCGGCTCGTCGAAGCACGGGAACGCGCGGCGCGCGGAAGTGGCTTCGAACTGGGTCATCGCGTACCACGCGCCGCTGTCCTGCAGCGCAAAAATGCCCCTTGTCGAATTCCGGCTCTGCTCGGCCTCGAATGTCAGGGTCACGCGATGTCTGCCGGCCGCGAGCGGCGGCTCGAAGGCGAGCCCGACGAACTGTTCGTGTCCCGAAAGGACGGTGACACGCGTTTCGGGCAGCTCCGTCGCGGCGCTCGTCACGCTCAACGTATCCGCATTCAGCCACAGAACGGGATGCGGTCGATCGAGCTCGACTTGGATCGCTATCTCACCCGGCGCTTTGGCCTCGCCGGGGACGAGCGTCAGCGCGACATCGTAGCGCAGCGGACGCGCGCCCGAAGGCAGTCTGAACGTCGGCGGCTCGACCGCTGGCGCCGCCGGTACGTCCGCAGAAAAGGCAAGGGACGCGGCGGTCAGCCACGCGAGCGTGGCGCCGCCGGCAAGCAGTTTCCGCATTTATCGAGTGAACATGCAAGGTGAAGACACGCGAAATCCTAACAGGTGCACGCGGCAGAAGGATAGGAAATCCAACCACACGAAACCGAGTTTTTCGGGATTGGTGGCAGTGGTCAAGCGGCGATCGAGTGCCGAACACCCACCGTTCGCAAACGGCGAACGACCGCACAATGAAGTTACCTAGCGCTTCTGCCCGGGATCGACCGAAAACACCTCCACCGCGGCCGCCTTGCCCCTGAACGGAACGGGGCCGAGCGGCTCGACCGTGATGCGCTCGCTCAGCGCCGCGCGCGTGGCCTCGTCGATCAGAATGGCGCGTTGCACGACCTTGGTGTGCGTCTCGAGCCGCGCCGCGACATTGACGGTGTCGCCGATGCACGTGTAAGTCGCCCGCTGGTTGGTGCCGGTGTATCCGGCCACCATCTCGCCCGAGGCGATGCCGATGCCGATTCTGATCGTCGGCTTCCCGGCGGCGTCCCGTTCGGTGTTGAACAGGTCGATCAACTCGATCATCTCCTGCGCCGCGCGCACCGCGCTCTCGCTGTGGCCCGGGAGCGGCATCGGCGCGCCGAAGACGGACATCAGCCCGTCGCCCATCATCACCGTGACGACGCCGCCGTGGCCGCTGATCGCGTCGAACATCAGCGCGTAATAGGTGTTGAGGAGCTCGATCGTCTCCTCGGGCGGCTGTGATTCCGCGAGCGAAGTGAAATCGCGGATGTCGGAGAACATCACGGAGGCGTGCACGAGTTTGCCGCCAAGCGAGAACCCGGAATTTTGCAGGTCCTGCGCGACCTCCGGGGTGGCGAAGCGGCGCATCAGCTCCCTTTGCTGATCCCGCAGGCGTTTTTTCTCGAGGCTCGCCCCGATGCGTGCCTTCAGCAGTACCGTATTCACCGGCTTTGTCAGGTAATCCTCGGCCCCGAGCTCGATGCAGCGGACCACGTTGGCAACGCCTTCCAGCGACGACGTGACGATGACCGGGAGGTCGCGCAGCTGCCGATCGTTGACCAGTTGTTCGAGCACCTGGAAGCCGTCCATCTCCGGCATTTCTATGTCGAGCAGCAGCAGGTCGAAGCCTTCGCGCCGCAGCATCTCCAGCGCCACGCGGCCGTTCTCGGCGGAGGCGACACTGTGGCCCTGCAACTCCAGGCTGCGCGCAAGCAGCAGCCGGTTGACCTTGTTGTCGTCGACCACCAGCAGGCGAGCTGGCCCGCTTCGAAGGTCACGCATGACGCAATTCGGTCAACGCCGCGGCTACGCGCGAATATTCCTGAGCCAGTGCGTCGAGTGGCTGCCCGCCGCTTTCAATCACCTTCGATACGCTCGTGAGCTCCAGCTCGCGCGCCATTGCGCCCAAGGCGAGAGCGCCGAAGGTGTTGCTGTTTGACTTGAGCGAATGCGCGGCCCGGCGGAACCTGTCGGCATCCTGCGCCGCCAGCGCCTGACGCAGATCGTTCAGCATCGATGGCGCTTCCTGGAGAAAGGTGTCCACGAGCTCCAACGTGAACTCGGCGCCCGTCGTTTTCTCGAGCGCGTCGAAGGTCGCGCGGTCGATCGCCGGCGCGGTCATCATCGGTCGCTTCGCGCGGGGACGTGGTTCAGCGCCTCGACCAACCGTTCCACGCGGATCGGCTTGGTCAAGTAATCGTCCATGCCGGCCGCGAGGCACATGTCGCGATCGCCCTGCATGGCGTTGGCCGTCATCGCGATAATGCGCGGCCGCTCCTTCGGCTGCCAGCGCGCATTGATCTGCCGCGTGGCTTCGAGTCCGTCCATCTCGGGCATCTGCACGTCCATGAGCACCACGTCATAGGTCTGCCGCTGCACCGATTCGATGGCCTCGATGCCATTCGATGCCAGGTCGGCGCGATAGCCCATCTGCTGCAGCAGCCGCAGTGCGAGTTTCTGGTTCACGACATTGTCCTCGGCCAGCAGGATGCGCAGCGGGTGGCGCGCCGCCTGGTCAGGGTCGAGCTGCGGTTTTCCTGGCGCCGCGACGACCTTGGGCGCCGCGTCGTGCGTCAGCAGGCCCACCAGCGTATCGAACAAGTGCGATTGGCGGATCGGCTTGGCGAGGTAGGCATCGAACAGCCGCTCGTCGTCACCCGCTTCGCGCCGCCCCAGCGAGCTGAACAAGACGAGCGGCAGCGCGGTATGCTGCTCACGGATCTGCCGCGCCAACGCGATGCCGTCCATCTCGGGCATGTGCATGTCCAGGATCGCGAGGTCGAAACCTTCGCCGGCCTCGAGCCAGGAGAGCGCCTCGGCCGGCGAGCCGGTGGCGCGGCACTTCATGCCCCACTTCCCTGCCTGCAACGTGAGCACGCGGCGGTTGGTGGCGTTGTCGTCCACGACGAGCACGCGCTTGGCCTCCAGCTCGGGCTGCACGCCGACGAAATCGCGCTGCCGCGCCTGCGGCAACTCGGTGGTCGGCACCTGGATGTTGAACAGGAACGTGGCTCCGCGGCCCGGCCCCTCGCTCTCCGCCCACAAGTGCCCACCCATCAGCTCGCTCAGACGCTTGCTGATCGCGAGGCCAAGGCCCGTGCCGCCGTACTTGCGCGTGGTGGACGAGTCGGCTTGAGAAAACGACTGGAACAGCCGGCTCATCACTTCCGCCGACAGGCCGATGCCCGTGTCACGGACGGAGAACGTGAGCTCCGCGCGGCCCGCGTCGAGCGGCTTCGAGCTCACGGTCAGCACGACCTCGCCGGCTTCGGTGAACTTAACCGCATTGGAGAGCAGGTTCAACACGATCTGGCGCAGCCGGGTTACGTCCCCGACGATCGCCGCGGGGACGTCGCCTTCGAACACGTAGGCCGTGTCCAGGTGCTTCTCGACGGCACGAGCGGTCACCAGGTCCAGCGCCGATTCGACGCACTCACGCAGATCGAACGGCTGCGCCTCGATGTCCATGCGGCCGGCTTCGATCTTCGAGAAGTCCAGGATGTCGTTGATGATGGTCAGGAGAGCATCGCCCGATTCGCGAATGGTGGCGACGTAGTCGTGTTGCTCGGTGTCGAGCTTGGTGTCGAGCAGCAGTCCGCTCATGCCGATCACCGCGTTCATCGGGGTGCGGATCTCGTGGCTCATCGTGGCCAGGAACGAGCTCTTTGCCTCGTTGGCCGACTCGGCCGCTGCGCGTGCCTCCTGCGCTTCCTGGAACAGCCGTGCATTCTGCAGCGCGACGCCGACGTTGGCGGCAATCGTGGAGAGCAGGCGCTCGTGGTCGGCATCGTAGGCGCCTTCGGTCTGCGTGCTCTGCACGCTCACGACGCCTAAGCATGTCCCGCCCACCAGAATCGGTACGCCAAGATACGAAAGCGCCTGCCGACCGATGACGATGGCCCCGAGCTCGAGGCCGCGGCGGTCGGTCTCGCGGTTGATGATGAGCGGCTTGCCCGACTCGATGATCCTGCTCGTGAGGCCTTCGCCAAACTTGAGCGGCGTGAGCTTGTCGCCATGCTGGTAGGGGAAGTCGATGATGCCGGTTTGCCGGTCGTACAGCGCAACGTAGGCGATGTCCGCCTTGAAGACCGTGCGGATCTGCTCGCCCACCAGCTCGAGCAGGTTCGCAAGGTCGAGCTTGCCCGCGAGCTGCTGCGATACGGTGTTGACCGTGGCGAGCTCGGCTGCGCGCTGCTGCGATTCGGCGAACAGACGTGCGTTCTCGATGGCGACGGTCGCTTGCAGCGACAGGCCGACCAGGAATTCGAGTTCGCTCTCGCCGAACGGCTGATTTCCGGTGCGCCAAACCGCCATCGCACCCTTGACCGTCTGCCCGGCCAGCAACGGCGCCACCATCAGGCGTTCATGCTCCTGTCGCGGGGTGCCGGCGATCTGGATTGCGCGCGGATCGGAGCCGGTATCGTTGATGAACTCGGCGCGGCCGCTTTGGACGAGGGTGCCGATGATGCCCTCGCCCACGTTGATCACCGTGGACTGAATGGCTTCCGCGATGTCGCCGACCGCGACGATCGCCCGATAGCTCTGCCCGCCTGCATCGCGTAGGAAGATGGCGCTGTTGTCCGCGTTGAGCAGGTCCTTCGCGTGACAGGCGATGCGGTCCATCACCGTGGACAGATCCAGCGTCGAGGAAATATCGCGGCCGACTTCCGCCAGCGCGGCGGTCTCCCGCGTGCGGCGCTGCGTCTCATCGAACAGCCGCGCGTTGTCCAGCGCAACGCTCATGCTGTTGGCGAGCGTTTGCAGCAGGCGAACGTCCGAAGCGCTAAACGCGTGCTCGTGGTCCATATCGAACAGGCTGATAAGCCCGCGCGCCTGGTCACCGGCCACCAGCGGCACATGAATGGCTGATTTCTCCAACTTCGTTCCGGGCAGGAGGGAAGCGCCGTAGCTTTCTACGTGGCGCGCCATGTTTTCGTTGATGACCAGCGTTTCGCGGGTGCGGAGGACGTAGGCGGAGAAACCCTTTTCCAATAGCGGCGTGGACTCGATGGCGATCCGCTGGCCGCCTTCGTAAGCATAAGGGAAGTGGACCATATTCGACTTCCGGTCGTATATGCGGATGCCGACATCCGCCTCATGGAAGATCTCCCGGATCTTGTCGCCGACAGCGTCGTAGATGCCCTGCATGTTGAGCTCGGCGGCAAGGGCCTGCTGCACGCTGTTGATGATGGCGAGCTCCGCGGCGCGCTGCTCGCTTTCCTTGAACAGGCGTTGCGTTTCGTCGAATAGGCGCGCGTTTTCGAGCGCGACGCTCATGGCGTTGGCGAGCGTCTGCAGCAGGCGCACGTCCGAGTCGCTGAAGGCATGCTCGCGCTCCAAGTCGACCAGGCTTATGAGACCACGCGCCTGATCGCCTGCGACCAGCGGTACGAAAACCGCTGATTTTTCATCCCGGGTGCCGGGCAGGGTGAAACTGCCATACTTTTTCGACTCGTGCTCCATATTCTCGTTGATGACCAGCGTTTCGCGGGTGCGCAGAACATGGGCCGCAAAGCCTTTTTCCGCTAGCGGTCTGGAATCGATAGCGAGCCGCTGGCCGCCTTCGTAAACATACGGGTAGTGCATCAAACGAGTCTGTGGATCGTAGATGCGGATGCCGACGTCCGCCTGATGAAAGATCTCGCGGATCTTGTCGCCGACCGCGTCGTAGATGCCCTGCATGTTGAGCTCGGCGGCGAGCGCCTGCTGCACGCTATTGATGATCGCGAGCTCGGCGGCGCGCTGCTCGGTCTCCTTCAGCAGCCGCTGCGTCTCGTCGAAGAGGCGGGCGTTCTCCAGGGCTACACTCATTGTGTTCGCGAGCGTGGTCAGCAGGCGCACGTCCGAATCGGCGAAAGCGTTCTGCTTCGGGGAGTACAGCGCGACGACGCCGCGCGCCTCGTCCCCGATCAGAATGGGGACACCGACGTAGCTCTGCCCGACGACCGGCGTGTTCGGGTCCCCGATGCTCTTCGCGCCGAATTCGACGCCCCGTTTCACGAGGTCCCGGTCAATCACCAGCGGCTTGCGCGTGCGGATGACGTGCGCGGTGAATCCTTTCGCCATCTGCATTGGCTCGACGGGGAAACGCTCGCCGTGCTCCAGGTAATAGGGCATGGTGATCACGTTGCTTGAGCGGTTGTACAACGCGATCGACATGTCCCTGGAGCCGAAGATCTCCGCGACCTTGTCGCCGACCAGATCGATAATGGCCTGGAAGTCCAGCTCCGCTGCCAGTCCTTGCTGCACGCTGTTGATGACGGCGAGCTCGGCCGCGCGCTGCTCGCTCTCTTTGAACAGGCGCTGCGTCTCGTCGAAGAGCCGTGCATTCTCGAGCGCCACGCTCATGCTGTTCGCGAGCGTCTGCAGCAGGCGTACGTCGGAGTCGCTGAATGCGTGCTCGCGCTCCATGTCGATAAGATTGATGAGGCCGCGCGCCTGATCGCCGACCACCAGAGGCACCATGAGCAACGACTTCTCTTCCAGCGTTCCGGGAATCAGGACGCTGCCGTATCTTTCCATTGCCTGGGCCATGTTTTCGTTGATGACCAGCGTCTCGCGGGTGCGTATGACGTGCGGGCCGAAACCGCGTTCGGGTAGGGGGATGGGCTGAATACTTATCCGCTTCCCGTTCTCGTAAGAGTACGGGAACTCGACAACCTTGAATTTCGGGTCATAGATGCGGATCGCCATGTCGGTGTTGTGGAAGATCTCGCGGATCTTGTCGCCGACCGCGTCGTAGATGCCCTGGATGTTGAGCTCGGCGGCGAGCGCCGCCTGCACGCTGTTGATGATGGCGAGCTCGGCGTTGCGCTGCTCGGTCTCCTTGAGCAGGCGCTGCGTTTCGTCGAAAAGGCGCGCGTTCTCGAGCGCGACACCCATGCTCGCAGCCACGGTGCTCAACAGCCGCACTTCGGCCTCGCCGAAAGCGTCCTCGCGCTCGTAGTTCTCGAGCACGATCGAGCCCAGGACCCGGTCGCTTCCGAGAATGGGCACGAAAACGGCGGACTGACTCGTATCGGTACCCGGGATTGCGCCGCTGCCGAATGCCGCGGCCTCTTCCGGATTCCTGAACACGATCGGCTGGCGGGTCCGCACCATCGTCGACCAGGGACCGCCTTCGCGAGGCGCAGTCGGCGACACATATTGCCGCACGCCGTGCTCGTATTGGTACAGATAGTGAGAGAGATTTGCCGCGGGGTCGTGCCAGCGGATGCCGATATCGCCGGTGTGGAAGACTTCGCGCAACTTGTCGCCTACCAGATCGACAATGGCCTGGAAGTCGAGCTTCTCGGCCATACCCTGCTGGATGCTGTTGATCACGGCCAGCTCTGCGGCGCGCTGCTGCTCGGCTTTGAACAGGCGCTGCGTCTCGTCGAAAAGACGCGCGTTTTCGAGCGCCACGCTCATGCTGTTGGCCAGCGTTTGGAGCAGGCGCACGTCGGAATCGCCGAAGGCGTGCTCGCGCTCCATGTCGACGAGGTCGATCGTACCGCGTACTTGGTCTCCCGCCACCAGCGGCACGATGACCAGCGACTTTTCCATGTCCGTGCCTGGCAATACGGAAGCGCCGTATTTCTCCATGGCCTGTGCCATGTTTTCGTTGACGACGACCGTTTCGCGCGTGCGTATGACGTGCGAAGCCAAACCACGCTTCGAAAGCTGTCGGGACTCAACTGTGATCCGGTCTCCGTGCTCGTACAAGTACGGAAAGTGAATCAGATTGGTCTTCGGGTCGTAGATGCGGATGGCTGTATCCGCGTTGTGGAAGATCTCGCGGATCTTGTCCCCGACTGCGTCGTAGATGCCTTGGATGTTGAGCTCGGCGGCGAGCGCCGCCTGCACGCTGTTGATGATCGCCAGCTCGGCGTTGCGCTGCTCGGTTTCCTTGAGCAGGCGCTGCGTCTCGTCGAAGAGGCGCGCGCTCTCCAGCGCGACGCCCATGCTCGCCACCACCGTCGTGAGCAAGCGCACCTCGGCCTCGCCGTAGGCGTTCTCACGCTCGTAGTTCTCGATGGACAATGAGCCCAGCACCCGGTCGCTGCCGATGATGGGAACCGCGATCGAAGAGACGCTCTGGTCGGTACCCGGCGCAACCTGGAATCCCATGGCCGCATATTCGGCACGGTTGTTCACGACCATGGGTTGGCGCGTTTGCAGGATCTTCAGAAACGGTGGCGTGGGCGGGGTTGGCGGGATGGTCAACCGTATGCCATGTTCGTACGAGTAAAGGTAGTGAACCAGATTCGCCTTGGTTTCGTGCCAGCGTATGGTGATGTCACCGGTGCGAAACACCTCGCGCAGCTTGTCACCGACGAGATCCACGATGGCCTGGAAGTCGAGCTCGGCCGCCATGCCCTCCTGGATACGGTTGATCACCGCTAGCTCGGCGGCGCGCTGCTCGGTTTCCTTCAGCAGGCGCTGCGTCTCGTCGAAGAGGCGCGCGTTTTCGAGCGCGACGCCCATGCTTGCGGCGACGGTGCTCAGCAGCCGCACTTCGGACTCGCCATACGCGTTCTCGCGCTCGTAGTCCTCGATCGCAACCACGCCCAGAACCCGGTC
>JALYSM010000015.1 GCA_030854785.1 Pseudomonadota bacterium
TCGGCGGCTGCGGGGGCGGAAGCGGCGCTGCGAACAACGCGTTCGCGGCGCCGCCCGTGTTGCGGGGTCCCTTGTCCATCTTGCCTCGGGTTGTGACCGTCTATTCGAACACGCCGGCGACCCTGACCATCACCGGCGGCGTTGCGCCGTACTTCGTCGTGTCGAGCAATTCGGCGATCCTGCCCATCGGCGCGTCCGTGACCAACGGCACGATCGTGCTTCTGCCCGCCAACGTTCTTGCGGATACCGCTGTTCTGATCACCGTGCAGGACGCCGCCGGCACCAAGGCTACCGCGACCGTCACGGTCAAACCGGCGCCGATCTTCAATACTCTGACCATCAAGCCTGCTTCGCCGGCTTGCGGCGCCAATGCGATCTGCTCGGGGCAGACCGCCACGGCGTCGGTCACCGTCACCGGTGCCGGCGGGGTCGGGCTGCCCAATCGGCAGGTCAGGTTCGATGTCGTCACCGGCGCATTCGCCATCCAGAGCAACGACCCGGCGAACCCGCTCGTATCTTCCCTCACCGTGGTGTCGGACCAGTTTGGTGTGGCGCAGGTGATCATCCAGGCCAACGCCAACGCACCGACGCAGCCCGCGTTTCTGCGCGCGACCGAACTGACGACAGGCAACCAGCAAACCGCACAATTCACGATCGTCCAGACGATCAACGGCGCTGCGGTTCTGTCGGTGGTTCCGACTGACGTAACGATCACCGGGCCCGACACTCAAAACTGTTCCAGCGGCTTCCGGGTCGACTACTTCATCTATGGGGGAACACCGCCCTACACCGTCGTCTCGACTTTCCCGAGCGCGGTCACGCTCGTCAACTCGACGGTGCTTGCCCCCGGACTCCCATTCACCGTGATCACCAATGGCACCTGCGTCAACCCGCTGACATTCTCGATCCGCGACGCCGCTGGCTTGCAAACGACCGCCACTCTTAACAACGTGCCTGGCACAACGCCGCCTCCGACGCCGCCGCCGCAGCCACTCGACGCAAACCCGAGTAGCCAAACCGTTGCGGCCTGCACTGGCAAGACAGTCAGCGTGCTGATCACTGGCGGTACCGCGCCGTACAACGTCTCGGCCGCGACGGTCGGCGGCGTCACGCCGGTCGTCACGCCGGCTTCGCTGACCTCGCCTGGCTTTGTGCAGATCAGCGGCATGGTAACCGGCGGCGGCACGTACAACTTCATCGTGTCCGACGCCGGCACCCCTCAGCAGACGAATTCGTTCAGGATCATCTGCCCGTAGGCGCCACGCACTTCAAGCGACACGGCGCCCGAGGGCGCCGCTGTCGCTTATGGCTGGAAGCAATTCGCAGGCGATCAGCTGCCGAGCGCCGTGGCAATTTGCTCCGTCGCGATGTCGCCCCGGATCGTCGCGCGACCCAACGCTTCCAGCAATACGAACCGCAGGGTGCCGCGGTCCATCTTCTTGTCGTGCGCCATCGCTTCCAGCCAGGTCGGCAATCCCAATCGCGGCGCGTCGGCAGGCAACCGCGCACGATGCACCAGTGCTGTGACCCTTTCCGCCGCCCCTACCGGTAGCCCAGTCGCCTGAACCGAGAGCCTGGAGGCGAGCACCATCCCGGCAGCCACCGCCTCGCCGTGCAGCCAGGTTCCGTAGCCGGTTGCCGCTTCGATCGCGTGGCCGAACGTGTGCCCGAAGTTGAGCAGGGCGCGCTCGCCGCTCTCGCGCTCATCGGCCGCGACGATGTCGCCTTTGATGCGGCAGCTCTCCAGCACTGCATGCTCGATCGCCTCTGGCTCGCGGGCCAGCAGGCGGTCCATGTTCGCTTCCAGCCATTCGAACAAGACGAGGTCGCGAATCGCTCCGCATTTGATGACCTCGGCAATGCCCGCGATGTACTCGCGGTCCGGCAGCGTACGCAGCGTCGCGGTGTCGCTGATGACGGCACGGGGTTGATGGAACGCTCCGATCATGTTTTTGCCCAGCGGATGATTGACGGCCGTCTTGCCGCCGACCGACGAGTCCACCTGCGAGAGCAGCGTCGTTGGAACCTGAACGAGCGGGATACCGCGCTGGTAGGTGGCCGCGGCGAATCCGGCCAGATCGCCGATCACGCCGCCACCCAGCGCGATCAATGTCGTGGAACGCTCCGTCCGAAGCTCGAGCAGCCGCGTGTGGATTTCATAGGCCGTGGCCCAGTCCTTGTGCGTTTCCCCATCCGGCACGACGATGACTTCATTGCTGATACCGGCCGCAGACAGCGCGGCTTGCAGGACACCGAGGTGCAGCGGTGCGACGACCGGATTGGTGACGACGATCGCGCGGCGGGATGCGAGCGCGGGCAGTAACTCGCCGCAACGCCTCAGAATCCCCTCGCCGACGTGGATCGGATAGCTGCGCTCGCCCAGCGCAACGGTCAGGGTCCGCACCGGCTCAAGCTCGTGCAGCGGCTCGAAGTTGCTGTTCGAGACGATGCGCGAGGCGGCTCACCTGCTCGCGATCCGATTCGATCACGACGTCCGCGACCTCGCGATAGATCGAATCGCGGATCGCGTAGAGTTCTTGAACCCGTACAAACGGATCCGGAGCCTGCAGCAGCGGCCGGTGCTTGCTGTGGCGCGTGCGCTCCCACAGCGTAGCCGGGACCGCATGGAGATAGAGCACAGTTCCACCCTGCTTGAGCCGCTCGCGGTTCGATGGGCGCAACACGACGCCGCCGCCAGTGGAAAGCACGATATTGTTCTGCACGACGAGGTCGGCAAGAATCGTCTCTTCGCGGTCGCGGAAGCCGGGCTCGCCTTCCAGCTCGAAGATGACCGGAATCGTCACGCCGAGCCGTCGCTCGAGCTCGACGTCCGCGTCGAAGAACGGCTTATCCAGGCGTTTGGCGAGCAGGCGGCCGAGCGTCGACTTGCCGCAACCCGGCATGCCCACCAGAAAAAGATTGCCCCGATGCAGTTGCATCGGGGCATTGTAAGTTAACGACGATTCGGGCGCGAGTCGCGGTGTACTCCGGCTAGCGCACTGCCGTCACCGATTCTTTGATGATACGCGGCGTCAGGAAGATCAGGAGCTCGGTCTTGTCGAGCTGCTTCCCCGTCTGTTTGAAGACGTAGCCAAGAATCGGAATGTCGCCGAGGAGCGGGACCTTGGTCACGTTGTTGTTGATGGTTTCCTCGTAGATGCCGCCGATGACCGCGGTGTCGCCGTTGTTCACGGCGATCTGCGTCGTGACGTTCTTGGTGTCGATCGATGGGACCGAGCCGCCGCCCGCCACGGGAACGAACTGACCGACGGCGTCCTTCCTGATCTCCACCGACATGATGATCCGGTTGTCGGGAGTGATCTGCGGCGTGACGTCGAGCGCCAGCACGGCTTTCTTGAATTGCACCGTTGCGGGAGCATTGGCCGAGCCTGGTGTGACGTACGGGATCTCGGTGCCCTGCTCGATGTGCGCCTTCTGGTTATCGGCCGTCACCACCCGCGGGCTCGAGATCACCTTGCCCAAGGTATCGGCCTCCAGCGCAGACAACTCCAGGTTGATCAGGTTGCCGCTTCCGAGGTTGATCAAGGTGAGCGCGAGCTGTCCGGCGGGGTTCGGAACCGGCAGGTTCACGTTGAGCTGCGGCGAGTCCGAGTAGCCGGCGCTGGCGATCCCGGAAGCCAGTTCGTAGGGCGTCTGGGTTCGCGTCTCCCGCGTACACGTCGTACCGGTACAGGTCACCACGGGCTGCGTCGAAAGGCTGCCGCCGAAGCCGCCGGCGTAGCGCCGATCCAGCGTGAACCCGGTCTGGACGCCGAGGCGGACACCGAGCTGCCGGCTGAACTTGTCGCTCGCGATCACGATGCGGCTTTCGATCAGGACCTGGCGCACGGTGACATCGATCTGGCGGATCACGCGTCGCACTTCCTCGAGGCGCACCGCGGTATCCTGGACGAACAGGATATTCGTGCGCGGGTCGACGACTGCGCTGCCGCGCTTGGACAGCATTTTCTGCTTCTCATCCGAAATGAGCTTCTGGACCGCATCGGCCTTCTGGTAATTGAGCTGGAACATTTCGGTCTGGAGCGGCTCCAGGTCGCTGATCTGCTGCCGGGATTCCAGTTGCTGCTTCTCCTTGACCGCCAGCTCCTCGCGCGGCGCGATCAGAACGACGTTGCCGTTCTTGCGCATGTCCAGGCCCTTGGTCTGCATGATGATATCCAGCGCCTGATCCCACGGAATATCCTTGAGGCGCAGCGTCAGACTGCCGGTAACCGTGTCGCTCGTGATGATGTTGAGGCCCGTGAAATCGGCGATGACCTGCAACACCGCCCGGACTTCCACGTTCTGGAAATTGAGCGACAGCTTCTCACCCTTGTAGCCCTGCCGCGTGCCCTGCGTCAGCCTGTTCGGGTCCTCCTGAATCGGCTTGATCTCGAGGATGAAGCGGTTGTCGGCCTGATACGCGGAATGTTCCCACAGCCCGCGCGGCTCGATCACCATTCGCGCGTTCGCTCCTTGGGCGAAGGTGTCGATCGTTGCGACCGGCGTCGCGAAATCGGCGACGTCGAGCCGCCGTTCGAGATTCCGCGGCAGCGCCGTCCTGAGAAAATCGACGACGAGCGTGCGACCCTGCTGGCGGATGTCGATGCCGGTGGAATTGTCCGATAGGTCGACGATGATGCGGCCTTCGCCGTTACGCCCGCGCCGGAAATCGATATCGCGCAAGGCGTGAGTGACTTCTCCCGGCCGCGCCTCTGCAAAGCGCGAGACAATCTGCGTTTCCCCGGTTGCGGTACCGACCGCCTGATCGGTAAGCGTGACGAGGATGGTGTTGCCCTCCATCTGCGTCTCGAACAGCTGCGGCTTGTTCAGATTGAACACGACGCGCGTCCGGTTGCCGGCCTGAACGACATTGAGGCTTCTCAGCGCAGGATCGCCGATCTCCTGTGCGGTACGACCGAGGCCGTTGCCGGTATCCGGAAAATCAAGCGCGATGCGCGGCGGGTTGCTGATCGCGAAGCCCGCGGGGGGATTGGCCAGCGGCGCCTTCAGCGTGAACTTGACGACGGTCCGGCCCGAACTCGCCTTGGAGACGCTCAGCGAATCGATGCTGTTCCCGGTCTGGGCGCAGACCGGGCCCGCACCGAGGGCGGCCATTCCTGCACAGAATGCGGCGACAACCGCCCACGCGCGGCAGCCGAAACGTATGGATTCGTTGGAAGGCAAGCGGCTCATCGTCTTCGCTCCTGTCTTGGATCCGTCGCGTCCGCAAGCTGTAGGGTGCTCGATCGCTCGGTCCAGTCCCCGGTGCCGTCCTGAACGAGCTCTTTGAGCCGAATCTCGCTGTCGGTGATTCCGACGATCACGCCGAAGTTCTGCCCGATGTAATTACCGATCTTGACCTGGTAGATATCCTTCTCCGTCGTCCGGACGAGCGCGTACGTCGCCCGGCCGCGCTGCATCGTGCCGACCATCTGCAGCGACTCCAGCGGAAACGCCTCCAGCGGCTCCTTGCGCCGCGTGAGGTCCGGCGCCAGGTTGCTGCCGCCCTTGACCGGCTCGATTTTCCGCGGCTTGAACGGATCCGGCAGATCGAAGGCGTTGTAAACAAACGGTTCGTAGGGTTTGACCTGGGGCAGCGGATCCAGCTTGCCCTTGGCGCCTATCCCCTGTTCCTGCATCCAGGCGCGCAGATCCTGGTGGCTTTCGCCGCCGCAGCCCGCGACGAGCAGTGCGACGCCAGCACAGAGTGCGACGCGCGATCTCATTTCTTGGCCTTGGCGTCTTTCACCGACCGGCGCTGCTTGGCGACCTCGTCTTCATCGAGGTAGCGGAACGTCTTGGCGACCGCGTCCATGGTCAACGTTCCCTTGTCGTTCGCGATAGCGACGTCGTTGAGCGTCACGATTCGCGGCAGCTGCGCGACGTCGCTCGTGAAGGCGCCCATATCGTGATAAGTCCCGGTGATTCTGACGCTGATCGGCAGTTCGGCGTAGAAATCCGCCAGCCTTTCCTGCGTCGCCGGCTTGAACAATTCGAATTGCAACCCGCGCCCGAGGCCAGCCTGATTGATGTCGGTCAGCAGCGCGTCCATTTCCGACTTGTTCGGCAGCTGCTTGAGCAATGCGCCGAAGGATTGCTCGATCTCGCGCAATTGCTGCACGTACAGCTCAAGATTGACTGCCTTGGCTTTCTTCGACGCGTACGCTTCCCTGAGCGTGGCTTCTTCCGCCTGTACGCGGTCGAGAGCCTCCAGCTGATCGCGCCAGTCGAGCAAGCCGCCGGCGACCACGATGATCACGAAAATCAGGGCAAGCCCGACCATCTTGGGCAGCATCGGCCAATTGCCGGCCTCGCGGATGTTCAGTCTGCGGATGTCGTCGAGCGTCATGCGGGCGCCCCTTTAGCCGGCAACGATGCGGCTTTGCCTGGCGGTGCCTTGCCCGGCGGCGCCTTGCCCGGCGGCGCCTTGCCTGGCGGTGGGGTGCCGGCCCTCGAGTCAGTCGCAGGAGGCGCTCGCTTGACCTGCATCGCGAGGGTGAACTCGTTGACTTTCTGCTTGTCGAGCGCCGTCGCGCGAATCTCGATAAGCTCCGGCGCGGTCAGCCAGGGCGAGCTCTCGATGTTGCGCATCAGCGTCGAAACGCGGGCGTTCGACTGGGCGTAACCGACCAGCGTCACGCGGGCGCCGGTCTGCCTGACCGTCTTCAGATAGACGCCGTCGGGCAGCTGGCGAACCAGCTGATCGAGCAGATGCACCGCTTCGGTCCGGTTCGCCTGCAAGGTTTCGACCACCTGCTTCCTTGCCAGCAGCGCCTGTGTCTGGTCGCGCAGCCGGTCGATCTCCTTGATCTGTTCGTCGAGCTTGACGATCTCGGTCTTGAGCAGGTTGTTGCGGCTGTTCTGGTTGTCGATCCGCGCGGCGATCACGACGTGCCCCAGGCCGACGACCGCAATTCCCAGGATCGCCAGCCCGATCGCGAGCGAGACGAACTGCCGCTGGCGGGCCTGGCGTTTCTGTTCCCGGTGGGGAAGCAGGTTGATCCGGACCATGTCAGTTAAAGCTCCGCAGGGCCAGACCGCAGCCGATCAGCAACAACGGCGCATCGGCCGCGAGCTGCCGCGGCCGGATCCGGTCTGACACCGACATGTTGGCGAAAGGGTTTCCGACGATCGCATTGACGCCGGCACGCTTGGCAACCAGCTCGTCCAGGCCGGGCACGAGCGCGCAACCGCCCGCGAGCACGACCTGATCGACCTGGCTGTACGAGGTCGAGGTGAAGAAGAACTGCAGCGCGCGCGTAATCTCGAGCGCGAGCGTTTCCATGAACGGCTGCAGCACATCGACGTCATAGTTCTCGGGCAGGCCGGCGCTCTTCTTGGCTGACTCCGCTTCCTCCGGCGAGAGGTTGAAGGCCCGCTGAATCTCCTGAGTAAGCTGGTTGCCGCCGAACGCCTGATCGCGCGAAAAGAGGATCTGATTGTTCCGCAAGACGTAGAAATGCATCACATGCGCACCGATGTCGACCAGCGCGATGTTCTGGTCGCGGCCGTTTGCCGGCAGCGACGGGGCGATCATCTGGAAGGCTTCCTCCGTAGCGTAGGATTCGACATCCATGACCCGCGGCTTGAGGCCGGCAGCCTCGGCAATCGCCACCCGGTCCTCGACTTTTTCCTTGCGCGAGGCTGCAATGAGGACTTCGAGCTCGTCGGGGTTGTTCGGCGCAGGGCCGAGGATCTGGAAGTCCAGGTTGACCTCGTCCAGGGCGAACGGAATGTATTGATTGGCCTCTGTTTCGACTTGAAGCTCGAGCTCTTCCTCGGTTTGCCCGGTCGGAACGATGATTTTCTTGGTTATGACCATCGCCGCCGGAAGCGCAAGGGCGACATTCCGGTTGCGCGAGCCCAGTCGCTTGTGCGCCCTGCGCAGGGCGTCGGCGACCTGGTCGAGGTTGGCGATGTTGCCATCGGTGACGATGTCCTTGGCCAGAGGCTCGACGGCGTAGCGTTCGAGGCGGTACGCGCCCTTGCCGGTTTCGGACAGCTCGACCAGCTTGAGCGCAGACGAACTGATATCGACCCCGATCAACGGAGGCGCTGTCGCCTGCAGAAACGAAAACGCGGAACCGAATTTTTCCTTCAGCATGGGAAGGTTAGGCGAGATACATATAAACTACATTAAATCCTAGCAGCAAGTATGAACCATAGCAATTTCTTTTTTTCAAGTTTATCTTGGCTGTAACCCTGCATATAATCGCGGCTCCCGTCCCGCCTCTCGGTAACTTTCATTCATTCATGCTAAAGCGCTGGCTTATCTATCTGGCGTCCGTATTGTTTGGCTTGGCGCTGGTTGGGACTTTGCTGGTCGCGTTCGTGTTTGCCCTGCTTTATCCCACTTTACCGACACTTGAGGCCCTGACCGACTACCAGCCCAAGATCCCGCTGCGAATCCTCTCTGCCGAGGGAGAGCTGCTCGGGGAATTTGGCGAGGAGCGCCGAGCGGTCGTCAAGATCAAGGAAGTCCCGGAAATCATGCGCCAGGCGATCCTGGCGGCGGAGGACGAGCGCTTCTATCAGCACGGGGGGGTCGACTACATTTCGGTGTTGCGGGCGGCCGTGGCCAACGTCGCGAGCGGAACCCAGCAAGGCGCGGGAACGATCACCATGCAGGTTGCCCGCAATTTCTTCCTCACTCGGGAAAGAACGCTGACGCGCAAGCTGCGCGAAGTCTTGCTCGCCTACAAGATCGAGGCCAACCTCTCGAAGGATCAGATC
>JALYSM010000020.1 GCA_030854785.1 Pseudomonadota bacterium
AGCTACGGCGGCGCCGAGCGCCCACTTGAGCCGCGTCCACAGGTCGGGCAGCGAAGCTTTGCTCCAGCGGGCCATCGGCCCGACGCCCATGAGAAATACGGCGGGCGCGAGCAACGGATAGAACACGGCGTCGAAGTACGGCGGCCCGACCGATATCTTGCCGAGGTTCAATGCATCGAGGAACAGCGGATAGAGCGTGCCGAGCAGCACGCTCGCCATCGCGACGATGAGCAGGATGTTATTCGCAAGCAGCGTGGACTCGCGCGAAACGACGCCGAAGATGCCCCCCAGGCCGACCTTGCCTGCGCGCCAGGCGAAGAGCGTGAGCGATCCACCGACAACGAGCGCGAGGAAGACCAGGATGAACACGCCACGCGCCGGGTCGGTCGCGAAAGCGTGTACCGAAGTCAGCACTCCCGATCGCACGAGAAAGGTTCCGAGCAGCGAGAGCGAAAAGGCGAGAATGGCGAGCAGCACCGTCCAGCTCTTGAACGCGCCGCGTTTTTCGGTGACCGCGAGCGAATGGATGAGCGCGGTGCCGGTGAGCCACGGCATGAACGAGGCGTTCTCGACCGGATCCCAGAACCACCAGCCGCCCCAGCCCAGCGTGTAGTAGGCCCAGCCGCTGCCGAGCGCGATGCCGATGGTGAGGAACGCCCACGCGACGGAGGTCCACGGCCGCGACCAGCGCGCCCATGTCGCATCGAGCCGCCCGCCGAGCAACGCCGCGATCGCGAACGCGAATGCGACGGAGAAACCGACATAGCCCATGTACAGCATGGGCGGATGGATCACCATCCCCGGATCCTGCAGCAATGGATTCAAGTCGCGTCCCTCGGGCGCTGGCGGCACCAACCGGTCGAACGGATTCGAAGTGAAGAGCAGAAAGAGCAGGAACCCTATGCTCACCCATCCCATCACGGCGATGACGCGGGCGAGCAGTACCGGCGGCAGGTTGCGCGAGAACAGCGTGACGGCGAACGTCCAGGCGGCGAGCATCAGCGTCCACAGCAGGAGCGAGCCTTCGTGCGAGCCCCAGGTTGCGGCCAGACGATAGTGCAACGGCAGCTCCGAGTTCGAATTCGTCGCGACGTTCTGGACCGAAAAATCGTTGCCCACGAACGACGCGGCGAGACATGCGAAAGCCGTCGCGACGAGCAGGAACTGCGCGCGCGCCGCAGGTTTCGCGAGTGCCATCAGCCGCGGCTCGCCGTACGCGGCACCGGCGAGAGGCAGCGCACCCTGCGCGATCGCGACCAGCAGCGCGAGGATCAACGCGAAGTGGCCGAGCTCCGGAATCATTTGTTCTTGCCCTGCGTCGTCACCAGCGTTTTCGTCGCCATCGCTTCATGGGCCTTCTTGACCGCATCGGTGGCCGCCGGCGGCATGTAGTTCTCATCGTGCTTGGCGAGCACTTCGCTCGCGCGGAACACGCCGTCGGGACCGAGCGTTCCCTGCGCGACGACGCCCTTGCCCTCCTTGAACAGGTCCGGCAGAAGCCCCGTGTAGCTCACCGGAATCGTCTGCGCCGTGTCCGTGACGCGGAAGCGCACGGTCAGGCTGTTCGGCTCACGCTTGAGGCTCCCCGCTTCGACCAGCCCGCCGACGCGGAAGGGGCGCCCTTGCGGCGCTTCGTGTGCAGCGATCTGCGTCGGGGTGAAGAAGAACACCAGGTTTGATTGAAAGGCGTTGAGTACCAGCGCCGCCGCGCCGCCGAGTACCGCGAGACCGCCCAAGATCCAGCTCGCACGGCGGGCACGCGGTTTCATCGGGCGTTTTCACCAAGCTGCGCCATGCGCGCGGCGCGAAAGCGCGAGCGCACGCCCACGATTTCTATCGCGGCAAGCACGACGGTCACGGCATACGAGCCCCAGACATAGAAGCCGTAGCCGCCCATGGCGAAGAAGTCGGCGAGGCTCATCGCGCGGCCCCGGCGAGCGGACCCGCCCAGCTCGTGCGCCGTTCGCGCTCGAGGATGATCGCACGCACACGCGTTAGCGTCACGGCAATGGCGTAGAACCACGCAGCGAAGGTCATGAGCAGCATGGCAGTCAGCATGATCGAGGCCATTTTCGGCGCTGCGGTCAGGCTCACGGTCGCGCCCTGGTGCAGCGTGTTCCACCATTTGACCGAGAAATAAATGATCGGCACATTGATGGCGCCGACCAGCGCCAGCACCGCGCTGGCGCGATCCGCGCGACGCGGATCGTCGATCGCATGGCGCAACGCCATGTAGCCCAGGTACAGGAACAGCAGGATCAGCTCGGACGTCATCCGCGCATCCCACGCCCAATACGTGCCCCAGGCGGGTTTCCCCCACAGCGCGCCGGTCCACAGCGCGATGACCGTGAACAGCGCGCCCGTCGGCGCCAGGGCCTGTGCCATCATCGCGGACAGACGCGCGTTCAACGTCAACGATACGGCACACCACGCCGCCATGACCAGATAGATAAACATCGACATCCACGCCGCCGGCACGTGGATGAAAATGATCCGGTAGGCGTCACCCTGTTGTGCATCGGGCGGAGCGACGACCAGGCCGAGCCACAGTCCCGCAACCGCCAACGGAACGGCAAGCACGGCGAACCAACGCGCCAGCCGTCCAGCGACTGGGAAGAACGACGCCGGCGAGGCAAATTTGAACCAGTTGGTCATTTCAATCCAGTGCGATACGAACCGCAGCCGCGGACGCCAGCGGCGCGCCGACAACCGCGGCAAGCAACGCGGCGCCCAGCAGCGAGAGTCCGCCACCTGCGGCAAGCCCGGCGCGCGTCGCTTCGACCGTGCCCGCGCCGAAGATCAGGATGGGTACGTACAGCGGCAGGATCAGCAGCGCCAGCAGCGCGCCGCCGGCGCGCAGTCCCAGCGTGAGCGCGGCGCCGATGGCCCCCAGCAGCGACAGCGTCGGCGTGCCCAACAACAGCCCTGCCGCAAGCGCCACGAGCTCGCTGCCGTCGAGCCCGAACTGCAGCGCCAGCGCCGGAGAGAGAACTACGAGGGGCGCGCCCGTCGTGAGCCAGTGGGCGAGTATTTTACCCGAGATCAGCGCTGGCAGCGGGTAGGGCGAGAGCGCGATCTGCTCCAGCGTTCCGTCGGCGAAATCCGCAGCGAACAGCCGCGGCAGCGACAGGAGCGACGCGAGCAGCGCGGCCACCCACAGCACCCCGGGCGCCAAGGCACGCAGGAGAGCCGGGTCCGCGCCCGCGCCCAACGGGAACAGCGTGACGACGATGGCGTAGAACAGAATCTGCACGCCAAGCTCCGCCTTGGAACGCAGTGCGAGTCGCAGATCGCGACGCACCGCCCACCCGACTCCGGGCCAGGCGCCACGCTCGACGACCGGTGGCGCGGCGGCTTCGCTCATCCGAGCCAGAGCGACTGGTGCGTGCCGGAGGCGACGGTCAGGTCCTGATGCGTTGCGATCACTGCGAGCCCACCCGCCGCAAGATGCCCCGCAAGCATATCGCGCAATGTGACACATCCTGCATCGTCGAGTGCGGTCGTCGGCTCATCGAGAAGCCACAGCGGCCGCGAGAGCAGCCGCAGTCGCGCCAGGCTTATCCGGCGGCGCTGTCCCTGTGACAGCGCCCGGGCAGGCAGCGCGCGGTGCGCCGACAGTGACCACGCATGCAGCGCGTCGAGCATCGCGGCGCGCTCCGCAGGCGCCCCTTGCAGCGTAGTCAACGACACCAGGTTTTCTTCGGCCGTCAGCTCGTCTTTCAGCGCCGGGGCATGCCCGATGAAAACCGCGCAGGCACGGAGCGCCGGATGGAATGGACCGACTTGCTGGCCGCGCCAGAGAACCCGGCCCTCCGCGGCCTCGGTCGTGCCGGCAAGAATGCGCAGCAGGGTCGTCTTGCCGCTACCGTTGGGACCCCGGACGAATAGCGCCGTGCCGGCCCCCAGCGCAAAGCTCACACCGGAAAAAAGCTGCGCGTCGCCACGCCGCGCGGCAAGGTCTTGCGCTTCGAGCATGGGAGCATTATCCGGGGAAGAGGCAACGCGGATTATAGCCGAGCCGTCCCTGCGGCCCGCCGTCTCCGCGCGACCGGACTCGACGAGCGTGCGCAAATCGTCGTTTGGCTCGGCGTGCGCGGGTGTGCCAACACTGCTGAGCAACACTGCGGCAAGCGCGCTACGGCGCCCGCGCCGCAATCAAGGCACGACCTGATCGATGGTCACCTTCACTCCGGTTGCACCGGGCTTGACCGGCGCGCTCCTGCCGGAGAAGTCGCCCGACTGCGGTTGGGCATTGCCGCTTCTGGAGACGCGCGCCTCGACGATAACCGCTGCGGCGCGCGAGAGATCGACGCCCGGCGCCATAGCCATGCTGTCGTCGAGCGTGAATTCCTTCGGCAGATCCTTTGCCGAAATGCGGAGCACTGCGAGGGGCACGCGCGGCCCCTCGGTGGCGCGGGCGAAAATGAACACCGAATCGGTGAGCGCGACTCTGGCCGCAAGCTCCGGACTGATATCGACGCGGCCGGCGATCGTCGCTCCGGTCGGCGCCTTGGCGGGCGCTGCGGCGCCTGCCGGTTCCGCGCGCCGCGTATCGGCGAACGCCTTGCCCTCGAGTCGGGTCGACTCGATTTCCGCGATGATCGCGGTGATCTGCTTTGCCTCGTCCGACGTTGGCGGAAACTGTGCGAGCAGCCGCCGCCAATAGGACAGCGCGCCAACGACATCGCGCGCCTCCAATGCCGCTGTCGCCGCCAGCGCCAGTGCCTTCCGGTGATTCGGATCGATAACCAGCGCGCGTTGGGCCAGCGCAGCCGGCTTGCCGTAAAGCTTGCGTCCCTGGGTCATCGCCAGCACGTCGGCGTAATCCGCAAGCAGTGTGGCGTTCGCTGGAATGAGGGCGTCGGCGTGCGCGTAAGCATCGGCGGCGTCCGGGAAACGGCCGAGGGCGTGATAGGACCGCGCCAGCAGCAACCAGCCCTCGGCGTCGTCGGGCCGCGATTTCAGGCGCTGCGCAAGGCTGTCGACCATCGCCACGATCTGGGCGTCGGATATCGCGTGCGCACTGAGGTCATCCCTTGCGGTATCGACTGCCACCGCTCCCGCGCCCGGATTCCCGAGCCGCGCGTAGAGGACTACAGCGGCGGTCGGGATCAGCACAAGCAGCGTCGCGGCCGCTACCCACGCACGGCGCCGCCCGCGTTCGTCCGTCTCGACGTCGTGTAACGGCGCGATCTCGTCGCCCAGCCGCCGCGCGAGCTCCGCCACCGCGGCGTCGCGCTCGTCGGGCGTGATGACGCACTCTGCGCACTCGGTGTCGAGCGCCCGCTTCTGGTCGCGGTACACGGCGATCGCCGCGGTGTCGGCGTCGGGCGCCGCCACGACGCCGCGCGCGCGCAGCAGCGGCCGGAGCAGCAGGGCGAGAGTGACGGCGACGAGCGCCGCTGCGAGCAACCAGAAGACGAGCATCGTGACAGGTGGTGAGGCGGACGGTGTGGGATTGCACCGGGCAGTGTTTCACGCGAATCGCGGTGCACGGCATTATACCGGCAGACGCCGAGGTCACCGGAGCGCCGTGATTCGGCCGCGAGTTTCAAAATACGCTCTGCGCGCCATCCATTCGGTGCCCGTCTGCTATCATGATTTTGCATCGCTGACAGAGCGATTCTCTCCCGGAGGCGCCGCCATGTCTGACCAGGATATCCGCCAGGCCTCGCTCGAGTACCATCGAGTACATCCTCCGGGCAAGATCTCGATCCTTCCGACCAAGCAGCTGACCAATCAACGGGATCTTGCCCTCGCGTACACGCCGGGCGTAGCCGCAGCCTGCGACGAGATCGTCCGCGACCCCGGCGAAGCGCGAAACCTCACCGCGCGCGGCAATCTGATCGGCGTCGTCACCAACGGAACCGCCGTGCTGGGACTCGGCGCTATCGGGCCGCTGGCAAGCAAGCCTGTCATGGAAGGCAAGGCGGTGCTGTTCAAGAAGTTTGCCGGGCTCGATTGCTTCGACATCGAGATCGCAGAGCGCGACCCGGAAAAGCTGGTCGACATCATCTGCTCTCTCGAGCCGACGTTTGGCGGCATCAATCTCGAGGACATCAAGGCCCCCGAATGCTTCTACGTCGAGCGGAAGTGTCGCGAGCGTATGAAGATTCCGGTATTTCACGACGACCAGCACGGAACCGCGATCATCGTCGGCGCCGCGGTGCTCAACGGCCTGCGCGTCGTCGGCAAGGACATAGCCAAGGTCAAGCTGGTCTGCTCGGGTGCAGGCGCCGCGGCGCTCGCGTGCCTCGACTTGCTGGTGAGCCTCGGCATCAAGCGCGAGAACATCTGGGTGTCGGATATCGCCGGCGTCGTCTACGCAGGGCGCAAGGAGGAAATGGACGACAACAAGGCGCGCTACGCGCAGAAGACCGACGCGCGGAAGCTCGCCGACATCGTCGAAGCCGCCGACATCTTCCTCGGCCTGTCCGCGGCCCGTGTGCTCAAGCCGGAGTTGCTGAAGACAATGGCCGCCAAGCCGCTGATCCTGGCGCTCGCCAATCCGGAGCCCGAGATCATGCCCGACGTCGCCAAGGCGGCGCGGCCCGACGCAGTCATCGCCACCGGCCGCTCGGACTTTCCGAACCAGGTCAACAACGTTCTCTGCTTTCCGTTCATCTTTCGCGGTGCGCTCGATGTCGGCGCGACGACGATCAACGAAGCGATGAAACTGGCGACGGTGCGCGCGATCGCCGATCTGGCCAATGCCGAACAGTCGGACATCGTCGCCGCGGCGTACGGTATCGAGGACGTGAAGTTCGGCAGCGAATATCTGATTCCGAAGCCGTTCGATCCCCGGCTGATCGTCAAGATCGCGCCGGCGGTCGCCAAGGCCGCGATGGACTCAGGCGTCGCGACGCGACCGATCGCCGATTTCGATGCGTACCACCAGCGCTTGCTGCAGTTCGTCTATCACTCCGGACTGCTGATGAAGCCGATCTTCCAGGCGGCGAAGCATTCGCCCAGGCGAATCGTGTTCGCGGAGGGCGAGGACGAGCGCGTGCTGCGCGCCGTGCAGGTCGTCATCGACGAGGGCCTGGCCAAGCCCATCCTGGTGGGTCGACCCGCGGTGATCGCGCAACGCGTCGAGCGCTACGGTCTGCGGCTCGAGCCTTGCGTCAACGTCGAGATCACCAACCCCGAGGACGATCCGCGCTACCGCGCGTATTGGACCGAGTACCATCGTTTAATGCAGCGCAGGGGCGTCACGCAGCAGCTCGCCAAGATCGAGATGCGCCGGCGGCTGACGCTGATCGGCGCCATGATGATCCACCTCGGCGACGCCGACGGCATGCTCTGCGGCACCTACGGCACCCATGATTCGCACCGCCGTTACATCGAGCAGGTACTCGGGCTGCGCCGGGGCGTCAAGACCTCCGCAGCGATGAACGCGGTGATTCTGCCCGACCGCACGCTCTTCATCGCCGACACCTATGTCAATGCCGATCCGACCGCGGAGCAGATCGCCGAGATCACGCTCCTCGCCGCCGAAGAGATCCGCCGCTTCGGCATCACTCCAAAGGTCGCGCTGCTTTCGCACTCGAGCTTCGGTTCGAGCTCGCACCCGCAGGCGCAGAAGATGCAGTCGGCCGTCGCGCTGATCAACGCGATGGAGCCTGAGCTCGAAGTCGACGGCGAAATGCACGGCGATGCCGCACTGTCGGCCGAGGTGCGCGACCGCGTGTTCCCCAACTCGCGGCTGAAGGACGACGCGAATCTGCTAATCATGCCGACGCTTGACGCGGCGAACATTTCATTCAATCTGCTCAAGGCCGCCGCAGGAAGCGGCCTCACGCTCGGTCCGATACTGCTCGGCGTGGCCAAGCCGGTGCATATCCTCACGCCGTCGGCGACGGTGCGGCGGATCGTCAACATGACGGCATTGACCGTGGTCGATGCCAACGTCGAGCGCCAGCGCGCGCTGCCATGACGCATGTGTCTCGCCGCGGGCTCGCGCCGCGGCCTCATTGATCGAGTCGTGCAAGTGGTCATGTTCCGCGGCCTCATTGATCGAGTCGTGCAAGTGGTCATGTTGCGCGTCGGCCGCCAGCGTCGACTCGCCACGCGCGATCCCCACGCTCACGCGTGGGGCCCCTCGCGCCGCTTCTTACGCGCGCATTGTAGAAATTGCATGCTGTCCTCGCAGCGCGCCGCCGAGGGCGCGGCGGCGCACCGAGAGAGGTTTTCGCGGCCCCTCCGGCACGAATCCTGCTCACTCGCGGTTGCAGTGCCGGCGCGTACCGCATACTCTACGGATAAATGAATTGACGAGGAGAGGGGTCATGTCCAGGAAACCCGCATCGAGCGGCGCCAAGAGGTCGAACAAGCAACCATTCCTGACCGATGTCAAAACGCTGCGCGAGCGGGCGCGGCATCATATCGCCGACGGCGCGGTGACCGAAGGCTACGGAGGTGAGGCGGAAACCGCAGTCAAGGTCCTCAATACTGCGCTTGCAACCGAGCTCATTTGCGTGCTGCGTTACAAGCGCCATTACTTCATGGCGAGAGGCATTCATTCGGGACCGGTCGCGGCGGAGTTTCTCGAGCACGCCGGTGAGGAGCAGGAGCACGCCGACCGCATCGCGGAGCGCATCGTCCAGCTGGGCGGCGAGCCGGATTTCGCTCCCGACGGGCTTTCGGCACGCAGTCACTCCGAGTATGTCGAGGGGAATTCGCTCGTCGACATGATCAAGGAGGATCTCGTTGCCGAAAGGATCGCCATCGACAGCTATCGCGAGATGATCCGTTATTTTGCACCGTTCGATACGACCACCCGTACGATGCTGGAGGAGATCACGGCAAAGGAGGAGGAGCACGCCGACGATCTCGCCGACCTGCTTCAGCATCTGCCCAAGGACGTGGCGAACTAGACGCTGCAGACACCGGGCGCCGTGCGCGCCGGTGCGATCGCGGAAATGAACAGGGCCGCCGAGTGAAATCCTTTAGCATCGATTGCGAGCTGGAGTACGACGTCCTGCAGCAGACGCTTTTTCTGTTCAATATCGCAGTGCCGTCGATGCCAGGGCAGCGAGTGCGCTGCGAGACGATCACGCTGGAGCCGGCCGAGCAATTCGATGAATTCTGCGAGGCGGCGGGAGTCAACCGCTTCCTGCGCGTCAATGTCGCGCCGGGCCGCTTCAGCATCCGTTATCTCGCCGCCGTCGATCTCGACGCGCCGTCGATCGACCCGAGCGTCGACCGGACTCCACTTGCCACGCTTCCTCCCGACGTGATTCCCTACGTCCTTGCCAGCCGCTATTGCGAGGCGGAAGCACTGTTCGCGCTGGCGTGCGGTGAGTTCGGCAACATTTCCCCCGGCTTTGCCCAGGTCGATGCGGTCTGCCGGTGGATCCGCGGCAATATCGCGTACCGCGTCGGAACCTCGACACCCGCGACCACCGCGCGTGACGTCCTCGCGAATCGCGCCGGCATATGCCGCGACTTCGCTCACCTCGCGATCGCATTGTGCCGCGCGCTCAATATCCCGGCGCGGTTCGTCACCGGGTATACGCGCTACGAGGAGCCCCCGCAGGATTTCCACGCGGTATTCGAGGCATACCTTGGCGGGCGATGGCAGCTCTTCGACCCCACAGAGCTCGCGCCGATCGACAGCATCGTGCGCATCGGTATCGGCCGCGACGCGGCGGACGTCGCCTTCGCCACACTCTTCGGCACTGCGCGCCTGCGCCGGCTGAGTCCGCTGGTTGAGCCTTCGGACAACCCAGCGCAACTTGTACGCCTGCAAACCCCGACCTCGGGAGTCCTGCTCGCGGCGTAAGAGGCGGCGGCCTCCTCGAGCTGTCGACCTCGCAGCATCTCCTTTCGCTGCGTACAGGGGGAGCCTATCGCTGAAGGTCACGCCGTAGGACGCGGTCCGACGGCAACTGCGGTAGCTCCGACAAAAGAAACGGATAGCTGCCGATACCCGCGACGCGCCGTCGAGGTCAGACTTGGCGTGCTTAAGGGCTGGCAATCGCGGCCCGATCCTACGAGAAGGGATTCTTGTTGAGGAGTGCAACATGAACGTGAAACCGACACTACTCGTAACTGCACTGGCCGCGGCGTCGCTGTTGACGATCGGCTGCGAGCAGCGCGGCACCAACACCGCCAGCCGGCCGGCCGATCAGACAACGACGGCGAAGATCGAAGCCAAGACCAGCCAGGCCGCCGACAAGGTTGCAATGGTGGCGGACGACTCGGCGATTACCGCCAAGGTGAAGGCGGCCATCCTCGCCGAGCCAGGACTAAAGTCGCTGCAGATCAATGTCGACACCAAGGATGCGACGGTTACCCTGAGCGGCAATGTCGATTCGGACATGCTCCGCGATCGGGCGAAACAGATCGCGTCGTCGACTCAGGGGGTCAGGAACGTCGTCGACAATCTGACCGTGAAGACCGGGTAAGCGCAGCGTCTTGCCGGGGCGCGGGACGTCACCCCGCGCGATTCTTAGCCGGGATCGAGATGACGACTGTCGTCCCCGATCCCGCCTGGGCGGAGACTGAAACCTCCCCGCCCAGTTGTCGTGCGCGCTCGCGCATGCCGCGGATCCCGAGCGATGTCGGTTTGCGCAGATCATCATTGGATATGCCGATCCCGTTGTCGCGAATCTGCAGCACGAGTGCGTCCTCGCCCAATAAGAGCTTCACTGTGACCGCGGTCGCCTTGGCGTGGCGCGCGATGTTGGTCAGCGTTTCCTGAAAGATACGGAACAGGGCGAGCGCGACGTCCCGGTCGATGTGGTGGTCGGTCTCCGGCGCGTCGACGTCGACGCGTGCGCCCGTATGCTTGGCAAACTCGGCCGCCTGCCAGCGCAGTGCCGCCGAAAGTCCGAGGTCGTCGAGGATGCTGGGACGCAGATCGGTCACGATCCTGCGCGTTGCGGCTACCGCCGCTTCGACCAGTTTGCCCATGGCAGCGCGCTTTTGCGCAACGGGTTTGGGGGAGTTCTGCATGTGCTCGCCCAACCAGTCGAGATCCATCTTGAGCGCAGTGAGCGTCGACCCGAGTTCATCGTGAACTTCGCGCGCGATCCGCGCTTTTTCCTCTTCACGGATCGTCTGCAGGTGGCGTGACAGGGCCCGCAGCTCTTCGCGCGAACGCTCGATCTCGAGTTGCGCCAGGCGTCCCTGCGTGTCATCGAACACCAACCCGTCCCAGATAACCTCGCCGCTGTCGAGGCGACGTGGGCGCGCGCGGATGTTGATCCATTTCTCGCTGGCGCCGTGGGGGGGAAGAAGTCGCCCGGCCCAATTCCACGTCGTGAGCTGCGCCGCAGAAGCGTCGAGCGTCGCAGAGAGATGCGTGCGCTCGGGTGCCGGAATCAGACGGAAAAACGAGTCGGCATCGGCCGTAAGCTGCGACTCGGGCAAGCCGGTCAACGCCTCGCAGCCTTGGCTCACGTAGGAGAACGAAAGATGCCCTGTGCTGTCGCGCAAAAGCTCGAATACCATCCCGGGCACGTTGGCAGTCATCCCCTCGTAGCGGGCTTCGCTTTCGCGCAGCGCGATTTCCATTGCGCGGCGTGTCGAGTTGTCATAGCAGGAGCACAGATATCCTGCAAACTGCCCCTGCATGTCGTGATACGGGCGACCGACGCAGATCATTGACCCGTACTCACCGTTGGCGCGGCGCAGCCTGAATTCGATTTCGAACGGCTGCATTGCACCGTACGCCTGATCGAACGTCGAGCGCCAGCGCGCGCGGTCGTCGGCGTGCATTCCCTGCAGCCATCCGCTGCCGAGCTCGGCTTCCCGCGACCGCCCCGTGTAATCGAGCCAGGCCTGATTGAGGTAATCGCACGAGCCCTGGGCATCGGAGCGCCAAACCAGATTGGGGAAGCCGGAAAACAACGCGAAATAGAAATCGCGCGAGCGTTCCGTCTGCTCGCGCAAGGCGATGCGCGGCGTGGCGTCGCGCGTGATGATGGAAAATCCCTGCACGGCGCCGTTGTCATCACGGATGGCCGATATGATGTCGTCGCCGCAATAGCGCGTGCCATCCTTGCGCAGGTGCCAGCATTCTTCTTCGAACCGGCCCTGGCGCGCTGCGATGGCGAGCTCAGCTTCGGGAGGCGCCTGCCGGTCGGGCGGATAGAGGATTGAAAAGTGCCTGCCGATGATTTCCTGAGCGGAGTAGCCGTTGAGCGCCTCGGCGCCGGGATTCCAGCTGGCGATATTGCCTTCCCGGTCGAGCATGTAGATGGCGTAGTCCCTGATCGCATCGATGATCAAGCGTGTCCGCCGCTCCTGGTCGCGGAGCGCCTGCTCGACCTGGCGCCGCGCCTGAATGTCCTCGAGCAGCCGCGTGTTGGTCGCGGCGAGGTCGCGGGCGCGACGGCGCGCGGTCTGGAAAAGGTAAGTACATAGGCCGAGCAGCGTCGCCAGCACGGCGCCGAGTCCAAGCGCCGCCTCCGGCACGGCGACATTCGTGCGCCGCAGGTACTCGCGGGTCGGCGTCACGCGAAGCGTCCAGCGCGCGTTGGCGACATTGACGGCTTGCTCCTGCGTCCGTTCCGGCCCCGCGCCGCTTTCGCTGGCGCCGACCCCATTGGCGAGCTCTCCGCCGTCCAGGAGCGCGATTTGATAGTCGGTGAAGCGATCCCCGAGCAGCGAGGACAGCCAGTCTCCGCCGAGGCTGCCGGCCACGATGCCGCGAAGCGATCCATCCGCGTATGCGGGGACGTAGATCACGAAACCCTTGCCGCCCGCCAGGCGTAAATCGACGAAACGCGACAAGGTTGCTCTACGCGACCGAATCGCCGCGTCGATCGCCCGAGCCGGGTCCGGATCGGAGCGGAGGCTTGAACCGATGGCGCTTGCCTGCGACTGCGGCACGACCGACCCGATGGTCAGATCGTCGCCGGCCCAGGCGATGCCCTCGAGCGCGAGCGGCTCGTTTAGCAGGGTGCTGGCATCGCGCTGCCAGCGGTCCTCCGAAAATCCATAGATCACCACGCGCTCGGCCAGTCGCTCCAGCTGGCGAATCGTGACGCCGAGCGTACGCTCGATACGGTTCTTGATGTCCGTGGCGACCAGATGCGTGCTGTTATCGACGTAGCGCGCCTCCTGTACCCGCAAAGCCTGCCAGAGCACCAGCACGCACACAAAAACGGCAAACCAGACGATGCCGGGCGTCCAGCGACGGACGGCGCGCTGCTCGTCTTCGCCGCGGACCAGGGCACCCGCAAGGACACCCCCCGAGAGCAGCACAAAGAGCAAGGCGCCAATGCGTTCGCCGCCGGTCAAGAGCAGCCATTGCGACGCGACGACGCCGCCAGTCCACGCGGCGACCAGCAGCACTGCCGCGAGCGCGAGCGCGATCGCTGCCAGCAGCGTGACGAATACCGAGCGTACCGGGCCATAGACTCTCGGCCCGAGCGCCGCGACAGCGCAACCGAGGACGACGAATACCGCCGCAGTTAGCACGCCCATGTCGTTGTAATTCCCCGCGCCGTACGGAAGCCACTGATTGGCCGCGATGGGGTGAACGTCGATCCAGCCCGGCGCACCGTACGCGGCGAGACGGATCGCGCCGAGCACGACAGGGACTGCCGCGCTCCAGCGGCCAATGGCGAAGAGCCCGAGCGCGTGTGCAGTCAGCGCAACGCCGCCAAAAAAGAACGCCCAGGCAGCGTCGTACTGAAGCAGCTCAAAAGCCGGCGGGGACACCCACTCATGCCACGAAGCGATGCACCAGGCGCCTATCGCAGCGACGATCAAGCCGGCGAGCGCGACGACCAGGACGGCCCACTGGAATGCGCGTACTCGGTCGAGGAGAAGGATCATCTGGAAGGCGTGAAGAAAAAAGCGGCGACGCCGCCGATGTTACCTCATGCGAACAAAGCGACCGTGTCGCGCCTCCCCGTACAAAGCGGCTGGTGACAACACCCGTTTGTACAAACGATGCGCCAAATTTTCCACGATTCGACGCACTTAGTCGCGCGCCGGTGTCTCGCCGCCCCGCGCATGAGTCTGTGGCACGTTGCTTGCGAGCAGACAGATTGCAGCGGGCCAGCATCCAGCGAAGCGTTTCCCTTCTCGCGCCCGCGCTGGGCCGAACGCTGGCCTCGCTGCCTCTACTGAGGAGTCGAGCATGCACCGGGCAATGAACGAAGTCTCGATGACGCTCGATTTCCGGGCGGTCAAGGCGTTGATCGGAGCGCTCGCCGTCGTCGCGGCGGCGGCAGCAGGGAGCGGAATGGCGATGACGGCATCGCTTTTCGGCGCGCTAGCTGCAGTCGCCTTGAGTGCGGGCGCGGCACTCTCGGCATTGCTCGAGCTTGCGGCGTCGGACCGCGAGCGCGTCTGGCGCATGGTTGGCTGGGTGGCGCTCGTGCCAGGATGGCTCGCATTCGCAGCCCTGCTGCTGCACGCACCGCTCGCGCACCTGGAGGGACTGCGCATACTTGCGACCGGACTGCTGGCCGGCGCGGCCACCTTGCAGGCTTGGCGCGGGCGCGCGCAGCAGGGGACTTCAGGCCTCGGCGTCTTCCTCGCCGCCGCATTTGCGCTCGTCGCATTGGGCGCAACCTGGAGCGGCGTGTTGGTGCAGTTCGCCGGTCAGGCCGTGACCGCGATGGGCATCGCTGCCGCATTGGAGCTAGGCGGCACGGGAAGCGTTTGGTTGGCGGAAGCATCGGTCATCCGAAGCCGCACGTCCATCGCGCCGATCGCAGCCAGCACCCACGCAGCGATTCAGATGGCGTAAAGGAAGCCTTAACCGCGCCTCAGCGCGATCCGCGACGGATCGCGGCATTGCGGACATTCTCGTCCATTGTAGGACTACGTCTTACAAAGGCGACGCAGCCGCTTACACCAGAAACGGACGTGCGCCGATACCGAGAACTTGGCTCGCGGCCCAACATGGCGCCGTCTAGAACAATAACCGGAGAGAGAGAGCCATGTTCGAGCCGACCACCGCATTCGGCGCCGAGATGCAGACGTTGTTGCCGGGCGCTGTCACAGGAACCGACGTTCCCCGACCCAAACGACGCTCGCAGGGGCGGTTGCAGCGCCTGTGTGAAATCTACGGCGCCTGCGATCCAATGCGCACGCTGTTCGACACGCTCGACAAAATTGCCGATGCAAGCGCCACGGTAATCATCCTTGGAGAGAGCGGGTCGGGCAAGGAACTGGTCGCCAATGCCATACACCAACTCTCAGAGCGCCGCCAGCGACCGTTCATCGCCGTGAACTGCGGCGCACTGCCGGAAACGCTGATCGAAAGCGAGCTTTTTGGCCACGAGCGGGGCAGTTTCACCGGCGCCGCCAGAACGCATCGCGGCTGCTTCGAGCGCGCCAACGGAGGCATGCTTTTCCTCGATGAAATCACCGAGATGCCGGTCGACATGCAGGTGCGCCTGCTGCGTGTGCTGGAAGCAGGGCGTTTCTCGCGCATCGGCGGCGATCAGGAAATCGCCACCGATGTACGTGTCATCGCTGCGAGCAACCGCGACTTGCGCGCGGCCGTCGCCGCAGGCAAGCTGCGCGAAGATCTGATGTATCGCCTGTGCGTGATTCCGGTGTCGGTCCCGCCGCTGCGCGAGCGGGGCGGCGATGCGCTGTTGCTGGGGGAGATGTTTCTCGACCGGCTCAACGAGGAGAACGGGACCGCGAAGAGGCTGTCGGTCGAGGCGCGGCAACGGATCGGCTCCTATCGCTGGCCCGGGAATGTGCGCGAACTGAAAAACGTCGTGCATCGCGCGTACGTCATGTCCGACGACGAGGTTGAAGTCGACACCGGCGGCGACATGACGGTGGCTGTCGCTCCGGCGACCGTGCCGCGCGCGCAGGCCTCCGCGGGCGACGAAATCACCATTCAGGTCGGAACGTCGCTGGAGCTCGCGGAACGCGCCCTTATCATGGCGACGCTGCGTTCGCTCGATGGGAGCAAGTCGAAGGCAGCGCAGGTGCTCGGCATCAGCCTGAAGACGCTTTACAACCGCTTGCATGCATACGGTGGTGCCGCACGAGCCGCGCTCGATGCGTTGCCCGATGAAACGGGCGACGTGCGTCTCGCCGCTTGACGCGGCTCAGTTTGGTTTGGAAAGCACAGGTGGTCTAGAATGCCACTCGACGTCCCAGACTACGGATACGGGCAGGGATTGACCATGAATGACGTGGCGGGCACGCGGAAAAAGCGCATTCTTGTCGTCGACGATCATGCGCTGGTTCGCGCCGGGTTCCGAGAGCTGATCGACGACACGGAAGATCTGCAGGTCGCTGGCGAAGCGGGCACTGCTGCATCAGCGCTGGAACTGGCGATGGCGAAGGAGTTCGACGTCGTGATGCTCGACATCTCGCTGCCCGATGCATCGGTGGTGGAGACGGTCACGATGCTGCGTCGTCGGCGGCCGAATCTGCCGATTCTCATCGTGAGCATGCATGCAGAAGAACAATACGCGGTCAATCTGCTGCGCGCGGGGGCGAGCGGCTTTTTCCCCAAGGCCGGTGAGGCGAAGGATCTGCTGGATGCGATCCGCACCATCGTTTCCGGACGCAAATACATCAGCCCCTCGCTGGCCGAGGCGCTGGCGCTCGAGGCGTCCGGCCATGCGCCGGAGCCCCGTCACCGGCAGCTTTCCAACCGGGAGTTCCAGATCTTCGTGCAACTCGCGTGCGGCAAGACCGTGACCCAGATCGCCGATGAAGTTCACCTTTCGGTCAAGACGATCAGCACCTATCGGACGCGCATCCTGCAGAAAATGGATTGCACCCGCAATGCCGATCTGACCGCTTACGCGCTGAAGCACAACCTTATGGGTTGACGCGGCTTCGCGATCGCATGTCCTCACCCGTGCGGGTCTTCATCGTCGAGGATTCTCCTTTGATCCGGAAACGGATCATCGATAACCTGCAGGCGCTGGGCGGATTCGATGTGGTCGGATTTGCCGAGGCAGAGAGCGCCGCGGTCGCAGCGATCATAGACACGAAACCCGATGTCGTCATTACCGACATCCGACTGAAAGAGGGCAACGGCATCGAGGTCGTCCGGCAGGTACGACAGAAGGCCTTAGCGTCACGGCCGAAAATATACGTGCTTTCGAATTACGCCAACGCCGAATACCGTCGCCAGTGCGAATTGGTCGGCGCCGACGATTTTTTCGACAAGTCTGGAGAATACGATCGTTTCCTCGAGACCCTGCAACAGGTCGCCTAACGGCTCCGCGCCGGTCTGACTATCAGTTCTCCATCAGATTTCCAGTTCGAGCAATAACTGCCACAGTTTTGTAATCTTTGCCGCGTCGTAGCCGGCGCGGGCGGTCGCGCGGCGGTTTTGCGCCTTTCGTCCCGGCGCGATCGCGTGCACGGCGCTTCCGGCCGATTGGCACGCGGCTTGCCTCTCGGTAAGCAGATGCGGGCGTGACGACGGGTTTTTGCAATGTCCTTCGCCGAGCATCGGCATTCGATCCGTCTATGAAAGGGGCGATCATGTTGCACTACGCGGTGGTCTTCTTTGTCATAGCGCTTATCGCCGCTTTGTTCGGCTTCGGTGGCATTGCCGCCGGCGCCGCGGAAATCGCGAAAGTGCTGTTCTTCATCTTTCTCGTACTGTTTGTCGTATCGTTGGTCGTAGGATTGTTCCGGCGCGGCACTTAGATTGATTGGCGCCGGCATTGCACGCAGGCGGACGCGGGCGATGAGAGCGTCTTCGCCCGCCCTGCGAGCAACAGTGTTGCTCGCCGGTAGCGCCCTGTTCTGACCGAGGTGTCTCAGCGCGGGTGGAGTGGTCATTCTCTCTCCTCCGGTCGTTCTCCGCCCGCGATTTTTTTACCCGAGCAGGTACGACCAGAGCGCAAACTCTCTCCCACGGCGCTGCGTCAGGACTTTCGCGGCGTGCGCGTTGCGTGGCACGCCGATTGCTCACGTCATTCCGGAGCGGCAGTTCGTAACATTCGATCGCCGCGCCGATACCCGATCTATCGAGGAGAGCGATATGGAACTTACGAGTAGCAATGTGGAACGCAAGGCGACCCTGGCGCACGATGCGGTCGATGCCGCAGCGGTAACGGCCAGCGAAAAAGCAGCAGCCCCGGCGATTGATCGTGTGGCGCGCGCCGCACACGACACCGTGGACAAGGTCGCGCAGGCGGCGGGTCCGGCGGCCGATTGGCTCAATCAGAACGCGGAGCAACTGAAGCGGCAACAGCAGGAATTGGTGGATGGCTGCCGCAGCTATATTCGCGAGCGGCCTTTAGTCGCGATCGGCATCGCGCTGGCTGCCGGCTATCTCGCCGGGCGCCTGGTGCGGTGATGGGTGTGGAAGCGACCGCGTCCGCTACCGATTCTGCACCGGGCCTTGCCGCCGCGGCGGGGGAGTTGCTGGGTAGCGTGCGAGCGTTGATCGCCGACGAGGCGGACTTGGTCGCGATGGAGGCTCATGCCGCGCTGAGGACAGTGATCGCGATGGTCGCAGTAGCAGTCGGCGCAGCCGTTCTCGGGGTGCTCGCCGCGGGCGCCTTGCTTGGCGTCGTTGCGGTCGAGCTCGTCGCGCATGGCATGTCATGGCCGGTCACCTTCGGTGTGCTCGCGTTGGCGTGCGCGGCCGGCAGCGCGAGTTTGACGCTCGTCTTGCGCGGGCTCGCGTTGCGCACTTTTTTTGCGGCATCGCGGCGCGAGCTGCGCGGGCGCAGCTGAAACCGGGAGGTACTTTGATCGACCAGCCAAGCGTGCATGCAGTCGAACGCCGCATCGAGCTGCGCAAGCAGCAAATTCGCGAGGATTGGGGCCGTTTGCGCCTGCGCGGACGCGATGCGCTCGTGTCGCCTGCAGCACTGGGTACATTCGCGCTCCTCGGCGGGGTGATCGGGTGGCGCTCGGCGCGGCGCTCGTCGCGGTCGACCGAGAGGCGCAACGCTGCGCACGCGAATGCCGCGCGGAGGTCGTCGCCGGCGGGTAGCGTATTGCGCGGGGTCGCGTCGGGCCTGTTGCAGACCGTCGCGGCGATCGCGGTCGAGGAAGGACTCAAGGGCGCAATTAAGGGCGGAACGGGCGAAACCCGTTCCGCGACGGAACATTGATCGCGGGTTGCGTCGTCACGAGTGGTGGCACATGGATTGCTAAACAGATCGGTGGGTGGCGAAAGTCATCATTCTTTCAACTACAGTGAAGGGGCTGCCATGTTCAAAAAGCTGATCTACGGTTTCGCCGCACTGGCGACCGCGCTGGCGCTCAGCGCGTGCAACACGATGTCGGGCGTGGGCAAGGACGTCGAGAAGGGCGGCCAGAAGATTCAGGAAGAATCCAAGGAAGTGCAGCGTAAGCTGTAACGGCGGCAACCGGGTCGCGCGCGGCTTGCGCGGCCAGCGACCCGGCCGCCCGGGGTTCGCCTTGGAATCGACGGAGGCCTTGGACGCCGCGGATCGGGCGCTGGTCGCGAGCGCATCGCCGGAAGCGAAGCCGGATGCGAGTGCGTATGCGGCTGCATCCGCCGAGTCGCCCGGACCCGGCGTGCGAACGACCACCCTGGTCGTCATAGCGCTCGTCCTCGTCCTGGCGGTAGTTCACTTCGCCGCGGCGTTTTTCATCCCGCTGGTCATCAGCGTACTTCTCAGCTACGCGCTGT
>JALYSM010000034.1 GCA_030854785.1 Pseudomonadota bacterium
GGTCATGTGCGTGACCGGCTCAACGGCGAGAAAGTCGCCGCCGGCCGGAATGAACACCACCAGGTGATCACAGGCCTCGTCACCGGTGATCGCCGCCGAGAGTCCGCCATCCGGCCAGCGCAGCGTCGCCGGCGGTCGCCATCCGGTGAAGCAGTTGTCGAGCGTGGTCGCGGCGATCGACCGCGGAGCACCGAAGTTCCACGCGGGTGGTATGGGATCGAGCCGCATGGGCAGAAGCGTAGGATCGGTGTGCCAGACGCCACCCGCGACGAAGCCGAGCACCGTGGCCTCATTGCGGGGAAAATACGGATGCCACCCGAGACCGAACGGAAACGGCGCGTCGCCGCTGTTCGAGATCGTCAGCGTCAGGGTCAGCGCATCCGCGGCGAGATCGAACTGTTGCTGCGCCCGATAGGGGAACGGCCATTCCCGCGCTTTGTCTCCCGCGGCGTCGTGCGTGATCTCGAGTGTCGCGTGGGCGGGCGCTTGCTCGACGACATTCCAGGCGCGGCGCCAGCCGTTGCCATGGATCGCGTGCGCTTCTCCGGCGAGATAGCGCTGCAGCGGATACGTGGTACCGCCCCAATGCAGCGTCGCGTCGGCGATACGGTTGGAGAACGGGACCAGCGGGTACGACGAAAACAACCGAACATCGCCGGCGGCGAGCGCTTCACCAGGTGTCGGACGCAGAATCGACTTACCGTTCCATTCGTAGGCTGCGATCGCACCGCCGACTTCGGGCGCGAGCGTGAGCCGCGCCGGACCGGCGCACAATTGCAGCGTGGTCGTCACACTCGAGGTTGCGCTGCTAAGCCTTGGGCGCCGCCGCCACGGTGCTACGCACGGCGCTTAGGAATTCCTGCGCCCGGCTGGTAAGCATGGCCAGGTCGGATCCGACCGCGACCCAGGAAAAGCCGTACTGGAGGAACGTAGCTACCGTGTCAGGATTGGGGCCCACAATGCCACACGGCTTGCCGAGACGCTTGCACGATTGCGCGCCGTCCGAGAGCTTTTCCTGCACCGCCGGGTTGCCCATGTCGCCCAGAAATCCCATCGACGCGGAAAGGTCCGCAGGGCCGATGAAAATGGAATCGACGCCGGGCACCGCGGCGATAGCCTCGAGCTGACCAAATGCGGCGAGCGTCTCGATCTGCACGATGACGCAGATTTCCTGGTGCGCCCGCTTGGCGTAGTTCGCGACTGTGCCGTAGCGGCTGCCACGGTGCATCGCGGCGACGCCGCGCACGCCGGCGGGAGGATAGCGCGTGGACGCGACCGCGCGCTTCGCTTCCTCGGCGTTCTGCACGAACGGAAAGAGCAGACTCTGTGCGCCCGCGTCGAGCGCCCGCTTGACCATCACCATGTCGTTCCACGGCGGGCGCACGATCGCCTGAGCCGGCGTGCCCGCGATCGTCTGCAGGATGCCGATCATCTGCGGGATATCGATCGGCGTGTGCTCCATGTCGACGACCAGAAAATCGAAGCCGACGCAGCCGAGCGCTTCGGCCGTAGACGGCGCCGAGCTCACGAGCCAAGCGCCGATCGGGGTCTTGCCGGAGGCGATCGCGCGTTTGAAATGATTGACGGGAAGGTCCATCGGGTTTCCTCGAAGCGGTGAATGGCGGCGCGCTCGCGGTGGCTATTGTAGCCGCGCCTCACACCGAAGTCGTCTGCCTGATGTACGATGTGGCCCGTTCCTTACGGCATCGACGCGAGCGGACCATGAAGTCGGGCGTCTGCCGCCACGGTGGAGCAGCAGATCGCCTTGCCCGCAGACGTGACCTCGGTTGCCACCACAGTTCGCAGCCCGATCGCCGGCTATCCGAGCCTCGCCGGCCGCACCGTCTTCGTCTCGGGCGGCGGCTCGGGCATCGGCGCCTTCATCGTCGAGCGTTTCGCGCAACAAGGCTCGCGCGTGGCGTTTTGCGATGTCGCAGACGAGCCGGCGCAGGCGCTGGTTACTCGGCTCGCTCCGGCGCCGGTGCGCTACCACCGCTGCGACGTGCGCGATATCGCCGCGCTGCGCGCGACGCTCTCGGACATCGAAACCGAGTGGGGACCGATCACGGTGCTGGTCAACAACGCGGCGCGCGACGACCGGCACGCAGTCGCGAGCGTGACGCCGGAATACTGGGACGATCGCCTCGCGGTCAATCTTCGCCACCATTTTTTCGCGGCACAGGCCGTCGCGCCCGGGATGGCGCGCGCGGGCGGCGGGTCGATCGTCAATATCGGCTCCGTGTCGTGGATGCGCGCCACACCCGGCATGGTCGCCTATACGACCGCCAAGGCGGCGATCCACGGGCTGACTCGCACGCTGGCGCGTGAGCTGGGGCCGCACAACATCCGCGTGAACTGTCTCGTTCCAGGGGCGATCGATACGCCGCGCCAGCGCGCTCTGTGGATCACGCCCGAGCTGGAGCGCGAATTCCTCGATCAGCAGTGCCTGAAGCTCAGGCTCGACGGCGACGACGTCGCGCGCGGTGTGCTGTTCCTCGCGTCCGACGAAGCGCGCGGCATCACGGGTCACGACTTGTTCGTCGACGCGGGGCTGGCGCTGACGAGCGCTGCCAGTTGACTTTGCCGTTCGCTCTGAGCTCATCGCGTTGTTTCAGGAACGCGTTGTCGGCGGACTGACCGCGGGCGGGGTGAAGGATTGATGCGGCTCATCGAGCCGGACCGCCACGAAGGTCTGTCGGCACAGCGCTGGGACGAGCGCGCGGCGCGACGCGCGATCGAGGCGATCGCCCGCGATTGCGAGGAGCGCTTCTCGCCCGACGGACTGTGGCCGCCGCATCCGCTCGACACCGAGGGCAAGCGCGAAGCACCGTTTACGATGCTCTACATGGGTGCGGCCGGAGTGATCTGGGCGCTCGATGATCTCGCGCGACGCGGCATGGCCCTGTCGACCGCGTACTTCGCGCCTATGCTCGGGGCGCTCGCAGAGCGGAACATCAAGCAGATCGAGCCGTGGAATCAGGGCGTCGAGTCGTATCTCATGGGTCGCTCGGGCGTGCTGCTCACCCACTATCGCGTGCGACCTTCGCGCGAGGTCGCCGATCGTCTAGCGGAGTCGATCGCCGCGAACACTCGGCATCCGTCGCGCGAGTTGCTCTTGGGCGCGCCAGGAACCATGCACGCCGCCCTCGCGATGCACGAGTGGACGGGTGAGGAACGCTGGGCAGAATTATTTCGATCCGGGGCGAAGGCGCTCGAGGCGACGCTGATCGACGGCCCGGAACGTTGCCAACTCTGGGATCAGGATCTGTACGGAAGCCGTTCCACGTATCTTGGCGCTGCGCATGGCTTCGCCGGCAACGCCGGTGTCCTCATCCGGGGCCTGGCGCTTTTGCCTCAGCGCGAACGCGACGAGTGGACCGAACGTATCGTGGCCGCAACGCTGGCAACGGTCATTCGCGAAGGTGCACTAGCTAACTGGCCACCGGCCTGGGCCAGTGCTGGCGCGCGCGAGCGAAGTTGCCTCGTCCAGTGGTGCCATGGCGCGCCCGGCTTCGTGACGAACCTCGCCGACCTTGCAGACAGCCGCCTCGACGATGTTCTCACCGCAGCGGGCGAGCTGATCTGGACGGCGGGCCCGCTCACCAAAGGCGGCGGGCTGTGTCACGGTACGGCGGGCAACGGTTACGCCTTCCTGAAGCTTTTTCGCCGAACCGGCGACGAGCGCTGGCTCGAACGCGCTCGCGCCTTCGCCATGCACGCCGTCGCGCAAGGCGAACGCCACGCCGCGACCTACATGCGGCGCTATTCGCTGTACACCGGTGACCCGGGTGTCGCGATCTACCTCACACAATGCATCGATGGTACGGCAGTGTGGCCGGGGCTGGATGCCGAGGCGCGGCTTCCGACCGCTCGCGCTGGGCTATAATCACGGTAGTCTGTTTGCAGGGGCTTGCGGCTCGCCGCCGCAGGCCCTTTGTTTTCCCGCTCATGCGTACGCATTTCTCCAAGGCCGCGTTTTTCGAAGGCGTCCGCGACATCGCGCCGATGATGCTCGGCGTCATCCCGTTCGGGATCGTCTGCGGCATCGGGGCGCTCGCGGCCGGTGCGTCGCCGATCGCGGCACTGGCGATGTCGATGATCATGTTCAGCGGTGCAGCGCAGATCATAGCCACGCAACTGCTCGCCGCGGGCGCACCTTTCGCCGTGATCCTGCTTTCGTGCCTTGTCGTCAGCCTGCGCCTCATGATGTATAGCGCCGCGATGGCACCGTACTTGCGGCCGCTAGACCACCGCTGGCGCGCGCTGCTGTCGTTCCTTCTCACCGACCAGGCCTTTGCCGCCACATTGCAGCGTTTTCGGCAAACCGGCGACGTGCGCGCCAACGCATCGTATTTTCTCGGCAGCGGCGCGCTTTTGTGGATCGTCTGGCAGTTCGCGACGCTCGCCGGAATCCTGGCGGGTCAGATCATTCCGGCGTCATGGCAGCTCGAGTTCGTCGTGCCTCTCTGTTTCCTGGCCGTGCTGGCGCCGCTGCTCCGCGACCGTGTTTCGCTGCTCGTCTTCGCGGTTGCGGTCATCGCGGTCGTCGTTCTCGACGCGATGCCGTTGCGGCTTTCGATGATTTGCGGCGGATTGCTCGGGATCATGGCCGGCATCATCGGCGACAAGATGATGGGCGCACGTGAGTAGGGAGCTAACCATCTGGTTGCTGATTTTCGCGGTTGGCGCGATCACGTATGCGGCGCGCCTGTCGTTCATCGCGTTTTTTGCGCGCCGCGAGATGCCGCCGCTGCTGGCCGAAGCCCTCAAACATGTGCCGGTGGCGATGCTGACCGCGATCGTCGTGCCGGCGATCGTGTTCATGCCGCCGGGCGAGCTGCGAATCGACCCGGCGAACGCCAAGCTGATCGCCGCGCTCGTTGCCGGTGGCGTCGCATGGTGGCGGCAGAGCGCGGTTCTCACGATCGTCGTCGGAATGATCGTGCTCTGGCTGCTTCCATACGTTGTAGGCTAATATTCGCTGGCGTAGCCCGGGATGAGCGCAGCGAATTCCGGGACAACTTGTCGCGACGACATTTCTCGTCCCGGGTTTCGCCCTGCGGGCTCAACCCGGCTTACGGTTTCCACATGAGAGCCCGATGCGTTTCCAAGGCACCGACACCTACGTCGCTACACCCGACCTGATGCTTGCGGTCAACGCGGCGGTGACGCTCGAGCGGCCGTTGCTGGTCAAGGGCGAACCCGGCACCGGCAAGACGATGCTCGCCGAAGAGGTCGCGCGCGCGATTGGCCGACCGCTCGTGCAATGGCACATCAAGTCGACGACCAAGGCGCAACAAGGGTTGTACGAATACGACGCGGTGTCGCGCCTGCGCGACTCGCAGCTCGGCGACGAGCACGTCGCCGATATCGCTCACTACATCAAGCACGGTGTGCTGTGGGAAGCCTTCGAGTCCGCGACGCCCGCGGTGGTGCTGATCGACGAGATCGACAAGGCCGATATCGAGTTTCCGAACGACCTCCTGCGCGAGCTCGACCGCATGGAGTTCTATGTCTACGAGACGCAAGCCATCATCAGAGCGCTACATCGGCCGCTGGTCGTGATCACGAGCAACAACGAAAAGGAGCTGCCCGACGCGTTCCTGCGCCGCTGCTTCTTTCATTACATCAAGTTCCCCGACAAGGAAACGATGACGCGCATCGTCGACGTCCACTTTCCGGGATTGAAGAAAGCGCTCCTCAGGGAAGCGCTGGAGGTCTTTTTCGAGCTGCGCGACGTGCCGGGCCTCAAGAAAAAACCCTCGACCTCGGAGCTCCTCGACTGGTTGAAGCTTCTGCTGGCCGAGGACATCCCACCCGAGGCGCTCCGGAGCACGGATAAAAAGATGGTCATTCCCCCGCTCTATGGGGCCCTGCTCAAGAACGAGCAGGACGTGCATTTGTTCGAGCGGGTGGCGTTCATGGCGCGATCGGGACGCTAGCGTGGCGTTCATCGAGCCGATAACGCTCGAGGGACGACACGCGACACTCGAGCCGCTTGCGCGGGAGCATGAACCTGGCCTTCGCCGTGCCGCCGCCGACGGCGAGCTGTGGCGACTGTGGTACACGTCGGTACCAACGCCCGACAAGACCGGGGCGTACATCGATGCTGCGCTCAGGATGCGCGGGGACCTCGGCGCGATGCCGTTCGCCGTGCGCGACACCGTCGCGCGCGAGATCGTCGGTTGCACGCGCTATTTCAACGTCGACGCAACCAACCGGCGGCTCGAGATCGGCCATACCTGGTACGCGAAGCGCGCGCAGCGCACTGCGATCAACACCGACTGCAAGCTGCTGCTGCTCACGCACGCGTTCGAGCAGCTCCGGTGCATCGCGGTCGAGTTTCGCACCCACTGGTTCAATCACGCCTCGCGCGAGGCGATAGCCCGGCTTGGCGCGAAGCAGGACGGCGTGCTGCGGAATCACCAGATCTCGCCCGACGGCAGCTATCGCGACACGGTCGTGTTCAGCATCATCGAGAGCGAGTGGCCGGCCGTGAAACGCCATCTCATGTTTCTGCTCGAGCGGCCGCGGTAAACGAGCGCATGCTCATCGACTTTTTCCTCCACCTCAAGGCGGCGAAGCTGCCGGTGTCGACGCGCGAGTTCCTGACGTTGCTCGAAGCGCTCCAGCACAACGTCGTCGCCAACAGCATCGACGATTTCTATTTCCTAGCGCGCACCTGCCTGGTCAAGGACGAGGCGTTGTACGACCGCTTCAATCTCGCCTTCGGCGCGTACTTTCACGGTGTCGAGGGCGTGTTCGACATCCGCGCGGAGATTCCGGAGGAATGGATCAGGAAGGCGATCGAAGGCACGTTGACCGACGAGGAGAAGGCGCTGGTGAAAGCCCTCGGCGGCTGGGACAAGCTGATGGAGACGCTTAAAGCAAGACTCGAGGAGCAACGCGCCCGCCATCAGGGCGGTGCGAAGTGGATCGGCACGGCGGGCACGAGCCCGTTCGGCGCGTACGGCTACAACCCCGAAGGCATCCGCATCGGCCAGGAACGCGGGCGCGGCAGGAGCGCGGTGAAGGTCTGGGACGAGCGCTCGTTTCGCAATCTCGACGACTCGGTGGAATTGAACACGCGCAACATCAAGATCGCGCTGCGGCGTCTGCGCCGTTTCGCGCGCGAAGGCGTGCCCGAGGAGCTCGACCTCGACGCGACGATCGAGGGCACGGCGAAGAACGCGGGTTGGCTCGATCTGCACCTCGTGCCCGAGCGGCGCAATCGGGTGAAGGTGCTGCTGTTTCTCGATGTCGGCGGCTCGATGGACCCGCACATCCAGGTCTGCGAGGAGCTGTTCTCGGCCGCGAAGAGCGAGTTCCGTCATCTCGAGTATTTCTATTTCCACAACTGCGTCTACGATCACGTATGGCGCGACAATGCCCGCCGCCGAAGCGAGCGCATCGCGACCTTCGACGTTCTGCACAAATACGGCCCGGACTGGCGACTGATCTTCGTCGGCGACGCGGCGATGAGTCCCTACGAGCTCGTCCAGGCGGGCGGCAGCGTCGAATACAGCAACGACGAACCGGGCGTCATCTGGCTTAAGCGCCTGCTCGACGCGTACCGTCACGCGATCTGGCTCAACCCCGAGCCGGAGCGCGGCTGGGGCTACACGCGCTCGACGCAGATCGTGCTCGGAGCGCTCGGACCGCGGATGTTCCCGCTGACGCTCGAAGGGCTGAACCGCGGCATCGCGCTGTTGCGCAAATAGCGCATAATGGGGTCAGAGACCTCACGGAGGTTCATCATGCGCAAAATGTGGATCATGATCGCAGCACTCGCGGTGGCCGCCGTGGTTCCCGGTGTCGCGAATGCGATCGTCTGCTACACGCTGCTCGATAAGGGTGACAACGTGCTGTACCAGGATGCGGCGCCCCCCGTCGACATGAGCGATGGCGGTGCTGCGCTCCGCCGCAGCATGCGCCAGCGCAACGAGTATCTGATGATCTACGAAGTCGACCAATGTCCGGCCGTGGTCGCGGTCGTGGGTTCTACAGGCTACCGCGCCGCAACCGTCGAGGAGATCGTTTCCGGAATGCGCGCCTACGCGACATCGGGCCGCAGCTCGAGCGGGACCGGACGTGCGGGTGGCGGTGGCGTGAGCGCAGCGCCGGCCGCGCCTGCCTCGTCGCGCAGTGGCTCGACGGGGATGCGTAGCGGCTACTGAACGCGGGTCCTTGTCGGCGCACGCCTTTTGACGGTGGTGCCCGTTCGCGGTATCGCGTTCGCGCTCGGCTCTGCTGCGTTATTTGGCGCGAGCACGCCACTCGCGCGAGCGCTCGTCGGTGGCATCGACCCGTTCTGGCTCGCCGGGCTGCTTTACGCCGGATCGGGCGTCGGGTTAACGATCATATTGGCGCTCCGCGTGGCGCGCGAGGGACGCGGCGTCTTGGCGCTGGCGCGTGGCGATCTTCCCTGGCTTGCGGCAGCAGTCGTTTGCGGAGGCGTGGTCGCACCTGCCTTCTTCACGTTTGGATTGCGCGAGACGTCCGGAGCGACGGCGAGCCTTTTGCTCAACCTCGAGAACGTCATGACCGTCGCGCTCGCATGGTTCGTGTTTCGCGAGCATCGGAGCGCGCGCATCGTCGCCGGGATAGCGGCGATTGTTGCCGCGTGCATCGTTCTGAGCTGGCCCACCGAGGTCAACGCCTCGCGGAGTACGGGTGCCGCGCTGATCGCGCTTGCCTGCCTGGGATGGGCGCTAGACAACAACCTGACTCGCAAGATCGCCGCCAACGACGCAATGCTGCTCGCGGCGATCAAGGGTTGCGTTGGCGGAGTCGTAAATCTCACGCTGGCAACGCTCTACGCAGTCGAGCCGCCGGGGACCGAGGCTGCGGTGGCGGCGGGGCTGGTCGGGTTTTTCGGTTATGGAATAAGTCTCGTCTGGTTCGTGATCGCCTTGCGCGAGCTGGGTGCGGCCCGGAGCGGGGCATACTTTGCGATGGCCCCATTCATCGGAGTGGCAACGGCCTTCACGCTGCTCGGTGAGCGTCCCGTTGCGGCGTTTTTTGTCGCGCTGCCGCTGATGGCGTGCGGCGTCTGGCTGCACTTGACCGAGCGCCACAGTCACGCCCATGCCCACGACCGCTTGGTCCACGATCACCCGCATCGCCATGACGCGCACCACCGCCACGAACATGCATTTCCGTGGGATGGTACCGAGCCGCACCGGCACGAGCACGCTCACGAGCCGCTGGTCCACGCCCATCCGCATTTCCCGGACCTGCATCATCGCCACGAGCATTGACATCGAGCGTCGTTGGCTTACAAAACGGCGTAGCCCGGGTTGAGCGCAGCGATTCCCGGGGCAACGAGCATCATCACCTCACCCGGGATTCGCGGTGCTCATCCCAGGCTACGCGCCCGTGTGGCATCTTGTCCCGCGCTGTGCTAGATTCGCTGGAGGCGGGGATTGCGAGCAGACTCCCCGTTCTCCCAAGACGCTCTCCGCGTCCAAGCTCTGCTCCTGACGTTGGGCTGACCGCCCGAGCGGGAGCGTGCATTGGATCCAGCAGTCGCTTCCACGTGCGGTCGCCCGAAATTCCGGAGGAGACCGCCATGACCAAGCCCACCATCATTGCCGGGGCGTCGCTGCTCGCTTGCGGTGTCGCCGCCGCGACTGTCGCGGAAACCGTCCGCTTCGACACCGATGCCGTCGGCAGCCTGCCCGCGGGGTGGAGCGCCGGCGTCACCGGGCGCGGATCGTATCGCTGGCAGGTGACTGCCGATGCGAGCGCACCGAGCGCGCCCAATGTGCTCAAGCAGAGCGGTCGCGGCGACTTTCCGTGGTGCGTCAAGCGCGACGCGGTGTTCGCCGACGGTTATGTCGAAGTCAAGTTCAAGTCGCTCGCGGGCAAGGACGATCAGGCCGGCGGCGTCATCTGGCGGTGGAAGGACGGCGACAACTACTATGTTGCGCGCGCCAACGCTCTCGAGAACAACGTGTCGCTCTATTACACGCAGAGCGGCCGCCGCATCACCATCAAGTATGTCGATGCGCCGGTTGCAAAGGATCGGTGGCACGTCCTGCGCGTCGAATTCGCCGGCGCACACATCGCGGTCGCGCTCGACGGCAAGCGCTACATCGAGCAGGACGATACTCACATCGGCGGCCCCGGCGCCGTGGGCGTATGGACGAAGGCGGACAGCGTCACTGTCTTCGACGATTTCAGCTACGGCGCCGCAGCAAGATGACCGAAATGAACGCTTCGACGATGCGCCGCGTGCTGCGGGCCCGCGGACTGCGCGCGTTCGGCGACGGCTACATGAGCCTGCTCCTGCCGGTGTATCTCCTCGCTCTGGGGCTTTCGCCACTCCACGTCGGTGTCATTGCGACCGCCACGCTGCTCGGATCCGCCGCACTTTCGATGCTGGTCGGACTGCATGCGCATCGGATCGGCTACCGGACGTTGCTGCTCGCGGCCGCGGCGCTCATGGCTGCGACGGGCTTTGCCTTTGCCGCTGCGAGCGACTTCTGGCCGCTGCTCGTCATCGCCGTCGTCGGCACGCTCAATCCATCGAGCGGCGACGTGAGCGTATTCCTGCCGCTGGAGCAGGCGGTGCTGGCGCACGTCGCCACCGACCGTGAACGCACCGCGCTCTTCGCGCGCTACAGCGTCACCGGCGCGCTCGCCGCCGCGCTCGGGGCGCTCTTCGCTGCAGCGCCCGACCTGATCACACGTGGCGGATACATGGAGATGAAGCCCGCGCTGCAGGCGATGTTCGTTCTGTACGGGCTCCTCGGTGTCGGATCGGGGTGGATTTACCGCAAGCTGCCCGTCCGCCTGGCCGCCTCCGGGCACGCGCCTGCCGCACCGCTCGGACCGTCCAGAAGAATCGTATTTACGCTTGCCGCGTTGTTCAGCCTCGACGCATTCGGCGGCGGCTTCGTCGTGCAATCGATGCTCGCATTGTGGCTCTTCGAGCGCTTCGAGCTGTCGACGACGGTTGCCGGCACGATCTTCTTCTGGACCGGCGTCATGTCCGCGATTTCCTATCTCGTGGCGGTGCGCATCGCGAAGCGGTTCGGGCTCGTCAACACCATGGTCTTCACGCATCTGCCGGCGAACCTCATGCTGGTGGCGATCCCATTCGTACCTGATTTGATATGGGTGATCGTGCTCCTGCTTATGCGGAGCGCGCTGTCGCAGATGGACGTGCCGACGCGGGGATCGTACGTGATGGCCGTCGTCACACAACCCGAGCGTCCGGCCGCAGCGAGCATCACCGCGGTCCCGCGCAGCCTCGCCTCCGCGATGAGCCCGCTGCTGGCGGGTTACCTGCTCGGCATTTCGACTTTCGGCTGGCCGCTTTTGATCGCGGGCGTGGTGAAGATCGTCTACGACGTGGCGCTGCTCGTCATGTTCCGCGCGGTGCGTCCCCCGGAAGAAGCCAAAGCGCGCTGATCGCATACCAGCCCGACGCAAGCACGACCAGCGCCCAGACGATCGTCGGCCCGCTCGGCAGGTCGAGCGCGGTCGATACGACGAGGCCGACGGCGTACCCCGCGCCGCCGAGCGCCCATGCGGTTGCGAGCCGCCATCGCGTCATCTTCCGCGTTGCCAGCGGCGGAACGATCAGCGTCGCGAAAACGAGGTACAGGCCGACAAGTTGCACCGAGACGGTGACGGCCACGGCGAATAGCACGTAGAAGCCCGTGCGCCCCAGACGCTGCCGCCACCCGAACCACAACACGAGAATTGCCGCGTAGACC
>JALYSM010000039.1 GCA_030854785.1 Pseudomonadota bacterium
CTATTTCGGCGGGAGCAGGACCTCGACGGCGATCCGCCACCTGCCCGCATCGTCGCGCTGCCAGACATGGATGTAGTACCCCGTGGCTTCCTCCGAACTGCCGACGACGCGCGCGTAGCGGCCGTACGTGTAGCCGAAGTCGTCGCTAGAGGACGCGCCGGCGCCCACCGGCGTCCAGAAGACGCGCCGGCCCGTCGCGGCAAGCGTCTTGCGCGCCGCATCGGCGCCGATCAGCGCGTAGCTGTCCTCCCGCAAGACGCGCACCGAATCGGCCAACAGCTCGAAATACGGCATCGCATCCGCCGGATCCGGGTCGAGGCTCCGCGGCTCGCGTTCCAGCGCGAGGAGCGCGTCCTTGCCGCGGTTGAACGGGTTTGCCGTCGGCATGGGCTTCGACGGCCGTTGCGTCGCGGCGCCCGCGCCGGCGGACGTTTCCGGTTGCGGCGCACCGGGCGTGGATACACCCGCGTCGACTGCAACACGCCACACGCCGTTTTCGCGCTTCCACACCGAAAAGAAATAGCCGTAACTCGTAGGAACGCTCGCGTCATGCTGATTGCGCAGCGAATACGGCCCGGTGGTGAAACCGAGATCGCCCGCGCGGGCGACGGCACCGGCCTGCGGCGACCAATCCAGAAGCAGCGCGAGCGGATCCGCCGGCGCAGGCCGTGCGAGCGTGCGTTCGCGCATCGGGCCCGGGCCGGGCCGAAAATCAACGCCGTCCGCCGCGAAGTACTCGAGGAACGACGCGCGGATGCCCCGTTCGGTCGACGCACGGGCAAAGGCGCGCTCGGCAGCGAACAAACCATCCAGTGTGCCGTCGGAATACGCGACCGGCGCGCTCGCGCAGGCGCCGAGCAGCAAGGCGGTCGTGATGGCTGCGGATATCGACTGTCCAGTCATGCGATCCTCCACCGCTTGCGCCCGTGCAACCCGCGTCACCCGCGCCGATCGCGCAGGCGTCGCACGAATTTCAAACCCGACCATGTCGCGTCGATGGCGCAGACCTTGACGTCGACCAACCCGGCAGCGAGCCCGACGCGCCGCACGACATTTTCGGTAAGCTCGGTCGCGACACCCGTCGTCTTCTTCGGCCACGCAATCCAGATCATGCCGGCGTCGAGAAGCTTCGGCGCGAGCTTCGCGAACAGCGCCGCGAGACCGCGTTGGGTCGTCGCGAAGCCGAGCGCGCAATCGAACGCTGCGATGCGTGCCAAGCGTTCGAGATCCGGCGCATCGGCGAGGAGCACGTCGAGGTCCGGTGGCGCATTCAAAGCGACGAACTTCATTCCTGGTTTGAGGCCCAGCTTCGCCGGCAACGGCGTACGCGAGTAGCCCGCACCCGAAGAGTTCACCCGCGTATTCATCGCGCAGCCGGGCGCTGGAACAGGTAGACGCCGAAGCCCAGCGTATCGCGGCCCCAGTGCAGGTACCCGTCGCGCCAGCGGCGGATACGCTCGAGCATCGCGGGAACGTCAGGGTCGCCCGGCTGCTCGAGCGCATAGCGCTCGATCGAGCGGCTGTACTTCCATTCGTAGTCGTCCCATTCGTCGGGCGACGCAACAAACGCGTGCAACGGGATCATGCCGGCGTCGATCCCGGCCTGGACGTTGCCGCGATGATCACGGAACTCGCTCTCCTTCGCTTCCAGATGGGCGAGATACTCCGCCGCCGGCGGCCGCGCCCAGTAGCCTTCGCCGATAAGAACATAGCCGCCGCGGCGCGTCCAGCCGGCGAGCGTGGCGCAAATGCCCGCGATACCGCCGGAAATGCCGCCGCCACCGAGCATCGCCGTGAAGTCGAAGGACTCCGGTTCCGGTTCGAACCCGGCGATGTCGATCTGCAGCAGCCGCAGGCGCTCGAGCGCGCCGCACGCCTGCGCGCGCTCCCGTGTCGCATCGAGCATCGGCGCCGAAACGTCGACGCCGGTGACGCGCGCTTGAAAGCGCTCGACCAGGCGCAGCGAGAGCTCCCCGCGACCGCAGCCCAAGTCGAGCACGCTCGCATCGCGCTCGAGCGGCAGGAGCTCGAGGACCCGCTCTATCTTCGCCGCCGCGATCGGGTTGCAGTAGTTGTGATCGCGATGCGCGATGGCGCTGAACTTGTGCGAATTCATCGCGCTCCCCGCGCGCTGCCCGGCACCGGCTCGTTCCAGGGGGCGACGCGCAGCAGAAGCGCCATGCCGGGCAGCGCCAGCGCCGTGCAGAGAAGAAAGAATGTGAACCACCCTGTCTGCTCGACGATCCAGCCCGTCGTCGCGTTGACCAGCGAGCGCGGCACCGAGGCGAGGCTGGTAAAGAGTGCAAACTGCGTCGCGGTGTAACGCGGGTCGGTCGCGCGCGCAATGAACGCGGTGAATGCCGCCGTGCCTAGGCCTACGCCCAGCGCCTCGAAGGCGATCACGACAGCCAGCAGCGCGCGATCGGGTTCATTGACATAGGCAAGCCAGGCGAAGCCGAGGATCGATACGACCTGCACCACCCCGAACAGCCAGAGCCCACGATTGATGCCGATCTTGAGCATCCAGATGCCACCGAGCAGTCCGCCAACCACGCTCGCCCACAATCCGGCGTTCTTGGCGATGAGTCCAATTTCCGATTTGGAAAAACCCATGTCGAGGTAGAACGGCGTGGCGAGCGCGGTCGCCATCGAGTCGCCCAGCTTATAGAAGAAGATGAACGCCACGACGAGCAGTGCCTGCTGCCAGCCAGAGCGTGTGATGAACTCGCGGAACGGTTCGATCACCGCTTCGGCCAGCGTGCGCGGCGCCGGGCGTGTCAGAGCGGGCTCACCGATGAGCAACGTGTTGGCGATGCCGGGGAGCATGAACAACGCGGTGACCGTAAAGACCGTCTGCCAGGGATAATGATCGGCCAGCACCAGCGCCAACGCGCCGGGCACGAGGCTGGAAATACGATAGGCCTGGACGTGGACGGCGTTGCCAAGTCCCAGCTCCGGGTCGGGCAGGAGCTCGCGCCGGTATGCGTCGAGCACGATATCCTGCGTCGCCGCGAAGAACGCGACTGCCGTGGCGAGATACGCGATCGTCCACAGGTCGAGTTGCGGCGAGAGCGCGCCGAACAACGGTATCGACCCGAGCAGCAACAGCTGCGTCACGAGCATCCAGCCACGACGGCGGCCGAAGAACGGCAGCTGGTAGCGGTCGAGGAGAGGCGCCCAGATGAATTTCCACGTGAACGGCAACTGGATCAAGGCGAACAACCCTATCGATCGCAGATCGACCTGCTCCGAGCGCAGCCAGGCCGGCAACAGGTTGATGAGCAGATACAGCGGCAGGCCGGAACTGAAGCCGGTGAACACGCAGATGAGCATGCGCCGGTTGAACAGCGCCTGACGCCAGCTGACGGAAGACGCACTCATCGGCGGCATTGTAGCGTCGCCGCCCAACGCTCGCTCAGCCTCGCTGGAAGCGATAGATCGCCAGCGATCCGAAGAGGTTCGGCAGCACCGACACCTTGCGCGTCTGGTGCAATATGACGCGCTCGAGCACGCGGAAGGCGTGCGCGGCGCAGAACGCGTCGAAGTCCGCCACGGTGCACAGATGGATGTTCGGTGTGTCGTACCACTGATAGGGGAGGCTCTTCGACACCGGCATCCGGCCGCGCAGAACCTGCAGCCGGTGCGACCAGTGGCCGAAATTCGGGAACGTAACGATCGCCTCGCGCCCCACGCGCAGCATTTCGAGCACGATGTCCTCGGTATGGCGCATCGCCTGGAGCGTCTGCGACAGGATCACGCTGTCGAACGACTTGTCGTCGAAGCCGGCGAGCCCGCTCTCGAGATCGCTCTGGATCACGTTGACGCCATTGCCGATCGAAGCCAGGACTCCGGCATCGTCGATCTCGATGCCGTAGCCGGTCACCCCGCGCGACTCGCGCAGGTACGCGAACAGGCTGCCGTCACCGCAGCCGAGGTCGAGAACGCGCGCGGTCGGCGCTATCCAGCCCGCGATGGTCGAAAAATCGGCGCGCGTCGGGAGGTTCATCCGGCCTCTCGCGCCAGGTAGGTTCGCACGACCGCATGGTACTGCGGCGTGTCGAGCAGGAAGGCGTCGTGGCCGTGCGGCGCGAATATCTCGGCGTACGAGACGTCGCGGCGGGTGTCGACCAGCGCCTTGACGATCTCGCGAGCGCGCGCGGGCGAGAAGCGCCAGTCGGTCGTGAACGATATCAGCAGGAAGCGGCACTTCGCGGGCGCGAGCGCACGGGCGAGATCGCCGCCCGTCGCCAGCGCGGGATCGAAATAATCGAGCGCCTTGGTTATGCGCAGATACGTGTTGGCATCGAAATATTCGGAGAATTTCTCGGCCTGATAGCGCAGATAAGACTCGATTTCGAATTCTGGCCGGAACGAGTACTGGATCCCATCCTTGAGCTGGCGCCCGAATTTCTCGCCCATCTGCTCGTCGGAGATATAGGTGATGTGCCCCACCATGCGGGCGACGCGCAAGCCGCGTACGGGCTTCACGCCGTGCGCGTAGTAGTGACCATCGTGGAATTCGGGATCGGTCAGGATCGCCGCGCGCGCGACTTCGTTGAAGGCGATGTTCTGCGCGGACAGATTCGGTGCCGCGGCGATCACCAGCGCATTGCGAATGCGCTCCGGGTAGCGGATCGCCCAGGAAAGCGCCTGCATGCCGCCGAGGCTCCCGCCCATCACCGCAGCGAAGCGCTCGATGCCGAGATAGTCGGCGAGCCGGGCCTGCGCATCGACCCAATCCTCGACGGTGACGATGGGAAAGTCCGAGCCCCAGGGCAATCCGGTCGCTGGATTGACCGAGGCGGGTCCGGTCGAGCCGAAGCAACTGCCGAGGTTATTGACGCCGATGACGAAAACCCGCGTCGTGTCGACCGGCTTGCCCGGCCCTACCATGTTGTCCCACCAGCCTTCGCTGTCGGGCTGACCGGCGTAGGTGCCGGCAACATGATGCGACGCGTTCAACGCATGACAGACGAGAACGGCGTTTGACCGATCCGCATTGAGCTCGCCGTAGGTCTCGTACATAAGCTCGAACGCCGGCAACGTTGCGCCCGAAGAGAGCGCAAGCGGTTCCGTGAACGCGGCGCGTCGCGATTGCACGATGCCGACCGATCCCGGCGATTGATTCACGATGGCCAATAAAAAACCCGAACAGCTCGCGCTAATCGGGTCGGCAGACTTCTGAAACAGCAACCTCGCCGCTTTAGCCGTATTTGTCAGGAATCTTCCCTTTCGGGGAAGCTCCTTCGCGCCCGCAAGCTGATCGTCAAATCGGCGCGTAGCTGCTAGTTTACCGAGGCGTTCCCGGATGTCAATTCACGCGTTGAGCTTCTCCAGCAGCGCGACGAGCTTCGCCGGCTCGTCGGTGCGCCGCATGCGCCGGACGAACGGCTTCGCCACGCCGATGTCGCTGGCGAGGACGCGCTGCTTGATCGCCAGCAAATGCGCCGGATGCATGGAGAAGTTGGTGAGTCCCATGCCGAGCAGCAATCGAGTGAGGCGGACCTCGCCCGCCATTTCGCCACAGACCGCGATCGGTACTTCGGCCTTGTTGGCAGTGGCTATGGCGAAAGCGATGAGCTTTATGACTGCTGGATGCAATGCGTCGTAGAGCTGGGAAACCGCGTCGTCGGCGCGATCGACCGCGAGCGTATATTGAATCAGATCGTTGGTGCCGATCGAAAGGAAATCCAGCCGTGTCGTAAACGCGCCGATCGAAAGCACCGCGGCCGGTATTTCGATCATTCCGCCGATCTCGACGCCGGGATCGAACTTCGCCCGCTGTTCGCGCAGGCTCTCCTTCGCCTGTGCGATCAGCACCAGCGCCTGCTCGATTTCGCCCACAGACGAGAGCATGGGTAGCAGGATTTTCACCTGGCCGTAATGCGACGCGCGCAAGATGGCGCGCAGCTGGGTGAGGAAGAGCCGCGGCTCGGCCAGGCAGAAGCGCACCGCGCGTAGACCCAGCGCAGGATTCGGCGCGACGCGCGACAAACCGTCGATTCCCTCCTTGTGTTTGTCCGCACCGAGGTCGAAGGTGCGGATCGTCACCGGATGGCCCTTCATCCCGGAAGCGACCGTCCGGTAGGCCTCGAATTGCTCGTCCTCGGACGGCAGCCCGTCGCGGTTGAGAAAAATGAACTCGGTCCGGAACAGCCCCACGCCGGCCGCACCGTTCTCGAGCGCTTTCTCGAGATCCTCCGGCAACTCGATATTCGCCATGAGCTCGATGTCGTGGCCGTCGAGCGTCTTCGCGGGAGTTGTTCGCAGGCGGCGGAGCTTTTGCCGCTCGAGCTCGAGCTCGTCCTGCTTGACCCGGTATTCGGCGAGCACCGAGCGATCGGGATTGACGATGACGACGTTACGGCCGCCATCGACGATCAAAAGCTCGTTCTCGCGGATCAGCGCGCGCGCGTTGTGCGTCGCGACGACCGCGGGAACGTTAAGGCTGCGCGCGACGATCGCGGTGTGCGAGGTAACCCCGCCGAGATCGGTGAGGAAAGCCGCAAAGTGGTGATTCTTGAACTGGATGACATCGGCCGGCGACAGATCGTGCGCGACGAGAATCGAATGCTCCTCGGCGTTGGCAGGCCTGACGTTGCCTGGCTTGCCCAGCAGCACCTTGAGAACGCGCTCGACCACTTGGACGACATCGGCTTTGCGCTCGCGCAGATACGGGTCCTCGATCGATTCGAACTGCTCGACGAGCACACCGAGCTGCTGCGTCAGCGCCCATTCGGCATTGCAAAGCTGCTCGGCGATGGTGCGCTTCGGGACTTCGTGCAGCACGGGATCGGTGAGGATCATCCAATGCACGTCGAGAAACGCGCCGAATTCCGCCGGTGCATCGCCGGAGGTCATCGCCCCGTGCAAGCTTTCCAGCTCCCTCTGGACGGCCTCGAGTGCCTGTGTCAGACGCTCGACCTCGCCGGGCGCCTGCTCGGGCGTAATGGAGTAATGCGCCACCTCGAGGGTCGCGTGCGAGACGAGCTGCGCCCGGCCGATGGCGATGCCGCCGGAGACACCTATGCCGTGCAGGACGAAGCTCATGCGGCGCCGAACCGCGAAGGGCACAGAGGAATGGATAGCCTCCGAAAGGCCATGAAGTTCCTCCCGGTGTGGTTGCAAAGGAGCGCGTTAGTTCCCGGTTTCATTATCGCGCTGCGCTGCGACATCGCCGAGGGTTCCGCGCCTTGCGCGCTCGAGTCCGCTTCCCGTCCCTCCTGCCGTTACCGCTTTTCGCCGAAGCGACCGGCGACCAGCGCCACCATCGCGGTCATTGCTTCGGTTTCGTCCGGGCCCTGGGTCTCCAGCCGGATGGTCGCGCCGACACCCGCCGCGAGCAGCATTACCGCAATCATGGTGCGCGCGCTTGCCCGCCGTCCATTCCATACCAGGCAAACATTGCAGCGGAATTGCGAGGCGAGCTCCACGACCTTTGCGCACGCGCGCGCATGCAGTCCGCGGGGATTGGTCAATTCGACTTGGCGTATTTGCATGATCGGCACAAGAGTTTTTCAGGGGTAGCGCCTCGGGATACATCTCGAGGGCTCTTGCATTGAGCGAAGCCGCCATGCATTGGTTCCGTCCGGTGTGCAAAACTATGGGTCGCCGGATGACGACCCTCGGACACCCTGCGCCATGCATTACTGTCCCTCGCCGAAACAGTCGCCGATCAGCGTGAGGATCGCGTCGAGCGCCTCGCCCTCGTCGGGGCCTTCGGTTTCGAGCACGATACGGCTGCCCTTGCCCGCCGCGAGCATCATCACCCCCATGATGCTCTTGGCGTTGACCTTGCGGCCGTTGCGCGCGAGCGAGACTTCACACTGGTACTTGGCCGCGAGCTGCGTCAGCTTGGCCGCAGCACGCGCGTGGAGCCCCAGCTTGTTGATGATCTCAACTTCTTGTTGCCGCATAGATCGGATCGACGTCGATATGCAGGACGCCGTCGCAGCCGCCGCTGATCGCCTTCTTGATCATCGTCTCCATGCCCTTGTCGCGGTACGTGAACGCGCGCACCAGCATCGGCAGATTCACGCCGGCGATGGCCTCGACGCGCTTGGCAACGAGCAACTTGGCGGTAAGATTGCACGGCGTCGCGCCATAGATATCCGAGAAGATCAGCACCCCGTCGCCGGTGTCGAGCGTCTCCACGAGCGCCTTGGCTTTCGGCAGCAGATGCAGCGGATCGTCGGTCGCCGCGACCTGCAGGGTATCGAAGTGGGGCGGCCGAATGCCCAGCACGTGTGTCACTGCGCCGGCGAGGCTGTCGCCCAGCGTACCGTGAGCGACGATCAGGATGCCGATCATAATGGCTCCCTCGAGCTCTTTGCGTGGCGCGTGCCTCACTACCCGATCACTGCGGCACAATCTACGCCAACGCGCGCCTTGCAGTTTCGAGGTTATCTTAGCATGCGGCCCCAACGCGCCCGGCGCTAGGTCGCCGCATCCACCAGCGCCTCCGCAAAACGGCCGGCGACGTCGAACCCGGTCTGCTTGGCGATCTCGACGAATCCGGTCGGGCTGGTAACGTTGATCTCCGTCAAGTAGTCGCCGATGACGTCGAGGCCGACGACCAGCATGCCGTCCGCCCACAGCCTGGCGC
>JALYSM010000112.1 GCA_030854785.1 Pseudomonadota bacterium
AGCAGGCGCGCTGAAGCAGTTCGCTCCGCAGCAACGTTTTCCCTTTTTTCGAGGACCGCCGCCATGAGCCGCAAACACGAAAACCTGCTCCGTTCGATCTTTCAGGCTCCGGTCAGCGGGAACATTCAGTGGCGCGAGGTCGAGTCTCTGCTGCACCATCTCGGCGCGACGACCGAGCCGCTGGCGAAGGCGCGCCTGCGCGTGCGGTTGAACGGTGTCGAAGGCACGCTGCATCGGCCACACCACGGCGATGCCCTGGGTCGGCAGGATATCCTGCATATCCGTGAGTACCTCGCTCACGCCAGGGCGACACCGTCGCAGTACGAGGCGATCCGAAAGGGCTGACGACCACCCGGTCGCAGCCGGCTTGGACGCGGTAATGCGACCAGGCCAGCGTTACTTTTGTTTGAGGTCGCGCGCTTCCTTCGCCCGCGCGAGCTTCGATCGGCGTTTCGCCGACAGCTTGGCGCCCGCACGGTTGATGTAGGACGTAAGCGTCGACAGCGCCGCTTGAAAGGGATTCGGCTTGCGCTGCGTGTCCTCGCCAGCGGACTGCTTCGGCGACCGCGCGCTCGCGAGCGAATCGGCGCTCGAGAACGCTCCCTTCTTGATATCGAGAGCATCGCTCTTGCGCGTCACTTCAGCCGGCGACTTGCGGCTTTTGGCACGCCTTTTGGAATTGCGGGGACGTCTTGACATGCGGGTCTCCGGCGTAGCCTCCGCGGTGCCGCGAGAGGCTTGATGGACATCTTAACAAGCGGCGCAACCGTGCGCGGTATTCCCCCGATTATGCAGCTTGTCTCAAATACGGACGTGACGCGGCCCGTGGCTCTCGGCGATAATGAATGCGCGCATTGATCGATGGGAGATCGAGCCTTGTTCGTAACCCCGCTGTACGCCGGCCTGCTGGCGCTGTGGTTCCTGGTTCTGAGCTGGCGCGTTATCCAGCGCCGGAGCAAGGGCACGTACCTCGGCGACGGCGGCGATCAGGCGCTGCTGCGCGTCATCCGGGGTCACGCCAACTTCGCCGAGTATATTCCGCTCGCGCTGCTGATGATGGGCTTCCTTGAAGTGAGCCGCTTTTCGATCTACGTGCTGCATGCCTTGGGGATCGTTCTCCTCGTCGCCCGGCTGCTCCACGGTTACGCGTTGTCCTTCACCGATCATTTTTCCTTCGGCCGCATGTGGGGCGCGACGCTGACATTCCTCGTGCTGGGAATCGAAGCGGTGCTGTGCATCTATCAGGGTATCCAGGGGCAATGGATCTGGTGCTGCGCCCGCTAAGCGTGCAGTCGTGAACCGCAGCCGCAGCCAATCGAACCTCCGTACGAGACGCCACCATGACCGACTCTGATCTCAAGATTGCGCCCGACGATCGACCGCTGTTCCGGCCGCGCAAGCCGCCCGTGCGCTGGGGGTTTCCACTGCTCCTCGGCGCGCTCATCGCGGCCGCCGGTATGATCTACTATTTCTGGCAACTGCGCGTGGAGCCGCAACGGCCCGCGCCCGAACCCGCGGCGACCGCGCCCCAGATCACGCCGCAGCCGAGCGCCGAGCCGCGCATCGAGCATCCGATCGAAGCCGCGGGCACACCGGCAGCCGCGCCGCTGCCCGTATTGGCCGAGAGCGATCCGTCCTTGCAGGAGGCGCTCGGGAGCCTGTTCGGCAGCGCTTCGTTCGACCTGCTCTTCCATCCGCAGGACATCGTCCGCCATTTCGTCGCGGCAATCGACAATCTGCCGCGCAAGACGCTCGCGCAGCGGGTCATGCCGATCAAGCCGGTGACTGGCGCATTTCGTACCACCGGACCTGAGGGAAGCACCGTCGTCGGGCCGGAAAACGCCGCGCGCTATACGCCGTACGTGCGCGCGCTGGAGGCGGTCGATTCAGCGAAGCTCGTCGCCCTCTACGTCCGCTTCTATCCGCTGTTCCAGCAAGCGTACGCGGAGCTGGGCTATCCATCGCGCTATTTCAACGACCGCGTCTTCGATGTTATCGACCATCTGCTCGCGACGCCGGACGTGCGCGGTCCGATCGCGCTCGTGCAGCCGAAGGTCATGTACGAGTATGCGGATCCCGCGCTGCAGGATCTGTCGGCCGGACAGAAAATGCTGGTGCGAATGGGCCCCGAGAACGAGGCAAAGGTCAAGGCGAAGCTGCGCGAGCTGAAAAAGGCGCTCACCCGCGGGTTGTAGGGGGACTGATCACCGTCGATTTGCAATTGCTTCTCGCGCTGCTCAAGTCGGTGGTTGTCACGCCGCTGGGTATTACGGCGCTGCTCTTCTTCGTCGCGCTGCTCCTCGCCGAGGCCGCGGTGCGCGTGCTCCGGGTCCCGCGCATTACGGCGCTGGTCGTCGCGGGGGTACTGATTGGCTTGCTGCGCCGGAGCCACGAAGCGGCGGCGCTCATGCCGCTGCCGAGAGTGCTTCTCGAAGCGCTGGCGATGGTCCTTCTGTTCGAGGTCGGTCAGCGCGTACCGCTGGGCTGGCTGCGGCGCAATCCCTGGCTCGTCGCCGCCAGTTTCGGCGAGTGTGCCGTCACGTTCGCCGCGATCTATGCCGTGCTGGCGGTGGGCTTCGCGATCCCGCTGTTCGACTGCGCGTTCGTCGCCGTCATTTGCATGACGGCCTCGCCGATCGTCGTGATGAGCGTGAGCAAGGACTTGGGCGCCCGCGGCCAGGTGTCGGAGCGCTCGCTCCTGTATTGCACGCTTTCCAGCGTGTACGCCGTGCTCCTCGTGCAGTTCTTCCTCGCCGGCTATCGCGCCGCGGCGCATGTAGATATCACGTCGGTCGTGCAGCCCGTGTACCTCCTTGCCGGCTCGTTCCTCCTCGGGGCGCTGGCGGCGGCGGCGCTGCGCCTGTACGGGTTGATCACGCGTGCCCGCGGGCCTCTGCTCACCATCGGCATCATCTGCTGCTGTGTGCTGCTGTATGCCTATGCGCCGCCGCTCGGATTGTCGCCGATCCTCTCGGCGCTGTTCTTCGGCCTGATCGTGCGCGGGACCGATCGCACCCACAGCGTGTTGTCGCACCAGACTTCGGAAACCGGAGCGGTTCTCACGCTCGCCTATTTCATCCTCGTCGGCGCGTCGCTTCCCTGGATCGATTCCTGGACACTCGCGGGCGCCGCCGCGGCAGTCGCCGCAGCCCGGCTGCTGGCGAAGGTCGGAGCGGACGCCGCGTTTGCATCGCCGTCCGCGTTGAGCCCCGCCAAGGGCGCTCTGGTCGGAGTCGCCTCAGCTCCTTTGTCGAGTCTCGCGCTCACCTTAAGCGCGAGCGTCGCACAACAGCCGGAGCTCCAGCACGCCGCGGAAATCAGCGCCGCGGTCGTACTGTTCATGGCTATCCTCGGTCCCGTCTTCACCGAGGTTGCGCTGCGCCGGGCCGGAGAGCCGACGCGCGACGACGCATGACCGCAGCTCTCGAATTCCAGCCCTCGGAGCCGCTCACGCTGGGCGTGGAGCTGGAGCTGCAGCTCGTCGACCGGCGCGACGGCGACCTCACGCGCGCCGCCTCCGATCTTCTTCCGCTGGTGCAGAAACGGCATCCGGGACTCGACATCAAGCTCGAGATTACCGAAAGCATGATCGAAGTTGCCACCGCCGTGCACCGCACGCTTCCTGGCGTACTCGCAGACTTGCGCGCGCTGCGCGACGCGGTCTGCGCGAGCGCGGAACTGCTCAATGTCGGCGTTTGCGGCGGTGGAGCGCATCCGTTCCAAGTCTGGACCGAGCGGCACATCTCAGCCGGGCCGCGGATGCGTTATATCTCCGAGCTGTACGGTTATCTCGCCAAGCAGTTCACGGTGTTCGGGCAGCACGTGCATATCGGCTGCCCGGACGCCGACGCCGCGGTGCGCCTCGTTCACGGGTTGTCGCGGTACGTGCCGCACTTCATCGCGCTCGGCGCGAGCTCGCCGTTCTCGCATGGCGCGGATACGGCTTTCGACTGCGCGCGCATGAATATCGTCGCGTCGTTTCCGCTGAGCGGGCGCATGCCCTTCGTCCGCAATTGGACGGAGTTCAACGACTACTTCGCCAAGATGCAATCGACGGGCGTCGTCAGCAGCATGAAGGATTTCTACTGGGACATCCGGCCGAAGCCCGAATTCGGAACGGTCGAGGTGCGCGTTTTCGACACGCCGCTTACGGTGGAGCGCGCCGCAGCACTGGCAATCTACACGCAGGCCATCGCGCGCGAGATCCTCGCGCGACCGAAGCTCGACGTCACCGAGGATGCGTACCTGATCTACGGCTTCAACCGTTTCCAGGCATGCCGTTTCGGCCTGCAGGGCGAAATCGTCGATCCGTTCACGCTCGAGCGCCGATCGCTGGTGGACGATGTCCGCGCCACGCTCGACGCGATCCGGC
>JALYSM010000057.1 GCA_030854785.1 Pseudomonadota bacterium
CGCGGTTCGGCCGCCGCTTCGACGCCACGCTCGACGTTCGCGGCTTCTACGAAGCGAAGGCGCTGGAACAACAGCAGCGGCATCTCCGTCATCAGGACACCGCGTACAACCTCGAGCCGAATCTCAAGGAAAGCCCGGGCGGCCGGCGCGACCTGCAGACGATCCTGTGGATCGCGCGCGCTGCCGGCTTCGGCCATACATGGCGCGAGATTGCTGCCCACGGACTGATGACGCCGGCGGAAGCCCGCGAGCTCGCGCGGAACGAAAGGCTGATCGACGACCTGCGCATCCGCCTCCACTATCTCACCGGGCGGCGCGAGGACCGGCTGGTCTTCGACGTGCAGGCGGCGCTCGCACACGAGCTCGGGTTCGCCGACACGCCGTCCCGGCGCGCTTCCGAGCAGTTGATGCAGCGCTACTACCGCGCGGCCAAATCCATCCGCCAGCTCAATGTCATCGCCCTGCAGAATCTGCACGCCCGCCTTTTTCCCGCGGAGGTGAACGTGCAGCCGATCGACGCCGATTTCCAGGCGGTCGACGAGCTGCTCGACGTCAAGGACGAGGAGCTGTTCGCGAAACGCCCGAGCGCAATCTTCGACAGCTTCCTGACGCTGCAGCAGCACCCCGAGCTCAAGGGCATGTCCGCGCCCACACTGCGTGCGCTATGGAGGCACCGGACCCGCGTCGACGCGGCATTTCGCCGCGATCCCGGCAATCGCAAGCGTTTTCTCGCCATACTGCGCCAGCCGCGCGGCGTCACGCACGAGCTCAGGCGCATGAACCAGTACGGCATCCTCGGCCGGTATCTGCCCGTCTTCGGCCGCATCGTCGGCCAGATGCAGCACGATCTCTACCACGTCTACACGGTCGACGAGCACATCCTGATGGTCATCCGCAATCTGCGCCGCTTTACCGAGCCGCAGCATGCACACGAATATCCTTTGTGCTCGCGCCTGATCGCCGACTTCGCCCGGCCCGACGTGCTCTACATCGCCGGTCTTTTCCACGACATCGCCAAGGGACGCGGCGGCGACCATTCGCGCCTGGGATCTAAGGACGCGCGACGGTTTTGCCGCCAGCACGGCCTCGCCGCTGAGGACGCACGCCTGGTGGCCTGGCTGGTCGAGCAGCATCTGATGATGTCGCTGACGGCGCAAAAGCAGGACATCAGCGATCCTGCGGTCATCGCCGCGTTCGCCGCCAAGGTCATGACCGAGCGGCGCCTTGCCGCGTTGTACCTTCTAACGGTCGCCGACATCCGCGGCACGAGCCCGAGGGTGTGGAACGCCTGGAAGGCGAAGCTGCTCGAGGATCTGTTTCACGCTACGCAGTCGCGGCTGACCCGCCGTGCCGCGACGCGTACGCTCGACGACAGCCTCGAAGCGCGCCGGAGCGAGGCGGTGCGGCAGCTGCGGCTTTATGCGGTGCCCGACGCCGCCGAGCAGGCGCTATGGCGCAAGCTCGACAGCGTGTACTTCCAGCGCCACAGCGCCGACGAGATCGCGTGGCATGCGCGCCAACTCTACTTCCGCGTCGAGGGAAGGGAGCCGTTGGTCAAAGCGCGGCTGTCGCGCGCCGGCGTCGGGCTGCAGGTAATGATCTACGTGCCGGATCAGAAGGAGCTGTTCGCGCGTATCTGCAGTTTCTTCGGCAATGCGCGGCTGTCGATCCTCGACGCCAAGGTCCATACGACGCGCCACGGCTACGCCCTCGATACGTTCACCGTGCATGATCCGGCCAATCCCAACGCAGCCTATCGCGACGTCATCAGCTACATCGAGTTCGAGTTGAAGCGCGTCCTTGCGGAGCGCGCGCCAGTCGGGCCGCCGCCGATCGGCCGTATCAGCCGGCACCTCAAGCACTTCCCGCTGACGCCCGAGGTGCGGCTGTTCCCGGACGACAAGGGTACGCACTACATCCTCGAGATCGTCGCGGGCGACCGGCCGGGTCTGCTCGCCCGGATTGCCTACACGCTGGCGAGCGCCAATATCAATGTCGCCAGCGCGAAAATCAACACGCTCGGTGAGCGCGCCGAGGACGTGTTCCTGATCGATGGCGCGCGGCTGCACGACGAGTCGGCGCTGCTGAGGCTCGAAACCGCGCTCTACGAGCAGCTGCGCCTGACGTAGGACTCGGCGTTCTTCGACTCACTCCTCGACGACGTCGGCGTCAGGGAACAGCACGTCGGTGTACCCGAACAGGCGCAGGTCGCGCATGCGCATCGGGTAGAGGATGCCGTCGAGGTGATCGCACTCGTGCTGTACGACGCGCGCGTGGAAGCCCGACACTTCGCGCAGGATCGGGCGGCCATCGGGATCGAATCCGGTATAACGCAAGCGCGTAAAGCGCGGCACCTGGCCGCGCAGGCCCGGGACCGACAGGCAACCCTCCCAATCCTCTTCCATCTCCGTAGTAAGCGGCGTCAACACCGGATTGACGAGCTCCGTATAAGGCACGGGTTCGGCGTCTGGATAACGCTCGTTATGCTCGAAGCCGAAGATCACGACCCTCAGGCCAACCCCGATCTGCGGGGCGGCGAGTCCGGCGCCGCGGGCGGCGATCATTGTTTCGCGCATGTCTGCGACGAGCGCCTTCAATTCAGGCGTCGCGTGGCGCTCGACCGGCTTGGCGCGTTCCAGCAGCCGCGGATTGCCCATCTTCAGAATTTCACGCTTCATCGCTGCCTCCTTGCCGCGGGCTCACGCGTCGGCCTCCTTGCACCGACCATATCTGGCGCAAGCTAAAGGCGTCGGCCTCGTCGCGGGCTCACGCCGTACCCTGCACGACGTGATCGATGAGAGTCTTCACCTTGTCCATGGCCGATTCAAGCACGTTCGCGATGCGCTCGATCGAAATCGCCTGCGCGCTGTCGCCGCGCCCCGCGGCCTGATTGACTACGACGTCGATTGCCACATAGGCGATGCCGAGTTCCCGCGCCAGCGCTGCTTCCGGCATACCGGTCATGCCGACGACGGTCGCGCCGTCGCGTTCCATGCGGTCGATCTCGGCCGCGGTTTCGAGCCGCGGCCCCGAGACAGCGCCGTAGACGCCGCCGTCGTGCACGGCCACGCCGGCGGCGCGCGCTGCGGCGACGCAGCGGTTGCGAAGCTCCGCACTGTAAGGGTGCGTGAAGTCGATGTGCACTACCTTACGATCCTCGCCGTCGAAGAACGTGCTCTCGCGTCCGCTGGTGTAATCGATCAGCTGATGCGGCAGCACCAGGTCGCCGGGCGCGTGCACACCGGCGATCGCGCCAACCGACGCCACCGCCAGAATGGCGTCGACGTTGCGGTGCTTCAATGCCCACAGATTGGCGCGGTAATTGACGCGGTGCGGCGGGATCGTGTGGCCATGGCCATGCCGCGCCAGAAATACCACATCCCGGCCCGCCACCTGGCCGAATATCAGCGCCGAAGAGGGTTCGCCGTAAGGGGTGCGGACGACCTCGCGGTGGGCGACGGCAAGCGTCGACAGTCGGGTGAGCCCGCTGCCGCCGATAATGGCCAGCATGGAAGCTTCTCTGCAGGAACGAAGATGGCCGCACGCCGTCCGTCGGGAAAGCCGCCCCGGAACCGGCCGTGCCAGTTGTTACTTTGCTTGAGCTTGGTTATTCTTGTCAATTCATGACATTGTCAAGCCGAGCCGGCTTCCGGGAACACGCCCGGATCGTTCTGGCGCCGGCAAGGGCGTCACGACATGTACCTAGACCGACTGTTCAAGCTGATGGCGGAGAAGCAGGCCTCGGACCTTTTCATCTCCTGCGGCGCGCCGATCAACATCAAGATCAACGGCCTGGTCTCGCCGATATCCATGCAGCCGATGGACGTCGAGACCGTTCGCCGCATCGCCTACGAACTGATGACCAACGATCAGGCGCGCGAGTTCGAGAACGAGCTGGAGATGAATCTCTCCTACCTCGATCGCAGCGTGGGCAACTTTCGGATCAACATCTTCCGCCAGCGGGGAACGATCTCGCTGTGCGTTCGCTACGTCCGCAGCAACGTCCCGCCGTTCGGAGACCTCAAGCTGCCGCCCGTACTGCTCAACCTGGTGATGGAAAGGCGCGGACTGGTGCTGATCGCCGGGGCGACCGGTTGCGGCAAGTCGACGACGCTCGCGGCAATGATCGACTACCGCAACAACAACAAGACGGGCCACATCCTCACGCTCGAGGATCCGATCGAATACCTGTTCGAGCACAAGAAGTCGATCGTCAACCAGCGCGAAATCGGCGTCGATACCCACGGCTACGGCAAGGCGCTGGGCAACGCTCTGCGTGAGGCACCCGACCTGATCATGATCGGCGAGGTGCGCGACCGGGAGACGATGCAGCAGGCGCTGCTGCATACCCTCACCGGCCACTTGTGCCTGTCGACGCTGCACGCGAACAACAGCTATCACGCGCTGTCCCGGATCATCAACATGTTCCCATACGACGCGCGCCCCGGCCTGCTGTCCGACCTCTCGATCGGATTGCGGGCGATCATTTCGCAGCGGCTCGTGCGCAACAAGGCGGGTGACCAGCAGCCCGCGGTCGAGATACTGCTCAACACGTCAACGATCGCAGATCTGATCAAGAACGGCGAGATCACGCAGATCAAAGAAGCGATGGAGCAGAGCCTGTATCCCGGGTCGCAGACCTTCGAGCAGGCACTGTGCCGGCTCTATCTCGACGGCGTAATCGGATACGATGAAGCGCTCACCGGCTCCGACTCGTCGACCAACCTGGCGTGGCTGGTCAACCAGAATTCGCCCTCTGCGCGTGTCGAAGGCGTGGATGCCGGCGATGCGACCACGCACCGCGCCGCGGCCGGACTCGCCAAGCTCGAGATCAGCCCGGAATTTCTGAACCGCGACCGTTGACGGCGCAAGCCACCTTTGGCCGTCCCGACGATCGATCCCAATTCCACGCTCGACCTCGCGCGCGAGCTGATCGCGCGCCGCTCGCAGACGCCCGATGACGCGGGCTGCCAGGAGCTCCTCAAGACCCGGCTCGCGCCTTTGGGCTTCCGCTGCGAGACGCTGGAATCCAACGGGGTAACCAACCTTTGGGCCCGCCGCGGCGACACCCGGCCGGTGGTGTGCTTCGCGGGACATACCGACGTCGTGCCCCCGGGGCCGCTCGATGCATGGCATTCGGATCCGTTCACGCCGACGATCCGCGACGGATTCCTGTACGGCCGCGGCGTCGCCGACATGAAATCCTCGCTGGCCGCGTTTGTCGTCGCCGTCGAGCATTTCGTGCGTGCGCACCCGGCGCACCCCGGGTCGATCGCGCTGCTGCTCACTTCCGACGAGGAAGGACCCGCCACCGACGGTACCGTGCGCGTGGTCGACCGGCTCAAAGCGGCCGGGACGGCGCTCGACTATTGCATCGTTGGCGAGCCATCTTCGGTAGAGCGGCTGGGCGACATGATCAAGAATGGACGTCGGGGCACGCTTTCGGGCAGGCTCAGCGTGCGCGGCGTGCAGGGACACATCGCGTATCCGCATCTGGCCAAGAACCCCATTCACCTGGCGGCCCCCGCGATCGCCGAGCTTGCCGCGCACACCTGGGACGAGGGCAACGAATACTTTCCCCCGACTTCGTGGCAGGCATCGAACATTCATGCCGGCACCGGCGCGACCAACGTGATTCCAAATTCGTTGGACCTGCTTTTCAACTTCCGCTATGCGACCGCGAGCACGCGCGAAAGCCTGCAGGAGCGCTTCGAGGCGGTGCTGCAGCGGCATGGGCTCGATTACGAGCTCACATGGACAGGCTGGGGCGCTCCTTATCTCACGCCGCGAGAGAAGCTCGTCACCATCGCCGCGGAGACGATACGCGAGGTGTGCGGGATCGTTCCCGAAATCTCCTGCACCGGCGGCACATCCGATGGGCGCTTCATCGCCACTGTCTGTCGCGAAGTCGTCGAGCTGGGTCCGGTCAACGCGACCATCCACAAGCTCGACGAGCGCGTGTCCGTCGCCGACCTCGAGCCGCTCGCCGCGCTGTATCGTGGCATACTGGAACGTCTGCTCTTCGCCCCCGCCGCCGGATGAGCGCTCTCACCCAAGAGCTGGAGACCCTCCGCGACTGGCTGCGCTACGCGGTATCGCGATTTAACGCGACCGGGCTTTCTTACGGGCACGGCACGGTCAACGCGTACGACGAGGCGGCGTACCTGCTGCTGCACACCCTGCACCTGCCGCTCGATCGCCTCGAGCCGTTTCTCGACGCGAAGCTCACGCATGCCGAGCGCGACGAGGTGCAGAACATCATCACCCGCCGCGTCACCGAGCGCATGCCGACCTCGTATCTGACGCACGAGGCCTGGCTTGGCGAACACCGCTTCTACGTCGACGAGCGCGTGCTCATTCCGCGTTCCTACATCGCCGAGCTGCTGCGTGACGGGCTCAGTCCCTGGATAACCGAACCCGGCAGAATCGAGACTGTGCTCGATCTGTGCACCGGGTCCGGGTGCCTCGCCATCCTCGTCGCACATCATTTTCCGAATGCCGACGTCGATGCCGCCGATATCTCATCGGATGCGCTCGCCGTCGCATTGCGCAACGTCGCCGACCACGGCTTGCAGGGGCGAGTCAATCTGATCCGCTCGGACCTTCTGTCGAACCTCACCGAAAAGAACTACGATCTCATCGTCAGCAACCCGCCGTATGTGACGGCGATGGCGATGGAAGAACTGCCGCCGGAATATTTGCACGAACCGCAGCTCGCGCTCGCGGGCGGCGACGACGGTCTCGACGCCGTGCGCACGATCCTCGCCCGTGCTGCGGAATTCCTCAAACCCGACGGCCTGCTCGTCGTCGAGGTCGGCCAAAACCGAGCTGCAGCCGAAGCCGCGTTTCCGCGCCTGCCGTTCACCTGGCTATCGACCAAGTCGAGCGACGAGGCCGTGTTCCTGCTCAATCGCGAAGAGCTGCTGGGCGCGAATCGCGCTGCGGCCTAGCGACCGGTAGCACGAAGTCAGACGTCTTCCAGGCCGAAGAACTGGCGGATCCTCCTGAGCAACTCGCTGGCGCGGGTAACGGTCGCCCGTGCGCGCGCCTCCGCCGAGAGCGACGCGAGCGTCGCGTCGCTCGCTGCCCGCCGCGCCGCGACCGTTTGCGACAGCGCTTCGGCCAACTCGGGGCGCGCCTGGATGATCGATTCGAAGGCCGCTTTGTCGAGCTGATAGCAGAGGACTTCCGCCTCGGCGACGATCGTCGCGTTCCGTGCCTGACCGGTAAGCAGGCCCATCTCGCCGAAATACTCCGGCGCCGCGAGCGTGGCCAGGCGCTGGCGCGCCGGCGAGCTTCCTGGCGCGGCGTCGCGAAAGATCCCGACCTTGCCGCGCCCCAGGATGTACAGCGAATCGGAGGGCTCGCCCTGTCGGGTGACGATGTCGCCCGGCCCGAAAGGGGTGCCGATCAATTGTGCCGCGAGTGCATGCGTCTCGTCGTCGGTCAGCGGAGCGAACAATTCGAGCGAGCGCAACAGCGCCACCCGCGATTCCAGTTCCTGTTCCGACTTTATCAGCTTCAGATGACGGCCCGAATGCAAATACACGTCGGAGCGCGAAATCGGGATCTCCATGCCGGCACGGCCCAACGCGGCGTAGACATGCACTCGCACGCGCGAATCGGTCACCAGATACGACTTGATATCGGTCAGCCAGTAGTAGACGACGTACTTGATCGCACTTGGGTCGAAGCCCGTGCAGATGCAGTGCGCCATCGGCTCGAGCGCCACGAAGGGCAGCTCCGCCCGTTCGAGCGCCGCAGCGACGACCGCCAGCACCTGTCCCGGATTCCACTCATACCCGACGCCGAACTCGATCGGCCGCCGCCAGGGTATGCGCTGGTCGCCGCGCCGTCCGAGCAGCGTGACCCGATTTTTCATCAACTCCGCATTCGGGATGATGATGGTCACGTTGTTCACCGTCGCCAATGCAGTGTACCTCCAGCGAATGCTGACGACTTCTCCGGTGACACCGCCATCGAGCTCGATCCAATCGCCGATGCGGCACGTATTGTCGAGCTGCAATGAGATCCCGCCCAGGAGGTTCCCCAACGTAGACTGCATCGCAAACGCGATGGCGGCGCCGGCCACAGTAGTGGTCGCGATGAGGCTGGTCGGGTTTACACCGACCGCGTCCAATCGGACGAGCGCGAAAATGACGAGCGCGAGCGCCATCGCCACTTCGCCAAGAATGCGCGGCACTGCACGGCGGGCAAGCAGCACATTGGTCAGGAATGCGATCCAGATGCGGATGTTGCCGAGAGCGACGATCAGCAGGCAGAACTCGCGTGGAACGACGGAGATGGCGAGGTGCGCCGGAATGAGCTCGAAACGCGACAAGCCCGCGAGCCCGCCCAACCCCAGCACGATGACGAACAGCGTGACCAGTACCGAACGTCGCAGCTCCGGCCTGAAGCGCATCGTGATCAGTCCCAGAAGCAAGGCAATGGCACTGACCCCGAGCGCTTCCTGGAGCGTGATTGTTGCAACCATCGGCGAGATATCCTCCCTGGCCGACGCAGTGCGGCGGCCACGCGGATTATACGGCCAAGAAACCTGCCGAATCACGCTAGAATGGCCGCAGTACGGCTCTGTATTCTCGCCAATACCGATGCGCACCGGCGGTCGCATACTCGTCGACAACCTGCTGCTGCAGGGAGTCGATCTCGCGTTCTGTGTGCCCGGCGAGAGCTATCTGCCGGTGCTCGACGCGCTGTACGACGTCCGCGATCGCCTGCGCCTCATCGTTTGCCGTCAGGAAGGCGGCGCAGCATACATGGCGGAAGCGTACGGCAAGCTTACCGGCCGGCCGGGCATCGTATTCGTCACGCGCGGTCCTGGCGCATCGAATGCCGCGATAGGCATTCACACCGCGGCCCAGGATTCGACACCGCTGATCGTCTTTGTCGGCCAGGTCGGCAGCGATTTTGCCGATCGTGAAGCATTCCAGGAAATCGACTACCGGCGCATGTACGGCAGCATCGTCAAGTGGGTGGCGCAAATCGAGCGCCCGGAGCGCATCCCCGAATACGTCGCTCGCGCCTTTCGCGTCGCACAATCGGGCCGGCCCGGACCGGTCGTGCTCGCCCTGCCCGAGGACATGCTCACTGCCACCGTCGCCGTTGCCGATGTCGCGCGCATCGAGGTGGCGGTCGTCCACCCGGCGCCGCCGCAGATTGCGCAACTTCGCGCGCTGCTCGCCGCGGCGCAACGGCCCCTTGTCGTTGCCGGCGGCAGCGGCTGGAATGCGCAGGCCTGCGCGAGTCTCGCGCGCTTTGCCGAAGCGAACGCACTGCCGGTTGCCTGTGCATTCCGCAATCAGGACGTGTTCGACAACCGGCATCCGAACTATGCCGGCGACGTGGGCATCGGCATCAATCCGAAGCTCGCAGCGCGTATCCGCGATGCCGACGTGCTGCTCGTGCTCGGCGAGCGTCTCGGAGAGATGGTGACCGGAGGCTACACGCTGCTCAGCGCGCCACAGCCGAAGCAGCTTTTGATCCACGTGCATCCCGGCGCCGACGAGCTCGGCCGCGTGTACCAGCCCGCGCTGGCGATCGAGGCGTCGGTCGCGCCGGCTTGTGCAGGCCTCGCGGCCATGGCGCCGATCGCCGCGCCCGCGTGGTCGGGTAGCGCCGCGGCGGCCCACGCCGAATATCTCGCGTGGCAAATGCCGCAGGCGATGGCGGGCTCGCTCGATCTCTGGCAAGTCGTCGCGACGTTGCGCGAACGGCTTCCCGAAGACGCGATCCTTGCCAACGGCGCCGGCAATTACGCGACCTGGCTGCACCGGCTGTATCGCTATCCGCGGTTTCGCACGCAGCTCGCGCCGTACAACGGATCGATGGGTTACGGCGTGCCCGCCGCGATCGCCGCCAAGGCCGCACATCCGGAACGCACGGTCGTTTCCTGGAACGGCGATGGCTGCTTCCTCATGAACGGCCAGGAGCTGGCGACCGCCGTACAATACCGCCTCGGCATCGTCTTCGTCGTCGTCGACAACGGCATGTACGGAACGATCCGGATGCACCAGGAGCGTCAGTACCCGACGCGCGTATACGGGACCGATCTCGTGAACCCGAATTTTGCCGCGCTCGCCCGGGCCTACGGCGCGGAGGGCGAGACGGTGAGCCGCACCGACGAATTCGCACCCGCGCTCGAGCACGCACTTACCGCCGGGCGGCCCGCGCTCCTGCACCTGCTCATCGACCGCCAGGCGATCACGATGAACGCGACCATCGATGATCTGCGCCAACAGGCAACCGCAGCGCCGCCGTCGCGTTGACTGGCTGTAATCTTGGCGATGACTTCTCCGCGCGATGCCGTCCTCGACGTGTCCGGACTATCGGTCGAGTTTCGCACCTCGGAGCGCGTCGTCGCCGCAGTGCGGGACATGTCGTTCACCGTAGGCCGCGCCGAGACCATCGCCATCGTCGGCGAATCGGGCTCGGGCAAGTCGGTCACCGCGCTGTCGGTGATGCGGCTGGTCGAACACGGAGGCGGACGCATCCTCGCCGGACGCCTCGACTTTCTGCGGCCGAGCGGACAGCGCATCGATCTCGCGCGCGTCGCGCCGGCGACGATGCGCTCCATTCGCGGCGCCGAGATCGCGATGATCTTTCAGGAGCCGATGATTTCGCTCAACCCCGTCTACACGGTCGGCGAGCAAATCGCGGAGTCGATCCGCCTGCATCAGGGCAAGGATGCCGCTGCGGCGCGAAGTGAAGCCTTGCGCATGCTGGAGCAGGTGCGCATACCCGAGGCGAAGGCCGCGCTCGAGCGCTACCCGCACCAGCTCTCGGGAGGTATGCGCCAGCGCGTGATGATCGCGATGGCGCTGTCGTGCAAACCCGCCCTCCTCATCGCCGACGAGCCAACCACCGCGCTCGATGTGACGATCCAGGCACAGATCCTGGAGCTGATCAGCCTGCTGCAGGCCGAAATGCATATGGCGGTCATCTTCATCACTCACGACATGGGCGTCGTGGCCGAGGTCGCCGAGCGCGTAATGGTCATGTACCGCGGCGAGAAGGTCGAGGAAGGCTCGGTTGATGCCATCTTTCATACCCCGCGCCATGCGTACACTCGGGCCCTGCTCGCTGCGGTGCCGAAGCTCGGATCGATGCAGGGCACCGATCTTCCAGCGCGGTTTCCCTTGCTTCGGTCCGACGGCGCCGGGCGACCGCCAACGGCGACGCCGCGGGCACCGGACGCGGGACCGCCGCTGCTCAAGGTGCGTGAGCTGCGCACGCGTTTCGACCTCCCGTCAGGTTTTTTCGGGCGCGTGCGGCGACGCGTGCACGCTGTCGAGCAGATCAGCTTCGACCTGCATGCCAGCGAAACACTGGCGCTGGTCGGAGAATCCGGCTGCGGCAAATCGACGACCGGGCGCTCGCTGCTCCGCCTGGTCGACATCGAAGGCGGCAGCATCGAATTCGGCGGGCGCGATATCACCAAGTTGCCCGCCGACGAGGTGCGACCGCTGCGGCGCGAAATCCAGATGGTGTTCCAGGATCCGTACGCTTCGCTCGATCCCCGGCTCACGGTTGGCTTTTCGGTGGCGGAGCCACTCTATGTGCACGGCGTCGCGCGCGGCGCGGATGCCGAGGACCGCGTCGCGTGGCTGCTCGACCATGTCGGCCTGTCGCCCGATCATGCGCCGCGCTATCCGCATGAGTTCTCCGGCGGACAGCGGCAGCGGATCGCGATCGCCCGCGCACTCGCTTTGCAGCCGAAGATCATCGTCGCCGACGAAGCGGTGTCGGCGCTCGACGTGTCCATCCGGGCGCAGATCGTCAACCTTATGCTCGATCTGCAGGCCGAATTCGGGCTCGCGTACCTGTTCATCTCGCATGACATGGCGGTGGTCGAGCGCATCAGCCATCGGGTCGCGGTGATGTATCTGGGCCAGATCGTCGAAATCGGCCCGCGTCGCGCCGTCTTCGAGGACCCGCGGCATCCGTACACGCGCAAGTTGATGGCCGCGGTACCCATCGCCGATCCCGCGCGACGACGCCGCAAAAGGGAGCTATCATCCGCGGAAGTCCCGAGCCCGATCCGCGCCGTGGGCGATGAGCCTGTGGTCTTGCCGCTCGAGAGAGTCGGACCCGGACATTATGTGGCCGTGCACCGCGTCGGCGGCGCATACTAAGTCATCAGGCTCCGCACCGGTGCTGTCACCAGCAATGGACTGTGCCGCCTCACTCTGGAGAGACCGTATGAAATCACTGCTTCGCTCGATGCTGCTGGCTGGTTTAGCGCTGGGCGCGCTTGCCGGCGCTCCCGCCTTTGCCGCCAAAGACGTCGTCTTCGCCGTCGCCTCGACATTCACGACGACCGATCCCTACGACGCCAACGATACCTTGTCGCAGGCGATGGCCAAGTCCTTCTACGAAGGCCTGTACGGCTTCGACAAGGACATGAAGATGATCCCGGTACTGGCCGAGAGCTACGAAGCCAGCAAGGACGGACTCGTCTACACGATCAAGCTGAAAAAAGGCATCAAGTTCCACGACGGCACCGACTTCAAGGCCGATGCGGTGAAGGCGAACCTCGACCGGGTGACCAATCCGGAAAACAAGCTCAAGCGTTATGGGCTCTACAACAACAATATCGCCAAAACCGAGGTCGTCGACGACTACACCGCGCGCATCACGCTGAAGACGCCGTTTTCACCGTTCATCAATCAGCTCGCGCATCCGTCGACGGTGATGATCAGCCCGGCCGCGCTCAAGCAATATGGCAACAAGGACATCGCATTCCACCCGGTCGGGACCGGCCCCTTCAAGTTCGTCGAATGGAAGCAGACCGACTACTTGAAGGTCGCGAAGTTCGACGGTTATTGGAAGAAGGGTTATCCGAAGGTCGACACGATCACCTGGAAGCCGGTCGTCGACAACAACTCGCGCGCGGCCATCATGCAGACCGGCGAGGCACACTTCACGTTCCCGGTTCCCTACGAGCAAGCCGACGTCCTGAAGAGCAAGCCGGAGCTGGAGGTGGTCGCGGCACCCTCGATCGTGCTGCGATATCTGTCGATGAACACGCAGCAGAAGCCATTCGACAACCCCAAGGTGCGGCAGGCGATCGCGTATGCGATCAACAAGGACGCGCTGGCGAAGGTCGCATTCAACGGCTACGCGGCTCCGGCCGAAGGCGTGGCGCCCGAGGGTGTGCAGTACGCGGTCAAGATCGGTACGTGGCCATACGATCTGGCCAAGGCGAAGCAGCTGATGACCGAGGCCGGATTCCCCAACGGCTTCGAAACCGAGCTGTGGTCGGCCTACAATCACACTACAGCACAAAAAGTGACGCAGTTTTTGCAGCAACAATTGCAGCAAATCGGCATCCGCACCAAGATCACGCTGCTCGAGGCGGGCCAGCGGGTCGAGAAGGTCGAGAGCTGGCAGGATCCAGCGACCGCGCCGGTGCGGCTCTATTACGTCGGCTGGTCAACGTCGACCGGCGAAGCGGACTGGGCGCTGCGTCCGCTGCTCTACGGCGAATCTTGGCCACCGAAGCTTTTCAACACCGCTTACTACAAGAGCGAAAAGGTCGATGCCGATATCAAGGGTGCGCAACTCACGACCGATCCGGCCGAGAAGGCAAGGCTGTACAAGGATGCGCAAGAGACGATCTGGAAGGACGCGCCCTGGGCGCCGCTGGTCACCGAAAAGCTGCTCTCCGCCCACAGCAAAAAACTGAGCGGTGTCTACGTGATCCCGGACGCGTCGTTTAACTTCACGGAAATCGATTTGAAATGACGCATCCGTCCGAGAGCGCCGCGCCGTAGGCGCGACCGCGATCGGAGACGGATGCGTCATCCCGGACGAGCGGCGCAGGCCGCGAGATCCGGGATCCAAGTTGATACGTCGTCGCTATACCGAACTTGGGCCCCGGCTCAGTTACCAAAATAAGCCGGGGCGACGACCCGTCGAACTTCGGCCCACGCGAAACCGCGCCCTTGCTGCAGTATCTCGTCAAACGCCTGCTCGGCCTTATCCCCACGCTGGTGCTGGTCGGCCTGCTGGTATTCCTTTTCGTGCATCTGCTTCCCGGTGATCCGGCGCGGCTCGCCGCCGGACCCGACGCGACGCCGGAGACCGTCGCGCTGGTGCGCCAGGACCTCGGCCTCGACAAGTCGCTGCCCGAGCAATTCGTCCGCTTCGCAACGGGTGTGCTGCACGGAGACTTCGGCCGCTCGCTGCGTACCAAGCGTCTGGTAAACGCCGAGATCGCCGAGCGCTTTTGGCCGACGTTCTGGCTCACCGTCACCAGCATGGTCTGGTCCGTGGCGATCGGCATGCTCATCGGCACGCTCTCCGCAGTCTGGCGCAATCGCTGGCCGGACCGGGTGGGCATGACGCTAGCGGTGTCGGGCATTTCCTTTCCGGCGTTCGCGCTCGGCATGGTCCTGATGCAGATCTTTTCGGTGCAGCTGCACTGGCTGCCGACCGTCGGCGCCGATACCTGGCGCCACTACGTGCTGCCGTCGTTGACACTCGGTGCCGCGGTCGCGGCGATCATGGCGCGCTTCACGCGGTCGTCCTTCGTCGACATCCTGCACGAGGACTACGTGCGTACGGCGCGAGCCAAGGGATTGCCGGAAACGGTGGTGATCGTCAAGCACGGGCTGCGCAACGCGCTGATCCCAGTCGTGACCATGATGGGCCTGCAGTTCGGCTTCCTCCTCGGCGGATCGATCGTCGTCGAAGTCGTCTTTAACTGGCCGGGGATGGGCAGGCTTCTCGTCGACGCGGTCGACATGCGCGACTATCCGGTTATTCAGGGATTGGTATTGCTGTTCTCGCTCGAATTCGTGCTGATCAACCTGATCGTCGACGTCCTTTACGCCGTGATCAACCCGACCATCCGTTATCGCTGAAGCCATGAACGAACGCGCAGAGCTCCAGCCGGCGGACGCCGAAATTCCCGCGGTGTCCGAAGTGACCAGGGTGCGAACGCCGTGGACCGAGTTCTGGCGCAAGTTCCGTAAGCAGCATGTCGCGGTGTTCGCGGGGTTGTTCGTCGCACTACTCGTAGTGCTGGCCATCGGCGCGCCGTGGCTCGTCCCCTACGACGCGGAGAACTTCTTCGACTACGACAGGCTTAATGCGCTGCCCTCGCTCAAGCACTGGTTCGGAGTCGATCCTCTCGGGCGCGACATCTTCAGCCGCATCCTGATGGGCTCGCGCGTCTCGCTGACCGCCGGCTTCGTGTCGGTTGCCGTCGGCGCGGTCCTCGGCACCGCCATGGGCCTCGTCGCGGGATATTACGAGGGCTGGTGGGACCGCATCATCATGCGCATCTGCGACGTGCTGTTCGCGTTTCCCGGTATCGTGCTCGCCATCGGCATCGTCGCCATCCTCGGCGGTGGCATGGGCAACGTCATCATTGCGGTCGCGATCTTCAGCATTCCCACGTTCGCCCGGCTCGTGCGCGGCAATACGCTGGCGCTCAAGCACCTGACGTTCGTCGAAGCAGCCCGGAGCATCGGGGCGTCGGACTGGACGATCGTCGTCCGGCACATCTTTCCCGGTACGATCGCGGCGGTGGTCGTGTACTTCTCGCTGCGCATAGGCACGTCGATCATCACTGCGGCGAGCCTGTCGTTTATCGGCATGGGAGCGCAGCCGCCGACGCCCGAATGGGGCGCGATGCTCAACGAAGCGCGCGCGGATATGATGACTTCGCCGCACGTCGCGCTCTTCCCCAGCCTGGCGATCTTCTGCACGGTGCTCGCTTTCAACCTTCTCGGCGACGGGCTGCGCGACGCTCTGGATCCAAAGATAGAGCAAAAGTGAATGGACGTGGGGCAAGCGAGGGGACGGATGGTCGCATCGTCCGGCGCTGGGCAAGGCTGGCAATTGCCGTTGCATTCGTCGCCGCGGTCGCCGCTTTTTTCGCGCTCGGCGGCGAGCGCTACCTCAACCTCGACACGATCAAGCAGAACCGCGACGCGCTGCTCGCTTTCACGAACGCGCATTACGGCCTGGCGCTAGCGCTCGCGTTCGCGATTTATGCGACCGCGACCGCGCTGAGTCTGCCCAGCGGAACGGTGCTGTCGCTGACATTCGGCTTCCTCTTCGGCCGCTGGGTCGCGACAGCAATCGTCGTCATCGCCGGGACGCTTGGCGCGACGATCCTGTTCCTCGCCGCACGATATCTTTTCGGCGCGGCGGTCCGCCGGCGGCTCGGCCCGCTGGGCGAGCGTATCAACGAGGGTTTCACCGAGAGCGGCTTCTTCTGGCTGCTGTTTCTCCGGCTGATGCCGCTTTTCCCCTATTTCCTCGTGAATCTCGTACCGGCGCTGACCGATATCCGTCTGCGCACGTACGTCGCCGCGACGTTGGTCGGAATCCTGCCGAGCACGCTGATCGTCACCAATCTCGGGCAGGCGCTGGGCAGCATCGAGTCGACGCAGGCCCTGCTGACGCCCGAGGCACTATTTGCATTGAGTCTGCTCGGCGTGCTCGCGCTGTTGCCCGTCCTGTTGAACTACGTTCGATCCAAACGGGTCTGATAGCCGTATAGGGCACTGTGAGCGTCCCATTCCATCCCATACGTACCCAAGACCATGACCCCGAGTCTCCGTCGTTTCATCGTCGGCGCCGTTATCGGCATCACCGTCGTGGCTTTTTTAGGCATCGCCTTCGCCTGACCCTGCAGACGCCGCACCGGCC
>JALYSM010000063.1 GCA_030854785.1 Pseudomonadota bacterium
GGTCTGTTGCCGGTGATATCCGGAGCACTCGCCGGCGTTGCCGCGGTCAGCTTGGGCTTCGGCGTCGTCCACGGCATCACTCTGGGGTTCGGCACCACCTTGATCGGAGAGGCCGTGGATTATTCGATTTACCTCTTCGTCCAATCGGCACAACCGACGTACGAGGATCCGGCCGGCGATCACGCCCAATGGGTCGCCAGATTCTGGCCTACGATCCGCTTGGGGATGCTGACGTCCGTCGTCGGCTTCGCCACGCTGCTGTTCTCGGGTTTCCCCGGGCTGGCCCAGCTTGGGCTTTATTCCGTTACGGGAATCGTGGTCGCGGCAGGGGTCACTCGCTTTGTCTTGCCGACACTGCTGCCCTCCGGATTCCGCGTCCGCGATGTGTCGTTCCTGGGCCACGCGCTCGCGGCTGTGATGACGCGGGCCCGCACGCTGCGCTGGGTTTTCGTCGGCGTGCTGGTCGCGGCAGCTGCCGTGATCGGAAGCCATCGGCACACGTTGTGGAATCCAGAGCTTTCGGCGTTGAGCCCGGTGTCCGCGGCCGATCTGTCGCTGGATCGCACGCTGCGCGGCGACCTTGGAGCGCCCGATGTGCGTTACATCGTCGTCGTTTCCGATGCGGATCAGGAATTTGTATTGCGCGCCGCGGAGCAGGTCGGCGAGCGGCTTCAACGCCTCGTCGATGCGGGTACGCTTGGCGGGTTCGACACCCCGGTCCGCTTTCTTCCGAGCCTCACGAGCCAGAAGGCCCGGCAGCAGGCGTTGCCGCCACCCGCCGAGCTCGCGAGCCGCCTGCAGGCGGCGACCGGAGAGCTTCCGCTTCGGCCGGAGCGTTTGCGCCCTTTTCTCGCCGACGTGGAGGCTACCAGAAACGCCCGTCCACTCAACCGCGCCGATCTCGACGGAACTTCCTTCGCGCTCGCGACCGACGCGCTGCTTGTGCACCGTGGAGGACGCTGGAGCGCGCTGCTGCCGCTCAAGGCGGCGCAGCGAGGAACCGCCGACCCGGCGATCGACCCGCAGCCGATACGTGCGGCGCTGACCGAAGCGGGACAGAAAAGCGCGCTGCTGGTCGATCTCAAAGGTGAAACGGACCGCCTCTACGCTGGCTACCTCGCCGACGCGATCTACCTGTCACTGACTGGTTTTGCCGTCATGCTCGGCCTTCTCGGGCTGACGCTTCGTTCGCCCGTGCGCGTGCTGCGGGTAGTCGTCCCGCTCGTCGCGGCCGTCGTTGTCGTCATCGCCGTGCACGCGCTGGCCGGCAGGCAACTGAACATCCTCCACCTCGTAGGCATGCTGCTGATCGTGGCGGTTGGCTCCAACTACGCGCTGTTCTTCGACCAGCGTGTCGACGGGAATGGCGCGGACCGGGTGGCAACGCTGGCGTCGCTCGTGCTCGCCAGCACGACCACCGTGATCGGCTTCGGCGTGCTTGCGTTTTCGAAGGTGCCGGTGTTGCAAGCGATCGGCGCCACCGTCGGGCCCGGCGCCGTGCTCGCGCTGCTGTTCTCCGCGGTCCTTGCCGAGGATCGAGTGGGGCGTCCGCACGAAGCGATGGCCTGATGGACACCGTACATCCGAAGTCCCGGCCAGAGCCCCGCTGGCGCCCGAGTCCGCTGACTGCGGTGACGATGCTGCTGCACGCGGCCGCGCCGGCGACTGTACTGATGTTGCCAGACGCTTGGCCTTTCGCGGTCGGCGCCATCGCTGGCAATCACGTGCTGCTGGGCTTTGCCGGACTCAGCCCGCGCAGTTCCCTGCTGGGCCCCAACCTGACGCGCTTGCCAGCATCGTCGGCGGCGCGAGGCGAGCTCGCGTTGACGATCGACGATGGACCGGATCCGCTGGTAACGCCGCAAGTGCTCGACATTCTCGACCGCCATGGAGCCAAGGCGAGTTTCTTCTGCGTCGGCGACGAGGCATTGCGCTATCCGGAACTCTGCCAGGAAATCGTCCGTCGCGGCCACGCAGTCGAGAACCACAGCCAGAGCCATTCGCCCTACTTCGCGCTGTTCGGGCCACGCCGAATCGCTGTCGACGTGGACCATGGGCAGCAAACCCTTCGCGCGCTCGCCGGCGAGACCCCGCGGTTCTTTCGGCCGACGGCGGGACTGCGCAACGTATTCCTCGATCCGGTGTTGGCGCGTCGGGGTTTGCAGCTTGCAACCTGGACCCGACGCGGATTCGATACCCGCGAACGCCGCGCCGACGTGGTCTTCCGCCGGCTCGCCCGCAACCTCGCTGGTGGAGACATTCTGACGTTGCACGATGGCAATGCCGCACGCACCGCGGCAGGGGTGCCAGTGATAATCGAAGTCCTCCCGCGCCTGCTGGATGCCATCCGGGAAGCCGGCCTTCACCCCGTAACGCTGCGCTCAGCCATTCCATGACAACCTCGTTCCACCGTGCATTGCTGGATGCCGCCTCGGCGCCATATCGATCAGCGGGTCGTTTCGCGTGGCATTTCTCGCGGTCCAAGTTGAAGCGCGACCCGGTGTTCGTCGGCTTGCTGGAGCGAGGCATAATCCCGGATGTGCAGCGGCTGGTCGACCTGGGTTGCGGGCAGGGGCTGCTTGCCTCGTGGTTGCAATCGGCCACGGCGCTGCACGATGCCGGCAATTGGAGGACGGATTGGCCCGCGCCACCCAAGGTCGGCCGGATTTTCGGTTTGGACTCGATGCCGAAGGATGTCGAGCGAGCGCGCCTTGCGCTAGGCGATCGCGGCGATTTCGAACGCGGCGACGTCCGCACCGCCGACTTCGGCAAGGCCGATGTCGTCGTCATTCTGGATGTCTTGCACTACATCGATTATCACGACCAACTGAACGTGTTGCGCCGCGTACGCGACGCATTGCCGCCTGGAGGATTGTTCGTGACACGCATCGGCAATGCGGCGGGTGGGCTACCCTTTCTCGTCAGCCAGTGGATCGACAGCGCGGTCGCCTTCTGCCGGGGCCACCGGCTGTCCCGAAGCTACTGCCGGTCAACGGCAGACTGGACGATGATTCTCGAGCAGCTCGGCTTTCGGGTCGATTCGCTACCGATGTGCCGGCGCACCCCGTTCGCCAACGTGATGCTGATCGCTCGGGTGAACGGGTCTGCCACCGCTCGGACCAGCGATCACCAACCGGTGTGCTAATGTTATTGGCGTTGCCGGTCTGCGCTGTCCCGCAGTGAAACCCCTGCACTTATCCCACTTCACTGCAACCACCTGCGTCGGGCGCGGACTGGCGCCCAATCTTGCCGCATTGCGCGAGGAGCGCAGCGGGCTCGCGCCCTGCCGGTTCGAAACGGTGGATGTCGACACCTGCGTCGGAGAGGTTGCCGGTGTCGACGACGAGAGTCTGCTTCCCGCGGTCACCGATTTCGATTGCCGCAACAACCGGCTCGCTCAGCTGGGCCTCGCGCAGGACGACTTTATCGCAAGCGTGGCTGCGGCCCGCGCAAGATACGGTACGGATCGGATTGGCGTATTCGTCGGCACCAGTACTGCGGGCATTCTTCAGGCCGAACTCGCGTACCGCCGACGCGATTCCGTTACTGGAGCGCTGCCCGACGATTTCGTTTATGCGACGACGCAGAATTCGTTCTCCGTCGCGGATTTCGTGCGGCGGACGTTGCAGTTGAGCGGGCCGGCGGCAGCCGTTTCGTCGGCGTGCTCCTCGAGCGCGAAGGCCTTCGGTTCGGCCGCGCGGATGATCGAGGCTGGTCTGATCGATGCTGCAGTGGTCGGCGGAGTGGACTCCCTTTGCCTTACCACCTTGTACGGCTTCAGCTCGCTTCAGCTCACCTCGACACGACCCTGCCGCCCGTTCGACCGGGATCGTGACGGCCTATCGATCGGAGAAGCGGCGGCCTTCTTCCTGATCGAGCGGCTACCCGCGGTACCATCACCGGACGCCATCCTGCTGCTGGGCGTCGGCGAGTCGAGCGATGCCTATCACATGTCGTCGCCGCATCCGGAAGGCATGGGAGCACGGATGGCAATGGAGCAGGCGCTCGCCGGCGCAGGACTCGCGCCCGAAGCGATCGACTATATCAACTTGCACGGCACCGGGACACGCAGCAACGACCTGGTGGAGGGGCGTGCCGTGCTCTCGCTCTTCGGCGATGCCACGCTTTGCAGCTCGACCAAGGGGACGGTCGGCCACACGCTGGGCGCTGCCGGCGGTGTCGAAGCCGTCATTAGTGCGCTGGCGTTACGCCATGGCTTCATGCCGGCTGGCGTCAACATGCGGGAACTCGATCCCGCGCTGCCACTCGCCTACTTGCTGCGCAACGAGGCTCGAGCGCCGTCGCGGGTGCTCAGCAATTCGTTCGGCTTCGGCGGCACCAACTGCAGCCTCGTGCTGGGTCGTGCGGATACGGTGATCGGCGGGGTGTGATGCCGAGCTTGGCTGCCTACATCGACGGGATCGGCCTCCTCGGCCCCGGCCTGCCGGACTGGACCGTGGCGGAGGCTGTGCTTTCGGGCGACGCCCCTTACATCGAACAACTCGCGCAGCTGCCGCCGGTAGCTGCATTACCGCCTGCCGAACGCCGGCGCGTTGGCCGCGTGGTGAAACTTGCCTTGGCCATTGGCTATCAGGCGGCTGCCGCGGCGGGGCAGGATACGGCGCGCCTTGCGACGGTCTTCACCGCTTCCAATGCGGACGGCGATATCTGCCACGAGATCTGCCAGATGCTCGCGACCAGTGACCGCCAGATTTCCCCGACCCGTTTCCACAACTCGGTGCACAACGCTCCAGCCGGGTATTGGAGCATTGCCACCGGTGCCAAGGCTCCGTCTACTTCCCTGTGCGCATTCGATGGCAGCTTCGGCGCTGGACTGCTCGAGGCCCTGTGCCAGGTTCTGGCGACTCGAAATCCGGTGCTTTTGATCGCCTACGATACCGGGTACCCTGAACCGCTCCATCGGGCGCGACCGATCTCTGACGCCTTCGGTATCGCCCTGGCGCTCTCACCCGGACGGGGGCAGCCCACGCTCAGTCGCGTCGAGGTGGAACTCACGGCGGACGCCGTCGATATCATTGCGGACCCCGCGCTCGAGGCCTTGCGCACGGGTTATCCTGCGGCACGTGGGTTACCGCTGCTAATGGCGCTTGCCCGCAGGCAGGCGCGTCGGCAGGTGCTCGACTATCTCGATGACCGCCGTCTCGCAGTGACGACGACACCATGCTGCTAGACGGAACCTGGATCGCGAGTCGAATTCCCCACAAGCACCGGATGTGTCTGCTGGACGGCGTGGTGGAATGGGACGAGGCGCGTGTCGTTTGCCGCGCGACGAGTCACCGCGATGTCGACAATCCGCTCCGCGCGCACGGCCGGCTTGGTGTCGCTTGCGGCATCGAATACGCGGCGCAGGCGATGGCCGTACACGGCGCGCTGCTGGCCGCTGAGGGTGCACCACCGCGAATCGGGTATCTGACCAGCGTGCGGGAAGTCGCGCTCCACGCGTCCCGGCTCGACGATGTCGTGGAGGATCTCGAAATCGAGGCGTTGCGGCACTCCGGCGACGGCAACAACGTCCTCTACCGGTTCAGTGTTCGGGCCGGCCACCGCGAACTCCTCAACGGCCGCGCGGCCGTGGTGCTTGACACCGACCGGTTAGCGCGCGACCGGGCGGGAGGCAAGGCATGAGGCGGGCACTGGTCACCGGCGGTAGTGGTGGCATCGGCGCGGCCATCTGCCGGCGTCTTGCTGCCGATGGCTGCCATGTGTTGGTCCACGCCAACGCCAATCGGGACGTGGCGCAGCGTGTGGTCGAGGAGATTCGTGCAGCCGGGGGCTCCGCCGAGGTTGTCGCTTTTGACGTCAGCGACGCGCGGGCGACGAAGGTCGCGCTGGACGCGATGCTTGCGCAAGGTGCCATCCAGATCCTCGTCAACAATGCCGGCATCCACGATGACGCCGTCTTCCCGGCGATGCGTGCCGAGCAGTGGCATCGCGTCATCGATGTTTCGCTGCACGGATTCTTCAACGTCACGCAGCCGTTGACGATGCCGATGATCAGGGGCCGCTGGGGGCGGATCATCAACGTCTCGTCGATTGCCGCCATCGCCGGCAATCGTGGCCAGGTGAATTACTCGGCCGCCAAGGGGGCGCTCAATGCAGCGACCAAATCGTTGTCGATCGAACTCGCCAGTCGTGGCATCACGGTCAACGCGGTGGCGCCGGGCATCATCGAAACGACGATGATCGATGGCAAGCTGGAAACCGACATCGTCGACCGGATGGTGCCGATGAAACGTGTGGGACAGCCGGCCGAGGTCGCTGATCTCGTCGCCTTCCTCGCCTCTGATCGCGCCGCTTACATCACCGGTCAGGTCATTTCGATCAACGGCGGAATGCTCTGACCTCTCGACTCCGATGTCCACCGTCGCCGTCCACCAGACAGGGCGCTGCTGTACTTCACGTTGCTGCAGCTTGCGATCATCGTGCTCGCGGGCCGCCTGGGGAACACGGTGGCGGTCCGCATCGGCCAGGCCGCAGCCGTCGGCGAAATCATCGTCGGCATCCTGCTGGGGCCATCGCTCTTCGGCGTGGCCGCGCCCGAGCTCTTCCATTACACCTTTCGGTCGTCGCCGCCCGAACCGATGTCAGATGCTGTTGCAGCTGGGGACACGATGCTGGTGATCATGGCGATCGTCAGCACGGTCGTCACCACGCCCGGGCTGCACCAGTGGTTGCCGCGGACGGGGTTCTCGCCGTCCGGGCGTTGAGCACGAATCGATGCGTGGGAGGCTGCGGCGGCGAGCTGTCCACGGTCAACGGTCCGCGAACCGGCGCGCCACGAGCTGCGGCAGCCGCAGCAAGAAGCCAAAGAAGAGCCGCGTGTGCATCCAGGTGAGCAGCGTGTTGTCGCGTAGGTAGTTGAAGTGCGAAACACCGCCTTCTTCCGCGCTGAAATACCTGACGGGCGCCGGCAGGTTGACCGGCAGGACGCCCATCCAGGACAGTCGCACGACCGCCTCCGGGTCGAAATCGAAGCGACGCATGAAGCGCCCGCGATGCATCACCTCACGTAGTGGGGCGATCGGATAGACGCGGAATCCGAACAGCGAGTCGCCGATGCCGGCCCACAGCGTCTCGAGGTTGGCCCACCAATTCGAGACCTGCCGGCCCTTGACCCGCAGCGCCGGGGCTTTCTCATCGAACATCGGCCGGCCGAGGATCATGCAGTCTGGCTCGCGCAGCGAAGCCGCCATGAATTCCGGGATCAGCTCGGCCGGATGCTGGCCGTCCGAGTCCATGGCCAATGCGTGCGTGAAGCCATGCTGCGCCGCGAGGTCGAGCCCGCGAAGCAGGGCGGCGCCCTTGCCCATGTTACGGGGATTGATGAGGATGAAAATTCCCGGGTCCTGCTCGGCCATTTGTTGCAGTTCCTCGGCGGTGCCGTCGGTGCTGCCATCGACGATCACCCAGACGGGGTTCCAGCAACGGCGTGCCGCGCGCACCGTCTCGTAGACCTTGGGCCCCGGGTTATAGCTGGGAATGAGGATGAGATGGGTGCGCGAGGTGCTGGCCATGGTTGTCGGCGAAAGATCCGGGGCGGTGCCCTAGAGCGGCGGCCGCAGCCGCAACCGTGTGAGCCGGCAGCCACGACTGCATCATCGAGCCGCGGGCGAGCTCGACTGCAAAGTACTGCTCGAGCTCCCTCACGAGTTCGCGAGCCTTTTCCGGCGGATCGAAGCGCCGCCCGAGGCGGATGCGGCAGGTGATCGGCAGCGCGGGCTTGCGCAACAGCGGCCAGCCCTTGCTGAGGTAAGGAGAGTCGGTGTCGATGAAAACCGTCTGCACCGGCACCTTGGCGTGCCGGGCGATGATTCCGATGCTACCAGTGAAGGGGTTGACCGGCGACCGCGTGGTTCGGGTTCCCTCGGGGAAGACGAGCAGATGGGCCCCCTGCCTGACTGACGCAATGCTGCGATCGATCATTCGGCGCACCGAGGCGTTGCCGATGTAACCCGCGAGGCGCGCGCCGGCGCCGAGAAAGAAGTTGTTCTCCAGTTCCGCCTTCATGATGCAGGTAACCGGAAGCCGGGAGATCACCAGTACTGCGTCGATGAGGCCCGGGTGGTTGGGCGCGATGATCATCGGGGGCCCATCGCGCAATACGTCGAGTGCGGAAAGATCAAAACGGCAGGCCCGCGTCAGCGCCAGGACGCGGACGAAGATGCGAAAGCCGATCGTAACGCCCCACTTGCCCACGGTCCTTGCC
>JALYSM010000067.1 GCA_030854785.1 Pseudomonadota bacterium
CGCGTGCCCGCTCTTGGACGGATGCGTCACTTCGGGTTACCTTGTAGCGAAGGAGAGCGACATGCGCATCGGGGTGCCCAAGGAAATCAAGGTATTGGAGAACCGGGTCGGGCTGACACCGGGCAGCGTGCGCGAGGCGGTCCATCACGGTCACGAGGTAATCGTCGAGCACAACGCGGGGCAGGGCATCGGCATGGACGACGACGCGTACCGGCGCGCTGGCGGCGGCGTAGTCGACACCGCGGCGGAGGTGTTCGCCGCCGCCGACATGATCGTCAAGGTCAAGGAACCGCAGGCAAGCGAGCGCAAGATGCTGCGCGAGGGCCAGGTGCTGTTCACGTATCTCCATCTGGCGCCCGATCCCGAGCAGGCCAAAGACCTGATCACCAGCGGCGCAGTATGTATCGCGTACGAAACCGTGACTTCTCCGACGGGTGGCCTGCCACTGCTCGCGCCGATGTCGGAAGTCGCGGGCCGGATGGCCGTCCAGGCGGGCGCGTACTATCTGGAAAAGCCGCATGGCGGCATCGGCATGCTGCTCGGTGGCGTGCCGGGCGTCGATCCGGCCAAGGTAGTCATTCTCGGCGGCGGCGTAGTCGGCTCGCACGCGTGCCACATCGCGCTCGGGATGGGCGCCGACGTGTGGGTGCTGGACCGCAGCGTCGATGTACTGCGAGCGCTGTGGCGGCAGTTCGGCCGGCCGCTGAACACGGTGTACTCGACCCGCGACGCCGTGGAACAGCACGTGACGAGCGCCGATCTTGTCATCGGTGGCGTGCTCATCCCCGGTGCTTCAGCGCCGAAGCTCGTCTCGCGCGAGCTGATCTCGCGGATGAAACCCGGTGCGGTCGTCGTCGACGTCGCCATCGATCAGGGCGGCTGTTTCGAGACCTCGCGACCGACGACGCATGCCGATCCGGTATACGTCGTCGACGGCGTAACGCATTACTGTGTCGCCAACATGCCTGGCGGCGTGCCGCGCACATCGACCTTTGCGCTCAATAACGCCACCTTGCCGTTCGTGCTTGCGCTGGCGAATAAAGGCTGGCAGAAAGCGCTCGCCGACGACCGTCATCTCAAGGACGGCCTCAACATCGCCTTCGGCAAGGTGACGTGCAAGCCGGTCGCCGAGGCGCTGGGCTACAAGTACGTCGCGCCCGAAGCGATGCTGTAGCCTGGGTTGAGCGCGCAGCGCGATACCCGGGGCGCCATCGCATCGGAGCGTCGATCCCGGGATTCCCCCGGATCAAGTCCGGGGTCGTCCCGGGCTACGATTCCGGCGCTGGCCCCACGTGCAGGCGTATGCTGGCACCAGCCCTCACCCTAACGCACGGCGACAATGCCATCTGCAGCGGATCTTTCCGAGGAAGCGACATGAACACCATGGCAGAAACCAGGAACCTTGCCGTCGTCGGCAAGCAGACGATGACGCCTTCGGAAGCGTTCGTCGAAACGCTTGTCGCGCAAGGCGTCAAGGACGTGTTCGGGATCGTCGGCTCCGCGTACATGGATGCGCTCGACCTCTTTTCGCTGGCGGGCATCCGCTTCATCTCGGTTGCGCACGAGCAGGGTGCGGGGCACATGGCCGACGGCTACGCCCGGGTGTCGGGCCGCCACGGGGTGTGCATTGCGCAGAACGGGCCCGGCGTCACGAACTTCGTCACCTCCGCTGCAGCGGCGTATTGGGCACATTCGCCGGTGGTGGTCGTCACGCCCGAGACCGGTTCGATGACGCTGGGCCTGGGCGGCTTTCAGGAGACCGAGCAGCTGCCGATCTTCTCCAGAATTACCAAATATCAAGCTCACGTGAACAACAAGGCGCGAATGGCCGAGCTGACCGCGCGTGCATTCGACCGCGCCCTGCTCGAACTGGGGCCGACGCAGCTCAACATCCCGCGCGATTTCTTCTATGGCGCCATCGAGTGCGAGATTCCGCGTCCGGTCGCGATCGAGCGCGGCGCCGGTGGCGAGCAGGCATTGAACGCAGCCGCCGAGCTTCTCGCCGGAGCGCAGTTTCCCGTGATCCTGTGCGGCGGCGGCGTGATCATGGCGGACGGGCAAGCCGAGGCGATCCGGCTCGTGGAGTTGCTGCAGGCGCCGGTCTGCAACTCGTATCTCCACAACGACTCGTTCCCGGCGGGCCATGCCTTGTGGTGCGGCCCGCTCGGCTATCAGGGCTCCAAGGCAGCGATGAAGCTGATCGCGAAGGCCGACGTCGTGCTCGCGCTGGGCACGCGGCTGGGTCCGTTCGGCATGCTGCCGCAACACGGCCTCGACTATTGGCCGAAGGACGCAAGGATCGTTCAGATCGACGCCGATGCAAAAATGCTCGGCCTCGTCAAGCCGGTTGCGGTGGGCATTTGCGGCGATGCGAAGGCCGCGACACTGGCGTTGATCGCGCGGCTGGCCGGCAAGGTGCTGGCATGCCGCGCCAATCAGAGCGAGCGGCTCGCCGCGATCAAGGCGGAGAAGGCCACCTGGGAAGCGGAGCTCGAGGGGTGGTCCCACGAGAAGGATGCGTGGTCGCTCGAGGTCGCGAAAAACTCGAGCCACATGCATCCGCGCCAATTGCTGCGCGAGCTCGAGCGCGCGATGCCCGGCGACGCCATGGTGTCGACCGACATCGGCAACATCTGCTCCGTCGCGAATTCGTATCTCCGCTTCGAGCGACCGCGCTCGATGTTCGCGGCGATGAGCTTCGGCAACTGCGGCTACGCGTTTCCCACCATCATTGGCGCCAAGGTCGCGATGCCCGATCGGCCCGCGATCGCCTACGTCGGCGACGGCGCTTGGGGCATGAGCTTCGGCGAACTGCAGACCTGCGTCCGCGAGAACATTCCGGTCACGGCGGTCGTCTTCAACAACGGCCAATGGGGCGCGGAAAAGAAGAACCACGTCGATTTCTACGCCAACCGCTTCGTCGGCGTGAATCTCGACAAGCAGCCGTCCTGGGCCGGCGTGGCGAAGGCGATGGGGGCGGAGGGTCACCGCGTCGATACGCTGTCCGATGTCGGGCCGGCGCTGCGTGCTGCGGCAAAGGCACAAGGCGAAGGCAGGACAACGGTGCTGGAGATGATGGTGACGCGAGAACTGGGGGATCCGTTCCGGCGCGATGCGCTCGCGCTGCCGACGCGGCATCTCGCCAAATACAAACCCACCGCGGCAAAGCACTAGCCCAGGTTGAGGCTGTGTAGCCTGGGTTGAGGCGAAGCCGAAAGCCGGGGCGCGTTCCATCGAAGCGTTGCACCCGGGAATCGCCTTTCGGCTCATCCCGGGCTATGCGGCGCTACGCACGGCGCCGCCACACATCCGGCGCCGTGGCACAATCTCCCGGTGAGCGTCGGAATTCTGGAGAGGCGTCGGATGGTCTGGGCCCGCGCAGTCGTGTCGTTGTTTTTCTCGGTAGCGCTCGGCGCCGGCTTAGCGCTCGCGCAGGACGCGAAAGACTATCCCAACAAGCCGATCCGCTTCATCGTTCCCTATCCGCCCGCCGGCGGCACCACCATCGTGGCGCGCATTCTCACCGAGCCGCTGGCCGCCGTGCTCGGGCAGCCGATCATTGTCGACAACCACGGCGGCGCCGCCGGCAATCTCGGCACCGACATTGCGGCGAAGTCCGTGCCCGACGGTTACACGATCCTGTTTACGCTCTCCTCGCACACGATCAATCCACGGCTCTACGACAAGCTACCGTTCGATGTCGAAAAGGACTTCGCGCCGATCAGCCTGGCGGCGTTGATTCCGCAGATCCTCGTCGCGCATCCTTCCGTGCCGGCCAACAACGTGGGCGAACTGATCGCGCTGGCCAAGCGTGAGCCGGGCAAGCTCAACTACGCATCGGTCGGCACCGGGTCGCCGGGACACATCGCCGGCGAGCTCTTCAAGCTGAAGACCGGCGTCGACATCGTGCACATTCCGTACAAAGGTGGCGGCCCCGCGGTCACCGACACGCTCGGCGGGCAGGTCCAGCTCTTGTTCGTTTCCATTCCGGCAGCGCTGCAGTACGTCAAGGCCGGCAAGCTCAAGGCGCTGGCGGTGACCAGCGACAAACGCAGCGAAGCCGTGCCTGACATTCCGACGATCGCCGAATCGGGCGTGCCCGATTGCGTGGTGAACTCGTGGTACGGTGCGCTGGCGCCGGCGAAAACACCGCCGGCAATCGTCGCCAAGCTGCAGGCCGCGTTCGTCAAGGTGCTCGCGCAGCCCGAGGTCAAGGAGAAGTTGTTCCTGCAAGGCGCGGAGGCGGCATCGTCGACCTCCGCCGAATTCGACCGGCGGATCCGCGACGAGCTCAAGCAATGGGAGTACGTGATCCGCGAAGCAAAGATCAAGGCCGAATGACATGGGTGGCAAGGATCCGCTCCCGGTG
>JALYSM010000082.1 GCA_030854785.1 Pseudomonadota bacterium
GTAATGCTCCATGCGGTTCTGAAACTCGGCGTATTGCGCGTAGGTGACTTCGAAGTCCGCGGCCGCGGCAAACAGTTCCGCATCACCCTCCGCGTATGGCGGCTTCTCTCCGGCAACGACTGCAAGCAGCTGGCGTTGATTGACGAGATCGCTGTAGCGGCGCAGCGGCGAGCTCGCCCAGAGGTACTGCGCAACGCCGAGCCCCTGGTGCGGATCGGGCTTGGTGCTCATCTTCACCTTGCCGGCCTGCTGTGCGCGATACAAGCCCGGCACGCGCGCGTCGGCGAGGAGCTTGCCCCAGGTGCTGTTGACGTAAATCATGAGCTCTGCGACGAGCTTGTCCAGCGGCGAGCCGCGTTGCCGCGGCAGGATCGTCACCCGGCCCTCGGGCGCGGCGTTCCAATCGACGCGGAAAGTGTAGTCGGTTCGTGACGTCTCCGGTTTGCCTCGCGCGGCTTCGAGTTGCTGCGCGACTCGCCACAGCATGCGCAGTTCGTCGGTCCACTCCGGCTCGCCGGGTGTTGCCGGCTCCGCGAAGCGCTCGCCGATCGCATCGAGGCGCAGATTGGCGGCGATCGGGACGCGCTCGAGCCGCGTCGCGTGCTTGACGGGCGTTCCGTCGGAGGCGACCTCGACGTACAGCGACAGTGCCGGCGGCGCGGCGCCCGCGGCGAGCGTGCAGCGTCCGATCACCGTGTCGGGGAGCATGGTGATCTTGCGGCCGGGCATGTAGACCGTGGACAGGCGACTGCGCGCGGCAGCGTCGAGAACCGAGCCATGCGGGACGACCAGCGCCGGCGCGGCGATATGAATGCCGATCTCGAAATGGCCGTTCGGAAGCGGCCGCACCGAAAATGCGTCGTCGATCTCGGTGGTCGTCGCGTCGTCGATCGAGAACGCCCGCGCCGCAGCGTGGCCGAGCTCGGGCAGCGGGGCCGGCTCGCCGTGCGCCGGGAACGCGGTGCCCTGCGGGAACGCTTCGAACAGGAACCGATTGAAGTGGTAGTCGTGCCGCGACGGGATCGCACCGCAGGCCGCGAGCAGTGCGACCGGGTTCGTCTGCAGCGCGTCGCAGGCCGCGTTCAGGGCGCGCGTCTCGAGCGCGAGCTTGTCGGGTTTGTAGAGCAGCATCGGCAGTACCGCGCGAAACGCCTCCGGAAGGCGATGCGCCTTGAGCTCCTCGGCATAGGCAGCGACCTGCCCGGCCTCGCGGCGCTTGCGCTCCGCTCCCACGAGCGCGGCCTTGAGCGCATCGGCCGGTGCGGCGCGGTAACGGCCCCTGCCCTTTTTGTAGAAATGCATCGGCGCGCCGTGCAGGCAGAGCGCGAGCGCCACGGCTTCCGCGGGTTTGGGCGAATGGCCGAAGTACTCGCCGGCGAGATCGGCAAAACCGAATTCGCGCTCGCCGCTCACCTCCCACAGGAAATCCGGATCGAGCCCGGCGGCAAGCGCCTGCGCGTCGGCAAGCAGCGCCGACGGCGACGGCTCGGCGAAGCGCAGCAGGACGTTGGCGGACTTGATCTTGAGCCGCTTGCCCGATGCCGCTTCGATCTGCAGCGACGTATCGTTGTCGGCGAGGACGGTGCCGGCCTTGAACGCGCCGTCGTCCTCGAAAAACACATGCATAGCTTGGAGCGCGGTCCGCCGGACAGCAGCCGCGCGCGCCGGAAAGAGGGCCGCGATTATACCGCAGCCCCGCAGCGAATCCTCACTCGACACGGCCGTTGCGCCCGGGTCGGGATTGCCTCAGCATGGCGTTCCAAGATTTCCTTTTCAACGACCGTCATGGAATTCCGGCGTTTGGGCGAATCCGGCCTCGAAGTCTCGGTGCTCTGCCTTGGCACGATGATGTTCGGCGAGCGCACCGACGCCGCGGCCGCGCAGCGGATCATCGCCTCGGCGTTCGACGCTGGCGTCAATTTCATCGATACCGCCGACGTATATGCCAAGGGCGCTTCGGAGACGATCGTCGGGCCGGCAATAGCCGCTGACCGCCGCCGCTGGATCCTCGCCACCAAGGTCGGCAACGTCATGACAACAAAACCGCACGACGGTGGGCTGTCGCGGCGCTGGATCGTGCAGGCCTGCGAGGACAGCCTGAAGCGCCTCGCGACGGACTACATCGACATCTACTATCTTCACCGCGATGATAACGAGACGCCACTCGAGGAGACGCTCGAAGCCGTCGGCGACTTGATCCGCGCCGGCAAGATCCGCTATTTCGGTGTGTCGAACTATCGCGGCTGGCGCATCGCCGAGGTCGTCGGCCTGTGCGCCGAGCTCAATGTGCCGCACCCTGTCGTCTGCCAGCCGTACTACAACGCGTTCAATCGCATGCCGGAAGTCGAGGTCCTCCCTGCCTGCGATTACTATGGATTGGGCGTCGTGCCGTATAGCCCGCTGGCGCGCGGCATGCTTACCGGCAAATATGCGCCGGGTGCCGAGCCGCCCGCGGAGTCACGCGTCGCGCGCAAGGATCGCCGCATGATGGAAACGGAGTTTCGCGCCGAATCGATAGCAATGGCGCAAACGATCAAGGCACACGCAGAGAAAAAAGGCTTGACCGCGATCCAATTCGCGCTGGCGTGGGTCCTCAACAACAGAATCGTCAGCGCAGTCATCGCCGGGCCGCGCACCTTCGAGCAGTGGACCGAATACCTTTCCGCGGTCGGCAAGACGCTCGATGCGGAAGACGAGGCATTGATCGACTCGCTCGTCGCACCGGGGCACGCTTCGACACCGGGCTACAACGATCCGCAGTACCCGTTCTACGGGCGGATCTTGTAGGAACGCGCTCCGCGCGCGGACGCCGGCTCCATGCCGTGTCGGCGCTTCGCGGCGTCAGCTTCGGCTGAGGCCAGGAAGGAGAGCAGCGCGTGGGCCACTTCGGACCGGGTCGACTTCGTGCACACCGCCGCCGCGAATACAGTGACCACTTGGATATCCGGCGGAAGCGGGCCGATCACATCGATGCCTGGCAGATGCATCAACTCGCTCAACTGCTGGAAGCCCAGCTCGACAACCCCGCGTGCCACGAGCGTGCCCACTGGAACGCCGGGCGGTGCCTGCACGATGCGCGACGCGATGGTCTCGGCGATGCCCCAGCGCTCGAACAAGCGCGCAAGGTGCGCACCGCTCGGACCTGTCGAATAGCCGATGCTGCGGGCGGCCAACACCGCGTGCCTCATGGCCAGTTCATTGCCGACGTCCGGCCGAGGTGCGCCGGCTGCCACGGCGATCGCCACGCCCGAACGAGCCAGGTCGATGCGACTGCCCGGATCGATACACCCGGCAGTCGCCAACCGGTCGATCGCGTCGGCTGCGAGCACAACAAAATCGAACGGTTCCCCCTCCTGAACGCGTCGGACCGCGTCGACGCCGCCGACCGACACGATGGCCACTGGCTGCCCTGAACGCCGCTGGCAGACGTCGGCCAGATCGGCCAGCATGTCGCGCGTTGCCATCGACGAGATGCCGGTGATCCGCTCACCGATGGTTTGCTCGATGGGCATGTCCGCCGCTCGTTTTCAATCGATGTATTTCAGTCCGGCCTGTTGAAGCGGCTCGCGCATCTTGTACATGTCCAGGCCCAGCACGCCGGCGGCAAGCTTCGAGCGCTTTTCGCTTTCACTGGCTTCGCGCGCAGCCGCAGTCTCGAGCATCTTCTGCGCCGATGCTGCTGGCACGACTGCCACGCCGTCGGCGTCTGCCACTACGATATCGCCCGGAGTCACCAGCGCCCCGGCACACACCACCGGAATATTCACGGAGCCCAGCGTCGCCTTTACCGTGCCCTTGGCCGAGATCGCCTTGCTCCATACCGGGAACTTCATCTCGGTCAGCACGCGCACGTCGCGGACTCCGGCGTCGATGACGAGTCCTTGCGCTCCGCGCGCCTTGAAGCTCGTCGCCAGCAGGTCGCCGAAATAGCCGTCGGTACAGTCGGCTGTCACCGCCGCAACAACGATGTCGCCGGGCCGGATCTGCTCGGCGACGACGTGCAGCATCCAGTTGTCGCCAGGGTGCAGAAGGACCGTCACAGCGGTGCCCGAGGCTTGTGCGCCGGCATAGACGGGGCGCATGTACGGTTTCATCAAACCCATTCGGCCCATGGCTTCGTGGACGGTCGCGGTGCCGAACGCACCGAGCTTGGCGGCAAGATCGCTGTCGGCTCGCTGGATGTTGCGGTAAACGACTCCGAGTTCGTACATGGTCAACGTCCTTTCGCTTTCGGTGCGGCATCAAGCCGCGGGTAAACACGCCGCGCGTTGGCTTCGTAGATCTTGTGCCGCTGCTCCGGATCGATGTGCGCCGCCTCGATGTAGCGCTTGGTGTCATCGTAGTAGTGGCCCGTCTCCGGATCGATGCCGCGCACCGCGCCGATCATCTCGCTCGCAAACAGGATATTGTCGACGGGGATCACGCGCGTGAGCAGGTCGATGCCGGGTTGGTGATAGACGCAAGTGTCGAAGAAGACGTTGTTGAGCAGATGGTCCTTCAGTAACGGCTTCTTCATCTCCTGCGCCAGCCCGCGGAAGCGGCCCCAGTGGTACGGCAC
>JALYSM010000084.1 GCA_030854785.1 Pseudomonadota bacterium
GATCCGCACCGCCGAGATCGAGATGATCTCGTCGCCGGCCGAGGGATCGAGGCCGGTCGTTTCCGTGTCGAACACGGTGTAGACCAGTTCGGCGAGAGGGCGCGGCTCGAGCGCACTGGTTTGACCCCGCCGCTGGAACAGCTCGAAATCGTAAAACATCGGCCGCTCCGTATCGGCAGCCGGGCTGCGGCTACCCGGCGCCCGCGCCGCCGCGGGCAGCTGCAGGCAATAGGTCACCGTCCCTGCTTTGCGATCGGCGCGGCACCACTGCTCCCCGCCATGGCGTTGCGCGACCTCACGCAGCGACAGACCGCCGCGCTCCTCGGCGGGATCGAAAGGCTCGGATTCCCACGCGCTGATCTCGGCCGGATCGATGCTCGCCGATCGCCACTCGAGCTCCAAGTTGGCGAAGCGGTCGCCGGGGATAAGTTTGAGCGCGAACGCCTGGACACCGAACTTCTGTTGCAGGCGCGCGGCCAGCGATGTGAAGGCCTGCACTACGGCAAAGCTGTCCACCTTGAGCCACTGTTTTTCGTCTCCGGATTCGGCCGTCACGGTGATGCCGACGCTTCGCTCCAGGTGGCGCTGGATCGCCAACAGCATGTCTCCGCCCTCCATCTCCTCCAGGGGCCAGGGCGCGAGCGGCCCGCGCGCATAGCTCCCGAGCGTCGCTTCGAGACGCTCGCTCAGGCGCACCGCTTCATCACGGATGATCGTCGTGAACTGATCGCGCCGTGCGGGCTCGATCGGGTCGTATTCGATGATCGCTTCCACGGCCGCGCGAATGCTGGCGAGCGCAGCGCGAGTCTCTTCCGCCAGCGTTTGCACCATCCGATCGCGTTGCGCGCCGCCCTGCACCGCGCCCGTGACATCGTCCAGCGTGAGCACGAAGCCGGTGATCTCGGCACTCTGCTTCTCGTTGGCGGCGCCCAGCACCGGGGCCATCTGGGCGCGGATGAGCCTGCCGCCATCGGCAGTGGTCACGAATTGCGAGACCGGACGTGCTTCGCCCTGATGCAAGCGTTCCCGCACGATGTCGAGCGCGTGCGCAATCAATCCGCGGTCGATGATGCCGAATACCGAGCGTCCCAGACCGACGATGCCGCCGGTCGCCGACTCGGTCCCGCCGGCATGGTCGAACAGCGCGCGCGCGGCTGCGTTGTAGAGCAGGATCAGGCCCTCGCGGTTGCACACCAGCACGCTATCCGTAAGCTCGGACATGAGGGCGGCGAGCCGCTGCTTCTCCTCTTCCAGCTTGGCGTTTGCCTCCTGGATGCGCAGCTCGATCGGAGCCAGTGCCGATTGGTGGCGCTCGGCCAAGGCGTTGATGAGCGCGGCGAGGCGCGCCGCCTCGGCGGGCCCGTCATCGGGCAACCGATGCGCGGGATTGGCGTTGAGGATGATCCGTGCTCCCTCGGCGAGCCGATCCATACCCTCGACGTAAGCCCGGAAGGCGACACCGACCAGCATGCCCAGCACGACCAGGAGAAACGCGGCGAACACCACCACCAGGCCCGCGTCCTCGTCCAGCGCACGCCCGAGCTGATCCTGTAACGGCGCAGGAAAGCGCGACCACAGTACGACCGACGCCGCCGTGCCGACCGCCACGACGGCGGCAAACAGCACGGCGATCGTCAGCGCGAGCTTTGACGGCAGGCCGATGCGGCCAGACGCCGGTGCGCTCGCCGCGGGTACGGGCGCCGCAAGCGCCCCCGGCGGCGTTTCCTTGGCAGGCGGCATTTTGTGCTTAGACGTCCAGCATCCGTTTGATCTGCGCGACCAGATCGCGGGTGGAAAACGGCTTGGTCACATAAGCGTCGGCGCCCACCGCCATGCCCTTGCTCACCTCCGTGTCGCGGCCTTTCGCCGTCAGCATGACGATCTTCATGTCCTGCAACGCGGGGTTCTCGCGGATCTTCTGCGCCACTTCGTAGCCGTTCTTCACCGGCATCATCACGTCGAGCAGCACGAGGTCCGGGCGAAATTCCAGCGCCGCGGCGAGCGCTTCGTCGCCGTTGCGCACCGCGCGGACCTCGAAGCCGTTTTGCCGCATCAGGAATTCGAGCGAGACGACGATGTTCGGCTCGTCGTCCGCGATGAGGACTTTTTTGGTCATTCAGGCCATTCCGTTCGAAGCGGGTCGACGGGGTAGCGCAGAACGGTCGCCCCGCTGCCGGTCATCAGAGTCTCGTTCACGAGCCCACCGCCTGGTGCGCTGCTGGCGAGGCGAATGGCAGCGCCGCCGATACCGGAAGCGTGAAGGAGAAGGTCGCGCCCCGGCCCGGGGTGCTGCGCACCCAGAGCTTTCCGCCAAAGTGCTCGACAATCTGCCGGCTGATCGGCAGGCCGAGTCCGGTGCCCTGCGGCTTGTCCGTGAGCGTGTCTCCCGCCTGGCGGAATTTTTCGAAGATGAGTTCCTGTTCCTCCGGAGCCACGCCACGACCGTTGTCGACGATGTCGACCTGGAAGAAGCCGTTGAGCCGGTGCAGCGCTACCTCGACCCTTCCTGTGCCGCTCTGACAGAATTTTGCGGCGTTCGACAGCAAGTTGAGCAGCACCTGTATCAGTCGGTCGCGATCAACCTCGATGGCTGCCTCGTCGGTTCCGATGCGGGTGCTGATTGCGACTGCACGCTCGCGAAACAACTGACCCGTTGCGGCAACGGCATCGGCGATGACCGTACGCAGGTCGAGTGTAGCGACATGCCATTCAGTGCGTCCCGATTCGAGCTTGGCGAGATCGAGCACGTCGTTGATGAGTCGCGTTAGGCGCTCGCTTTCCCTGAGGATGATCCCAAGGAATTCCTTGCGTCGCGGCAGGTCGGTCTCCGGATGGTCGACCAGGATTTCGGAAACTGCGCGGATCGACGTGAGTGGTGTGCGCAGCTCGTGGGAGACCGTGCTGACGAAATCGTCCTTCAGCCGATCGAGCTCTTTCAGCCGTTCGTTCGCGGCCCGCAGCTGCGCCGTGGCGGCCTCGAGCTCGCGCGATTTCTGCTCGAGCGCGCGGCTGTGCGCAATGGCTTCCGAAGTCTCATCGAGGATGCGCATGATGTCGTCAATGTGCAGCGGCTCCTCTTCCACGACCGACGCCACGATGGCGCGCGCGGACGCCGCTCCGATCGCGCCGGCGAGCTCGGTCTCGGCAAAGCTCACGAGCTCGGCGTCGGCCAGCGGCGGCGCCTGCGCCGGCCAGCCGCGTAGTCGCGCATAGGATTCGAGGATCTCGTCGGCGCGCGCGCTGCCGAGAAAGCGGCGCAACAGTTTCTGCAGCTCTTCGAGCGATGCGCGGCCGCGCCAGAACTGCGGCCCGGCGGCGGCACGCGTGAACACTTCGACGAAGCGCAGTCCCTGGGCGGTCTCGTTGGCGCTCGCGCGGGTGAACAAAGAGACGCCCACGTAGCAGCCGACGTTGGCGAGCATGCTCCAGAACAGGGAGTGCGTGATCTGGTCCAGCCCCACGAGCCCGAACAGCGCCTGCGGCCGCAAGAGCGCGAAGCCGAAGAGCCCCTGCTCGGCGAATTCGATCGGCAGCCAGCCCGATTTCGCGAAAGAGGGCAGCAACAAGGTATACGCCCAGACGAGGAATCCGGCGACGAGACCGGCCAGCGCGCCGTTGCGCGTGCCGTTGCGCCAGTACATTCCACCCAGCATGACCGGCGCGAACTGCGCGACGGCGGCGAACGAAATCAGGCCGATCGATACCAGCGCATAGGCTTCGCCGGCGAGGCGGAAGTAGAGATAGCCGAGGAGCAGCACGAGCACGATGGCGCCGCGGCGGATGCCGAGTAGCATTCCGGAAAGGTCGCGCTCGCCGGCCGAGCGGAGCAGGCCCAACCGGAGCAGCAGCGGCATCACCAGGTCGTTGCACACCATGGTGGACAGCGCGATGGTCTCGACGATCACCATTGCGGTGGCCGCCGACAGGCCGCCGACGAACGCAAACAGCGCGAGCGCGAGCCGGTCCTCGTGCAGCGGCAGGGCCAGCACGAACGTGTCGGCATCGACGCGCCCTTGGGAAAAGAGCAGCAGACCTCCGAAGGCGATCGGCAGCACGAACACGTTGATGGCCAGCAGATAGAGCGGAAAGATCCAGATCGCCTTGCGCAGATGCCGCTCGTCGACATTTTCCACGACCGCGATCTGGAATTGCCGCGGCAAAAACATGATGGCGAACATCGACAGGAGCGTGAGCGACGCCCACCCCGTGTACTCGCCGGTGGTCGCCGAAAAACTCATGAGCTTGGATAACCTGGGCTCGGCCGCGGCGCGCCCGAAAATGTCGCCGAAGCCGTCGTAGATTCCCCATGTGACGAAGGCGCCCACCAGCACGAACGCCACCAGCTTGACCAGCGATTCGAAGGCGACCGCCGCGACCATCCCCTCGTGTCGCTCCGTAGCGTCGAGATGCCGGGTCCCGAAGAGGATGGCGAACGCGGCGAGCAGGAGCGCGATGTAGAAAGCATGATCGTCGAGCAGCCAGGTTGCGCGGCGCACTGCAATCGCATTGGCCGGATCGCGCAACAGGATGTCGACGCTCACGGCGACGGCCTTCAGCTGCAGGGCAATGTAGGGCACCACGCCGATCACCGCGATCACCGTGACAAGCCCGCCCAGAAGCTGGCTCTTGCCGTAGCGCGAGGCGATGAAATCGGCGATCGAGGTGATCCGGTTGACCCGACTGATGCGGATCATCTTGCGCAGCACGAACCACCACAGCGTTGCCATGAGCGTCGGGCCAAGATAGATCGGCAGGAAGCCGATACCGGTGGCCGCCGCGCGGCCGACGCTGCCGTAGAACGTCCAGGTGGTGCAGTAGACCGCGAGCGACAGCGCGTAGATCCAGGGATTGGCGATGATGCTGCGGCCGGCATCGGCGCGCTTGTCCCCGACGTACGCAATCGCGAACAGGAGGCCGAGATACCCGATTGCGACCAGCGCGATCAGTGTGCCGTCGAGCCTCATTCGTCCTCGTCGCCGGCGCCGCGCTCGACGGTGAGCCACAAAAGCGCAATCAGTGCCGCCCACGCCATGAATACGTAAAGGAACAGCAGCGGCACTCCGGCCAGCGCGATGTCGCGGTCGAATAGATAAAGCAGCGGAAAATTCAGCAGCAGACAACCGAGCAGGAACAGCACGATCAAGCGCTGTCCGGTCAATGTCATGCGGGTCATCTCTATCTCCGCGCCGGTCGTCGGCCTATTGGGGATAGTCGAGTGCGAGCCGGAGCTGCAACTCGCGCGCCTGCTTGAACGATTCCTTCAGGATACGCCGATCGAATCGATTGAGCCGGCCAGGGTCGACGCGGTTCGGCGTGCGGTGTCCGTCGGGGTCGAACTGCTGATGCCGCAGGCGCAGCAACTGGATGAAATAGTAACCGTCGACCATGGCGCGCACCTCGTCGGCGGAAAGATGCAGCGCCGGGGCGGTGAGCCGCAACCGCTGCGCGGTATTGGTGTGGGCGACTGCGAAGCGGAGTGCGTTGATGCGGGCGGCGTCGACAAAGGGCCGCAGCCCGTAGAGCTTGAGATCGAGGGTGTGCGGAAATTCGAGCGAATCGTCGAACACGAAATCACGGACGAGCCCGAGCGGGGGCCGCGTGCTGAGGGCGCATTGCGCCATTTGCAGCAGAAAGCGGGGCGTCGCCCGGGTGATTTCGAGCAGCCAGGTCCGCAAGCGGTCGGTGAGCGACGCATCGCCGAAGACCGGCCGGAAATCAAAAAAGATCGCGGAATTGAGCACGGCTTCCGGGTCGGTATTGCGGATCCAAGCGGAGAACTGCGCCTCCCATTCCTTGAGCGACAGGCACCAGCGCGGATTGCCCGCCATGATGTTGCCCTTGCACAGGGGAAATCCGCAGTGATCGAGGGTGTGATTGACGGCGGCGGCGAACGGCAGCAGCCGCTCCCGCGCGGCCCGCGCCGTGGTCCCCTCGGGTGTCGTGAAAATGATGCCGTTGTCCTGATCGGTCGCAAACGTCTGCTCGAGTCGGCCTTCGCTCCCCAGCGCGATCCAGCACAGGCGGATATCCGAGAGCGGATGGCGCGGCAGCTCGAGCGCCAGCACCCGTTGGGTGAGCCGGTCGTTGAGCGACGCGATGAACTGCGTGAGATGCTCGGCGGCAACACCATTGGCGAGCATATCGCGCGCGAGTTGCCGGATGTCCCGAGCGGCCTGCTCGAGCGCTCCCGCATCGTTCGCGGCCGTGATCGTCTCTGGCAATTGCCGCAACGTGAGGCGCTGCGCCGCGAACAGATCGCGCTGCGATACCATGCCGATCATCCGACCTTCCTCGATCACCGGCATATGGCGCTTGCCGTGCTGCGCCATGGCGAGCGACGCGTCGTACGCGCTGGCATCGGCGGAAAGGGTGAGCGGCGCCGGGGTCATCACGGTGGAGATCGGCGCGGACAAGGTCACGTTGTCGAGCACGACGCGGTCGAGCAGATCCTGAACCGTGAATATTCCCACGAGTGCGCCGTCGGCTGCGGCGATCGCGATCGAACCGACCCGTGCTTGTCGCATCGTTGCGAGCGCCTCGCGAATGGGAGTATCGGGCGCGCAGCTCACCGGCGCGCCGCGCACGATCGCGCGCAGCGGGCTCGCCATCGACTGTTGCTCGGAAGTGAGATGCGTGTACTGCGTGCGTATTCGCGCGCGCGTCTGCTGCAGCAGCGCGGCGAGCCGGGCGACGCAATGGTGCTGAAAGGGCGGCGAGAGCCGCAGGAGCTCCGAGAAGGTCGGCGCATCCAGTTCGAGGCATCGCGTCGGCTGGACCGCGCGATAAATGCTGATGACGCTGGCGTCGGTCAGTAGGGCGCCGATGGGGAAGCAATCCCCCGGGCCCAGCGTCGGATAGGGCTCGACCACCAGGTCGTGGAGGTGGGGCTGCTCGCTTTGCACCGTGCCCCGCTCGACGATGTACAGTCGCGGCGGGCTGCCGGTGCCCGGGCCCGTGATCACGTTGCCGGCGGCGTAATCCCTGGCGACCAGGCGCTCGGCGAGGAAAGCCAGCGCCGCCCCGTCCATGCGGTCGAACGGCGCGTAGTGGCGCAACGCCTCGACCTCATTGCGCGCGACCGGCAGGATTGCAGCGGCCATTCACGCCTCCACGACGTCTCATGATCATACTCGGAACGCGCGCTAGGGGGTGTATGGTGCGCACGTGCGCACAGACCTCGGGGGCTCGACCCCTGCCGGACGCGGTCTGCGAATACGGCTTGCGTGCCGGCCGGTTCTATAATGGTGCCGTTCCGTCGGGTTCGGACCGCATGCGTTCCAGCAGTGCGCCCATTCCACAAGGGACTCGTGTCATGGAAATCCTGCGCCGTATCGTGTATCTCGTATTTCGGCCCGACGCCGAGTGGGCGCGTATTGCCAGCGAGCCTACGACCGTCGACTCGCTGCTGCGGCACTGCATCCTGCCGCTGTCCGCACTCGCGCCCATCGCGACCTTCATCGGCATGGAGGTGTTCGATCGATCGTGGGACGTTGACCAGGGTTACCTGGTCCCGCCCGAGCTGATCTTCAATACGGCCGCCGCCACGTTTTTTGCGACTATCGCTTCGATCTTCACCCTCGCGGCGATCATGACGCTCATCGCGCCGATGTACCAATGCAAGCGCGACTACGTGGCCGCGCTGAAGGTCGCGGCCTACGGCGCGATTCCCTTGCTGCTATCCGGCGCGGTGCTGTTCCTGCCGGCGATGATCGTCGTATCAATGGTGGCGGTTTGCCATACGTTGTTTCTCTATAACGTCGGTGCTACCCGCGTCCTCCAAATTCGCGAGGACCAGGCCGAGTTCATCGGCATCTCGCTTTTGCTCCTCACGTTTGTGCTGATGATGGCCGGAATGGCGGCGGCCGGCGCCGGGATCATCTAGCCTCCCAATGCTGCCTGGCGTAGCCGACGCCACCCATGCCTCTCGACGTGGCGATCCGCAAGCAAGGCTTCCGTCGCTGGTACGAGCGCCAGCTGTTCGAGAGCCACGCGTATCTCGTGACCGGATTGCTCGCGTTGATCATGACGGCGATCGCGCTCGAGGTGATCGAATTTCGCCAGTCGGCAGCCGGGCTTCTGCTGCTGCTAATCGTCGCGGCTTCTGGAGGAACGCTCTGCCTGTTCGCGTGGGGGCGATTTCATCGTCTGCTTGCGCGGGCGGAGCACGTTGCCGGTCAAGCACGTTGCCCGCGGTGCGACGTCTACGGCAAATTCGGGATCGTTTCCGTACGCGATTCGCTGGAAGCTGTCGACGGATGTGCGCTGCAGGTGCGCTGCGTGAAGTGCGATCACGAGTGGACGATCGCCTAGCGCCCTGATGCCCGATCGCGTGGAGCTCGATCAGGACGCCGGCGGCGCGGTCTCGGCGAACGAAGGGCGCTTCGCCAGCCTTTCGGCAAGCTTCACGAGATTCGGATACGCTGCGCGCCAGTCGATGGCCGCGTGGCGCAGGTCGAGATAGCCGAGGGCGCAACCGGTGGCGATGTCGGCGAGCGAGTACGCTTCGCCGTTGCACCAGGCCTTTTCTCCGAGCTCGTCGCCAAGCTCCTTCAGCCCCAGATCGATCTTGTGCCGCTGGCGGTCGAGCCAATCTTTGCTCTGCTGGCGGACGGGCCGCTTGCTCTCGAGCACGATCGCCGCCGCCGCGTCGCAGATGCCGTCCGCGAGTGCTTCCCAGCGTTTGACGACGATGCGTTGCCGGCTCGGCTCGGGGATGAGCCGGGACACGGGGCTCACGGTGTCGAGATATTCGACGATAACGCGCGAGTCGAACAGCGCGGTGCCGTCATCGAGAACCAGTACGGGCACCTTGCCTAGCGGATTGTAGTTCGGAACGGTCGTCTGTGCCGCCCATGGCGATTCTTCGACGAAGTCGTATTCGATCTTTTTTTCCGCCAGCGCGATGCGCACCTTGCGGGCGTAGGGACTGGTGTATGAGGCGATGAGTTTCATGAGCGGAGGCAGAACGCAGATCGTGAGATGGAGACGCTGCTGCGATGAAAATTATATCATCGGCCCCGGAGTTCTCCGGCCGAACTTCGATCGGCGCGACTCACACAATGGGTTGAGCCGCGCATCGGTCAAGGCGATACGCACTGCGGATTGCGCGAGCGCCTGTGCTAAACTTCGCTCGCTCCGCGTGCAACTTCATGCCGAACGCCGACGCGCCTTTTTCGCTTTCCGCGCTCACAGCGCTTAGCCCGCTGGACGGGCGCTACCGCAACAAGCTGGCCGGACTCGCCGAGCACTTCAGCGAATACGGCCTGATCCGGCACCGCGTGCACGTCGAGCTCACGTGGCTCCAGGCACTCGCGGACGAAAGCGGCGTGGCCGAGGTGCCACCGTTCTCGGCATCGGCGCGGGCACTGTTGGCCGCGGCCTGCAAGGACTTCTCCGTTGCCGACGCGGAGCGCGTCAAGGCGATCGAGCAGAAGACCAATCATGACGTCAAGGCGGTCGAGTACTGGTTAAAGGAGCGCTTCGCGGCCGTGCCGGAGATCGCGCGCGCGGCCGAGTTCATTCATTTCGCCTGTACTTCGGAGGACATCAACAACCTTGCGTACGGACTGATGCTGCTCGAGTCGCGGCGCACGGTGCTATCCCCCGCCATCAGCGCACTGATCGCCGATCTGCGCGCGCTTGCCCGCGCTCACGCGGCGTTGCCGATGCTTGGGCACACGCACGGCCAGCCGGCGACGCCGACGACGCTGGGAAAAGAGATCGCCAACGTCGTGGCGCGTCTGGAAAGCGCGCTGCCGGCGTTCGCAGACGCGTTGCTGCCGGGCAAGATTAACGGTGCGGTCGGCAATTACAATGCCCACCGCGTCGCGTACCCCGACGTCGACTGGCAGGCTCTCGCACGGCGCGTGGTGACAACGCTTGGCCTCGACTTCAATGCCTACACAACGCAGATCGAGCCGCATGACGGACTCGCCGCGCTGTTCGACGCGCTGGCGCGCATCAACACGATCGTGCTCGATCTCGACCGTGATCTCTGGGGTTACGTAGCGCTGGGCTACTTCCGCCAGGAAACGAAGGAGGGCGAGGTTGGCTCGAGCACGATGCCGCACAAGGTCAATCCGATCGATTTCGAGAACTCGGAGGGCAACCTGGGCCTGGCCAATGCGCTCCTGAGGCACCTCGCCGACAAGCTGCCGGTGTCGCGCTGGCAGCGCGACCTCAGCGACTCGACGGTGCTTCGAAACGTCGGTGTCGCGCTGGGATATTCGCTGCTGGGCTACGTGTCGTGCCGACAGGGACTCGCCAAGCTCGCGGTCGATCCGGTGCGGCTTGCGGCCGATCTCGAAGCGAACTGGGAAGTTCTCGCCGAAGCGATCCAGACGATGATGCGGCGCTTCGGCGTGCCGGAACCGTACGAGCAACTCAAGGCGTTGACGCGCGGCAAAAGCGGCATCACCCGGGAGTCGCTGCATGCGTTCATCGACGCGCTCGCAATTCCCGCGGACGCAAAGGCGCGGCTCAAGGCGCTGACGCCCGCCACCTATATCGGCGACGCGGCCGAGCTCGCAAAGAGGATCTAGCGAGGTGAGTCGCGGCGGCGGCCGACACGCCGCGTTTCGTGTCGCGTCAACGATTCAAGGAAGCCGCGATCGATCTTCAGTCGCGGTCGCCACTCGCGTGGAAGCGTGGCGTTCCTTGACAAACTGCACGACCATCGGCAGCACCGAAACGATCACGATCCCGAGGACGATCCAGGCGAGATTCTGCTTGACCCAGGGAATGTTGCCGAACAGGTAGCCGGCGTAGGCGAGCGAGCCGACCCACGCCGCGGCGCCGATCACGTTGTAAGTCAGGAATTTCCGGTAAGTCATGGCCCCGACGCCGGCCAGGAACGGCGCAAAGGTGCGCACGATCGGCACGAAGCGGCCGATGATGATCGTAAAGCCGCCGTATTTTTCGTAGAAGCGGTGCGTGCGGTCGAGGTATTCGGGCTTCAGCCAGCGCCCGAGCCGCGTGTCTTGAGGGCGGTGAAATGCCTTTGGACCGATATAGCGCCCGATAGCGTAGTTGACCGAGTCGCCGAGCACCGCCGCCACGAACAGCGTCAGCACCAACAGGTGAACGTTGATTCCCGACGAGGCGACCACCGCGCCTGCGACGAACAGCAGTGAGTCGCCCGGCAGCAGCGGAAAAATTACCAGCCCGGTCTCGGCGAAGATCACGATGAACAGCGCCGCGAACATCAGCGCCGAGTGCTCTGCGGCCAGCGCGGACAGCGTCTGGTCCAGCGCGAACAGCGAGTAGATCAGCGTCGTTAGCATGGGGTGGGGTCAGAGGCGATCTTTCGCGCCCCGCTAGCTGAGCGACGACCAGAAAAGCCGTCCCAAACCCTAGGAGCCTGTCGGGCTTACTGTCGCCTCTGTCCCTCCGGGTTGCGGCCAAAAGGCGCGCTTGCGGTGTTGCGCGGCTTGCG
>JALYSM010000088.1 GCA_030854785.1 Pseudomonadota bacterium
ACGCCGGCCCGGGATCGGTCTTGCGCCCGGGAGCGATGTCGCTGTGACCGGCCATATCGACGATCGGATACCGCCGGCGCAACGCGCGCGTCAGACGCGCGAGCACCGAGTATTGCGCGGACTCGTAAGGCATATCGTCGGTGCCTTCCAGCTCGACGCCGATGGAGAAGTCGTTGCAGTGCTCGCGGCCACGCCACGACGACGCGCCGGCGTGCCAGGCGCGCCGCGCGCAGGATACGAACTGGGTGAGCGCGCCGTCGCGCCGGACCACGAAATGCGCGGAAACGCGCAACGCTGCGACGGTCGCGAAATAGGGGTGTGCCGAAGGGTCGAGGCGGTTGGTGAACAACGCTTCGATCGCCGGACCCCCGAATTGCCCAGGCGGGAGCGAGATGTTGTGGATGACGAGGAGCGTGATCGCGACGTCCTCGGGTCGCTCGTCGCAGTTGCGCGAAGGCACTTGCGCCGCCGCCCGCACGATGCCGGTGCGATCGACGAAGATGCGGGTCGAAGGCGCTGCCAATACGGAGCGTTTATTTGATCCCGAGGCGCTCCATGCGATACCGCATGGCCCGGAAGGTGATGCCGAGGAGCTTCGCCGCCGCGGTGCGGTTGTAGCGCGTCTTCTCCAGCGCCTCGTTGATCGCCGCACGCTCGACGCGATCGAGATAATCCTGCAGCGGCCATTTGTCGCCGGTCGGAAGCGCCGCGTCGGACTCTTCCGGCGGCGGGGTCAGATGCAGGTCGGCGGCGGTGATTTGCTGCGTGTCTGCCGCGAGCGACAACCCACGCTCGAGAATGTTCTCCAGCTCGCGCACATTGCCCGGAAACGGGTACGACTCCAGCGCCGTGACCGCCTCGGCGTCGAGCTTCGCCGGCGCGGCGCGCGACATCTTGCGCAGGATTGCATCGGCGATCGACGGGATGTCCTCGCGCATTTCCCGCAACGACGGCATTGCCAGCTCGATCACGTGCAGCCGGTAGAACAGGTCCTGACGGAACTCGCCCGCATCGACCAGCGCCGGCAGCTTCTTGTGCGTCGCGCTGATGATGCGCACATCGACCGGCTCCTCCGCGGTCGCTCCGACCTTGCGCACCTTCTTTTCCTGAATCGCGCGCAAGAGCTTCACCTGCATCAGCAACGGCAGGTCGGCGACTTCATCGAGAAACAGCGTGCCGCCGTTCGCCGCCTGAAAGAAGCCATCGCGATCGCCTTCGGCTCCGGTAAATGCGCCTTTCTTGTAGCCGAAGAACTCGCTTTCCATCAGGTTCTCCGGGATCGCGCCGCAGTTCACGGGCACGAAGGGCTGCTCGGCGCGCGGCCCGCCAAGATGGATCATGCGCGCCGCGAGCTCCTTGCCGCTTCCGGACTCGCCCGTGATGAACACCGGCGCCTGGCTCTTGGACAGCCGCTCGATCATCTGCCGCACCTGCATGATCGCCTGCGACTCGCCGAGAAGCTGGTACGACGAAGGCGCCGCAGGCTTCTCGGGCACCTTCAGCGCCTGCTTGACGAGGGCCCGCAACTGCTCGAGCGCCACCGGCTTCGCCAGGTAGTCGAACGCGCCCGCCTTGAGCGCCGCCACCGCGTTCTCCGCGCTGCCGAAGGCGGTGATCACCGCAACCGGCACATCGAGTCCTTTCTCGGTGATGTGCTCGACGACGCGCAGACCTTCGCCGTCGGGCAGGCGCATGTCGGTCAGGCACAGGTCGAATCCCTGGGCGTCGAGAAGGCGTATGGCTTCCGCCACCGATTGCGCGCGTGTGGTATCGAGCCCCATGCGCGATAGCGTGAGCTCGAGCAATTCCAGCAGGTCGGGCTCGTCGTCGATGACGAGCACTTTGGGTTGTCCGCGCTCGCGTGGTTTCCGGCTCATGATCGTTCCCCTCGATGTTCCGCCGTGTTAGAAACTTTCACTTCTCCGCCGGGCTGAGCGCGCGCTTCATCGTCATGCGGAAGTGCGCACCGGGTGCCTTTGGCAGGAGCTCCAGCGCGGCGCCGTTCGAGTCGGCTAGTTCGCGCGCGATGTAGAGTCCCAGGCCGGTGCCGCCCGGTCGGGTCGTAAAAAACGGCTCGAAGATCTGCCCGCGCAACTCCGCGGGGATCCCCGGCCCGTCGTCGTCGAGCTCCAATATTATGGCATCGCCCATGTACCCGGAGCGCCCCACGATCCGGATGCTGCCGTCTTTCTTCTGGCAATGCTGCCACGCGTTACGGACCAGGTTCCACATGATCTGATTCAGGTGACCGCGGTCGAAGATCACCAGCAGGTCAGCGGGAATCTGGATGATGACGCCGCGCGGTGGTATGGACTCGGCCTGGACGATCTCGTCGACGAGCGAGGTGATGAACTCCATCATCGGCACAACCTCGGGTTGCTGGCGGTCGCGGCGGTTCAGCTGCAGCACTTCGCCGACGATGCGGTCGATGCGCTTGGCGTTGTTGCGGATCATCGAGAGCAGCCGTGCGCCTGCGGGCGCCACCACGCCATCTTCCTCGAGAAGCTGAGCGGCCTGGTTGATGGCCGACAGCGGGTTGCGTACCTCGTGCGCAATGCTCGCCGTGAGCCGGCCCATGGCGGCGAGCTTCATCTGCTGCGCGTCGGATTGCGCCCGCCCCAGATCTTCGAGGTAGATGAGCGTGCCGCCATTCAACCCGGCGCCGATGCGCACCAGGCGCACGCGCAGGAGGCGTTGCGTCGCATCGACCTTGAACGGCGGCAACACCTCGGCGAAATCTTCCTGCCACCGGCGCCAGTAGTCGTGCAGCGTCAAGCTGAATTCGGCAAGGCGCATCCCGCCGCGCATGCGCCCGAAGCCACCCAGAAGCCGCGTAACCTGCGCGTTATGGCCGCGGACGACGCCGTTCAGATCGACGACCAGCACGCCGTCCTGCATGTCCTGGATGATGAGACGGTTGACCTGCTCGAGGTTGGCGACGTCGATGCCGCGCTGCGCCGCGAGCTCCTCGCTCGCCTTGGCGTAACGGCCGAGGGCGAGCGCAACGCCGACGGTCGCGAAGTAGCCGAATCCCACGAGGCCGGTCTGGAACAGCTGGGTGCCGGGTATGGCGCCTTCGAGCACACGCCAGCCATCGACCGCGAGCAATGCCGAACTGGCCAGCGCAGCGTGGAAGAACGCCACATCCGTGCGCATCAGCCAGCCGCTGGCGGCGAGTTGCGGAAACAGCAGGATCGACAGCGGCCCGCCGGTCGCGCCCCCGGAAGTGATCAGCAGCCCGAGGCAAAACAGGTCGCCAACGAGGAGCGAAAGCAGCAACGGCGGCAGCGGCAGCAGCGGCGCGTCGCGCTGCACGAACCACAGCGTGAGCAACCCGTAGAGGAAATACAGCCCCGCCGCGGTGACGAAAGCGTTGGGCGCGACGATCGACAGTGCCCGCAGGTCGACGAACAGCGCCGCGCCGAGCAGGAGTGCACCGCACACGGAGCGATAAAGGCCGACGATCCAGAGGATTCTCCGGCTCGACTCCGTGTTGAGCGACACCAGCGCCGGCGGCTCGAACGGCGGGACCGCGGGGCGCGGCTGCAGCGGCTCAGCCATGAGAACACGTTTCCCGAGCGCAGGCGTAGCCGCCGGTGATGGATTTCGCCTCCGCGCGGGGAAGATAAACGCCGCAGCGCACGCAGCGCACCATCGGCTCGGCCGCTGGCTTTGGAGCCGCGTCGCGCGCCGCGTTACGCCGCGCCCGCGCGTTGCGAACATTGATCATCCGCAGCGCGAGAAGCACCAGAAAGATCAGGATCAGCCAGGCGATGATCTTGGTCATCGGGTTTCCTATACGACCTTCCCGGGATTGAGCAGAGCGTCGGGGTCGAGCGCACGCTTGATCTTCTGCATCAGCTCGACTTCGACCGCGGATTTGTAACGCACGAGCTCGCCGCGCTTCATTTGTCCGATGCCGTGCTCCGCGCTAAAGCTGCCGCCAAGTCGCGCGACGAGGTCATAGACGATCCGGTTGGCACGGGCCGTCTCGCCGAGAAACGCGGCCGCGGCCGTCCCTGCGGGCGCCGACAGGTTGTAGTGCAGATTGCCGTCGCCCAGGTGGCCGAAAACGACATAACGCACGTCGCGGATGGCGGTTGCGAGCGCAACTTCGGCATCGGCGAGAAACGCTGGAATCCGCGACACCGGCAGGCTAATGTCGTGCTTGATGTTCGGGCCCTCGAGGCGCTGCGCCTCCGGAATGTGCTCGCGCAGCGCCCACAGCTCGGCTGCCTGCGCGGCCGACTGCGCGATCGCGGCGTCGCGCGCGACATGCCGCTCGACCGCGGCGGCGAGCGCCGTCTCCATCTGCACTGCGAGCGGCGAGTCGGCCGCCGGGTCGTCGGCCTGCACCAGCGCGTACCAGGGGTAGCCGGGCAATGGATCGGGCAGCGCCGGGAATTGCTTGCGGGTGAGCGCGATGCAATCGCCCGAGATCAGCTCGAAACCGGTGAGTCGATCGCCGAGCGCCTGGCGCAACAGCCCCAGCAATGCGATTGCCGCGTCGACGTCGGCGAGGGCGGCAAGCGCCGTCGTGGAAGTGCGCGGCTTGGGGAAAAGCTTCAGCACCGCTGCGGTGATGATGCCGAGCGTGCCTTCGCTGCCGAGGAAGAGCTGCTTGACGTCGTAGCCGGTATTGTCTTTGCGCAGGCCTTTGAGGCCATCCCAGATGCGGCCGTCGGCAAGCACGACTTCCAGACCGAGGACGAGCTCGCGGGCGTTGCCGTACCGAAGCACCGCGGTGCCGCCGGCGTTCGTCGCCAGATTGCCTCCGATCGTGCAGCTGCCTTCGGCCGCGAGCGAGAGCGGAAAGAATAGTCCGACGTCGTCAGCCGCCTGCTGGACGCGGGCGAGCGGCACACCCGCCTCGACCGTGAGCGTCGCGTTGTCGGCGTCGAGCGCACGCACGCGAGCCAGACGCGACAGCGAGACGACGACCTCACCGCCGTCCTCGCGCGGCGTTGCCCCGCCGCACAGTCCGGTGTTGCCCCCTTGGGGAACCACCGGCGCCCCATGCTCGGCGCAGCAGCGCACGACCGCCGCGACGTCGGCGGTGGTCGAGGGGCGGACGACTGCACGCGTATTCCCGCGATAGCGGCCGCGCCAGTCGGTGACGTAGGGAGTGACGTCTGCGTCGGAGGTCAGAACGTTGGCTTCACCGACGATGGCCTTCAGCGTGGCCAGCAGGGGAGCGGCAGATTCCGCCATGGTGCGTTATATTAGCCGAAAAACACCTCGCTACCGGAGCGAAGAGGAGGAATATGACCGACAAGCCACCGCCGTTCACGCCGCAACAGGCACTCGAGTTCATGCAGAAGATGTGGAATCCTCTCGGCCTGTCGATGCCGGGCGTCATGCCTCCGCCCGCGCCGGGCATCGCGCCTGTCGCTCCGCCGTTTCCCAACCCGCTGGCGATGTTTACCACGATCGATCCGGCGGAAATCGACAAGAAGATCGGTGAGCTGCGCGTCATCGAAAACTGGTTGACGATGAGCCTCAACTTCATGCAGATGAGCATCAAGACGCTCGAGCTGCAGAAAGCGTCGTTGGAAGCGCTGCGTGCCGGCGCCGCCGCAGCGTCGGAGCCGGCGCCGACGCCGACGCCGAAGAAGGCACGCGCAAAGGAGAGCGAATGAGTCTCACGCTGTACTTCGGATCGGGATCTCCCTTTGCCTGGCGCGTTCAGCTCGCGCTCGAGCACAAAGCGCTGGAGTACGAGCGCAAGGTGCTTTCATTTTCCGCCGGCGACACGCGCAAGCCGGAGTTCATCGCGCTCAATCCGCGGCACACGGTACCGACGCTGGTCGACGGCGACTTCGTTCTCTACGAGTCGAATGCGATCACGGCGTATCTGGACGACGCATATCCGGGACGCGGCGCGCCGCTGTTTCCCGGGGACGCGAAGATGCGCGCGACCGTGTGGCGGCTGATGATGGAAGTCGACAACTACGTCAGCAAGGCGATCGACGGGGTCACGACGTATGCATTCTGGACCAAGCCGGAGGAACGCGATCCGGCGAAGCTCGCGGAAGCGCGGAAGGGAGTGGTCGAGGAATTCGCGCAGATGACGCGCTATCTCAAGGGCGATTTCCTCGTCGGGCCGCTGTCCGCCGCGGATTTCTCGCTCTACCCGATGGTGGCTTTCATGTACCGCAGCCGCGTCAAGCTGCCGGACTTCGACGCCGACGGCCTGCTGCCACCCGAGCTCAAGCGCTGGAAGGCGCGCATCGAGGCATTGCCTTATTTCGACAAGACGATCCCGCCGCATTGGAAGGAATCATAGTCCGAGCTCATCCGAAAACGGCGGGAGGAGAATACATGCGACTCACCAGCACCGCCTTCACCGACGGCGGCCGCATTCCGGCCGATCTCGCGTTCTGCGCGCCTGACCCGGCCACGCACGTCAAGCTGTCGGAGAATATGAATCCCGATCTGCGCTGGAACGACCTGCCGGCGGGCACGAAGTCGCTGGCGCTGATCTGCCACGACCCCGACGTGCCGTCGCGAGGCGACGACGTAAACAAGGAGGGCAGGACGGTTCCCGCGACGCTGCCGCGGGTGGATTTCTTCCACTGGGTTCTGGTC
>JALYSM010000116.1 GCA_030854785.1 Pseudomonadota bacterium
ATGCTGGGGTTCGCCGTTATGGCTTCCACGGGTTGTCCTACGAATATATCGCCTCGGTCCTCCCAAACTACGATGCGCGTGCGGCCGCAGGGCGGACGATCGTCTTGCACCTGGGCAACGGCTCCAGCATGTGTGCGATGCACGCGAGAAAGAGCGTGGCGACGACGATGGGCTTCACCGCTGTCGATGGGCTGCCGATGGGTACCCGCACGGGTAGCATCGATCCAGGCGTGCTGCTGTACCTGATGGACGAGCGCGGCATGGACGCACGCGCGATCGAAACGTTGATCTACCGGCGTTCCGGATTGCTTGGCGTATCGGGCATATCGAGCGACATGCGCGAGCTGCTGGAGTCGGACCATCCGCATGCGCGCGAGGCGGTCGAGCTTTTCTGCTATCGCATCGGGCGCGAGCTCGGTTCCCTCGCCGCCGCGTTGGGAGGCATCGATGCGATCGTCTTTACTGCGGGCATCGGCGAGCACGCGGTACCGATTCGCGATCGCGTTTGCCGCGACGCTTCCTGGTTAGGACTTACGCTGGATACCGCTGCAAATGCACGGAACGGGCCGCGCATTTCCAGCCCGGACTCGCGCATGGCTGCCTGGGTCATCGGGACCGATGAGGAACGCATGATCGCCACGCACACACGCGACATGCTGCGGAGCGCTTGACGCTTCCCGCTGCCTACTGTAGCTGGGGCGGCAAACCGGTAAAGGCAGAGCGCTCCGGCATTCCTTGCGAGCCGTTCGGGCCTATCGGTCGGGCAAAGGACCGATTTTGAGTTTCGTGCCATTAATCTAAGTTGATCAAGACGTTAAACACCGGCCGGCGCGCGAGTCGCCGCGGCGCACCATCTCCCTTGTACTACACGCGCTGATGGCTATCGGATGTGCTATGCTAATGTCATAAAGAGACGTCGCGGCGACGCAGCACGGGCACACCTGTTGCGTCATCGGAACCGATGCGTCACCGCCGTCGCGAGTGGACGGCGGGCGGATTTTCGCGGATCGGGGGCGAAGCGAGGGTAGGAGGGCTTTTGAGTGCGGCCTTGCACTCGTTAGGAGACTGCTTTGATGAATCACCACTGTTTTGCACTATCGCGGCGATCTGTGCCGCTACTCGCGGCGTTGTTCGCACTCGCCGCGTCAACGGAGTCGCTGGCTGCAACGGGCGGCACGGTGACGTATACGAACCCGAGTTGCAGCAGCTTCGTCGTGTCCGGCACGCCGCCGACGCAAACCGTCACCTGTGTACCCGTCGGCGCTGGCCCTCCATCTTGTGCGCCGACCGCGAATCCACCCACGCCCGCAATAAACCAGCAGACGACGATCACCGCGAATTGCAGCAACGGGCCGCTGGCGAATAGCTACGTCTGGACCGGCGCCACCTGTATCGGGGTCACCGGATCGACCTGTACCGTGCTCAAATCAAGGGTGGTTTCAGTGGCTTTTTCTGTCAGCGCGAGCAACGCTTCTGGAGCAGGCCCTGCCACGCAATTCACGGTCGCCTGGCATTAGGCACGCCCACGGTGCGTGACCGGATTCGGTTTCCGCATCGTCTTTGCAATCCCGTTCATTCTCGCGGAATCGGCGGCGGGCGCTTACACTGGCGGCAATCGACAGCCGAGGCCGCGGACACTGGTATCAACGCCGCCGAGACGATCCTGCGGCCAACGCGCGTCGTGACATTTAGCGATTAGGCGCGCGCCGCCGTCGCGCGGCGCACTTCCTACCTGTCGTATCATCGCGGCGGATGAACGGACCGCTTCGACGTCTGCGCCGCGCCGACCTTCCGATCGATACCGCAGCCTTGGCGCGTTACCTGATCGGCAAGACGCTGATCCACGAGCATCCCGCCGGCCGAATGAGCGGCCGCATCGTCGAGACCGAGGCGTACGTCGTGGGCGATGCGGCGGGCCATGCGTTTCGCGGCCAGACGCCGCGCAACCGCTCGCTGTTTCTGGAACGCGGACACGCCTACGTGTACTTTATCTACGGCTGCTGGCACGCGCTCAACGTCAGCGGCGAAAGCACAGGCGTCGGGGCCGGCGTTCTGCTCCGGGCGCTGGAGCCGCTCGAAGGTATCGCGCTCATGCAGCGCCGGCGCGGCGTCGAACGCTGCCTCGACTTGGCGCGCGGGCCGGGGCGGCTCGCCTCCGCGTTGGACATCGACAGGCGCTACGACGGCATCGATCTCTGCCGGCGCGGTCCGGTCTGGCTCGGCGCCGCGACTCGCCCCGTAGGCCGGATCGATTCCAGCGTGAGAATCGGGATCAGCCGCGAGATCGAGCGTAAGCTTAGGTTCTTCGAGCGCGACAATATGTTCGTCAGCGGCCCGCGGCGCCGCCGGACGAAACGTTGACCAGGCAAGAGATCGAGGAGATTCGCCATGCCGATCGCGGAAACCGCACCACCCGCGGCCGCCGTCCGCTCGAGCACATACCTGTACTACCGGCATACGCTGCCGGTACGTGTGATGCACTGGATCAACGTGATCGCGCTGGCGATCCTGCTCTTGAGCGGGCTCAACATCTTCAGCGCGCATCCCGCGCTTTACTGGGGAAAATCCTCTTACAGCGGACGCCCGCCCGTTTTCGAGATTACCGCGACCCAGGATGCCGAGGGCGACCTGATCGGAGTTACCCGGATCTTCAGCCATGACTTCGTCACGACGGGGCTGCTCGGCGCGTCCAAAGGGGCGGACGGGGACCTGGTTCCACGCGCCTTTCCCTCGTGGCTGACGATCCCCGACACCCGCTGGCTGGCGATGGCGCGGCGCTGGCATCTGTTCTTCGCCTGGGTATTCGTGATCAACGGAGTGTGCTATGTCGCCTACTCGGTCGCCGCCCGCCATTTCGCGCGCGATCTTGCGCCGACCGCCGCCGACTGGCGCTCGATCGGCCGGTCGATCATCGAACATCTCCGCTTCAAGCATCCCACCGGGGAAGCGGCGAAACGCTACAACGTGCTCCAGAAGCTCGCATACCTTTCGGTCATCTTCGTGTTGTTGCCGCTCGTCATCCTGATGGGTTTGGCGATGTCACCGTGGCTCGATTCGCTGTTCCCCGGTTGGGTCGACATCTTCGGCGGGCGCCAGGCGGCACGCACCATCCATTTCATCGTGGCGTGGTTGCTTGTGGCATTCGTGCTGATCCACGTGTTCGAGGTGATCGTCAGCGGCTTCTGGAATCATTTGCGCTCGATGATCACCGGGCGCTACCGGGTCGAAGTGGAGGCAACCGATGAAGCTGCACGCTAGAACCTCTCGCCGCCGTTTTCTCGCGCGCACCGTCGGTGCCGCGGGCGCGTTGGCTCTGTCGGGCTGCGATGCACTGTCGCGGACGGAGTGGTTTCCAAGGATCCTTGGCGCTGGCGAAAAGCTGTCGGAAGCCGCGCACCATCTCATCACGCCGCGCACCGCAATGGCGCAGGAGTTCAGCGAGGCCGATCGGTCGCCGGAGTTTCGCAGTAACGGCACCGCGATGCCGAACGATGCCCGCTACCGGACGCTCGCTGCCGCGGGCTTTGCCGATTACCGGCTCGAGGTCGGCGGTCTGGTCGAGCAGCCGGCAAGCCTTTCGCTTGCTGAGTTGCGCGCGCTGCCCAGCCGCACGCAGATCACGCGGCACGATTGTGTCGAAGGCTGGAGCGCGATCGGCAAATGGAAGGGCGCACGGCTCGGCGCATTGCTGGAGGCGCTTCGACCCAGGAGGGAGGCGCGCTACGTCATGTTTTATTGCGCCGACCCGATGGAGGATGACGGAACCAGCCCGTACTATGAAAGCATCGATATGAACGATGCCTTCCATCCGCAGACCCTCCTTGCCTACGAGCTCAACGACAAGGCGTTGCCGATCGCGAACGGCGCGCCTGTCCGCCTGCGCGTCGAGCGCCAGCTCGGCTACAAGCATGCGAAGTACGTGATGCGTGTCGAGCTTGTGCAAAGCTTCGACAAGATCGCGGGCGGGAAGGGCGGTTATTGGGAGGATAACGGCTACGAGTGGTACGCCGGCATCTGACGCGCGCGTCGCCGAATCGGGCCGCCGTAAGGCGGCGCTTGCTTTTTCTGCAGCGCACCGTTGACGACATCCGCAGGCGGCCGCCACACTTCGCGCTTTGCCCGCAAACCAGACTCCATGCCGAGCGTCCACTTCGACCGCTTTTATCGCTACGCCGAGCTCACCGACCTGCTCCACGCCTTCGCCGCCGAATTCCCGCAGCTCGTGTCGCTCGAAGCGATCGGCCGCAGTCACGAAGGCAGGGACATCTGGCTTGCCACCGTCACCAATCACGCGAGCGGCGCGGCGAGCGAGAAGCCCGCGTTCTGGGTCGATGGCAATATCCATTCGACCGAGGTCGCCGCGTCGGTAGCCTGCATCTACTTTCTCAAGCATCTTGTCGAAAATCATGGCAAGGATGCGGACGTAACGCGCGCGCTGGACACACGTGCCTTTTATATCTGCCCGCGCATCAATCCGGACGGTGCCGAATGGGCCCTCGCGGACAAGCCGAAGTACGTCCGTTCCAGCACGCGCAGCTATCCGTACGACGAAGACGCCATCGAGGGACTCACGGTCGAGGACATCGACGGCGACGGCCGGATTCTGCAGATGCGCATTCCGGATCCCAACGGCCTGTGGAAGGGACATCCCGAGGAACCGAGGCTGATGGTGCGGCGCCAGCCGACCGAGATCGGCGGCAAGTACTACCGCATCCTCCCCGAAGGTCGTCTTGAGGGCTACGATGGCTTCACGTTGAAGATTAAGAAGCAACGACAAGGAATTGATCTAAATAGAAACTTCCCTGGAAACTGGCGCCAGGAATTCGAGCAGCTCGGGGCCGGCCCGTTTCCGACCTCGGAGCCCGAAGTCCGCGCCGTCGCCGACTTCATAATCCGCCATCCGAACATCACCGGCGGGGTTGCTTTCCATACCTGGAGCGGGGTGCTGCTGCGTCCCTTCGATCATCTGCCCGATACCGAAATGCATGGCGAGGATTTGTGGCATTACCAGAAAGTTGGCGCGAAGGGCACCGAGTTGACCGGGTATCCGAACATTTCGGTCTACCATGAATTTCGCTACCACCCGAAAGACGTCATCGGCGGCGCATTCGACTGGATCTATGACCACCTGGGTATTTTCAGCTGGGTCGTCGAAATCTGGAGCCCTATGCGCGAGGCCGGACTCGAGAAGTATCTCTACATCGACTGGTTCCGCGATCATCCGATCGAGGATGACCTGAAGATATTTCGCTGGAGCGAGAACAAGCTCGGCGGATTGGCGCACGCCGGCTGGAAACCTTTCGATCATCCGGAGCTCGGGCCCGTCGAGATCGGTGGCTGGAACCGATTCCACGCCTTCGGAAATCCGCCGCCACAGTTCCTCGAGCGAGAGGTTGCGAGATTTCCGCAATGGCTGGTGTGGCAGGCGCTGCTTTCGCCGAAGCTCGAACTGGTCGCGGCCGACGCGCTCGCGCTCGGCGACGGGGCGTGGCGGGTGCGGTTGGTCGTGCAGAATACCGGTTGGCTGCCGAGCTACGTGAGCAAGCGCGCGCTGGAACGCAAGGTGGTACGCGGTGTGGTCGCCGAGATTGTCATTCCCGGCGGTGGCGAGCTCGTGGCCGGCAAGCGGCGGGAGGAAATCGGCCAGCTCGAGGGCAAGGCCTACAAGCACACCGGCATATCGTTCTGGCCGGACTATCATGTCACCGACGACCGCGGCAAGGTCGAATGGGTCGTGCGCGGGAAGGCTGGCGACAACGTCGAGCTCGTCGCCCGGCATGAGCGTGCAGGCATGGTGCGTGCGTCGGTCATACTGCAGTGAACCTGGGAAAAGACACGATGGCACGGGTCCTCGGCTTCGGCGGGCTGTTCTTCAAGTCACCCGACCCAGAGCGACTGCTCGCCTGGTACGCCAAGTGGCTGGGTATCGGCGACGGCAAATCATCCGTCGAATTCGCCGCCAATGCGCTTCCAGCGCGCGGCTTCACCGTTTGGAGTCCGTTTCCGGCGAACACCGACTACTTCACGCCGTCGACGCGCGAGTTCATGTTCAATCTTGTCGTCGACGATCTCGACGGCGCGCTCGGTCAGGTTCATCTTGGCGGCGCCCAGGTGGTCGGCGAAGTCGAAGACCACGAGTACGGCCGCTTCGGCTGGTTCATCGATCCTGACGGCAACAAGGTCGAGCTCTGGCAGCCGTCGACGGAGGAAAACCTGCCGTGAGCCCAACACCGAGCGACGCGCGAGCAGAGCAGGGGATGCAAGCACGTGCGGGCGGATGCGTCGCGCTCCTTGCGTTGGCCTGCACGCTGGGCGGATGCGCTTCACCACCCGATCAGCCGCGATCAGGCTTGGCGCGAATCGACCACATCGTCGTCATCTACGCGGAAAACCGCAGCTTCGACAACCTCTACGGCCTGTTTCTGGGAGCGAACGGCGTCGCCAACGCAACCCCCGCGCAGTACACGCAGACCGACAACGACGGCAAGCCGTTAGCGCACCTGCCGCCGGTTTGGAAAGGCAAGGCGGCCGACCCGGCGTTTCCGCGAGATCTTCCCAATCGCCCCTTTCGTATCGACGCCGCGCCGGTCAGCCTGCCACTGTCGGCGCGCACGCCGGACCTGATCCACAAATTCTATCCGCAGCAGGAGCAGATCAACGGCGGCCGGAACGACCGCTTCGTGGCCGTGTCGGATGCCGGCGCGCTGGCGATGGGCTATTACGACGGCTCCAAGCTGCCGATGTGGAAGTGGGCCCATGAGTACACGCTGGCGGACAACTTCTTCATGGGCGCGTTCGGCGATTCGTTCCTCAATCACTTCTGGCTCGTTTGCGCCTGCACGCCGGTGGATCGGGACGCTCCGGCCGCGCGGCGCGCGCAGCTCGACCCTCGGGGCTGGCTCAAGCGCAGGGCCGAGTCACCGGCATCGGCACTCGACGGACCGGCGCAGTTCGTCGCGGGTGAGTTCACGCAGGATGGCTATGCGCTGACGACCGCGTACCCGCCCTATCAGCCGAGCCGCGTCCCTCCCGCCGTCGGCGGCGATCGGCGCTTCGCCGGCACCGGCGCGTACACGCTGCCGCCGCAGACGATGCGGACGGTCGGCGACACGCTGTCGGCAAAGGGTGTGTCCTGGGCATGGTACAGCGGCGCATGGAGCTCGGCACTCCGAGACGGTATGCAGGACCCGAACGCGAAGCGCCGGATCATCTACAACAACGAAGACGGCTCGCCGTATTTCGTTGCGCATCACCAACCGTTCAACTATTTCGCCCGCTTTGCGCCGGGCACCACGGACCGCGAGCGTCATCTCAAGGACTACACAGATCTGGACGCGGCAATCGATAAGGGAAATTTGCCGCAGGTCGCGTTCTACAAACCGCAGGGCAGCCTTAACGAGCATCCCGGAAACACCGATGTGCTTTCAGGAGACATCCACATCGCCGGATTGATCGCGCGGATCAAGGCGAGCGCGCTGTGGTCGAGCACCGCCATCATCGTTACCTACGACGAGAATGGCGGCTTCTGGGATCACGTGCCGCCGCCTGCCGGCGATCGATGGGGTCCGGGATCGCGCGTTCCCGCGATCATCGTCTCGCCGTTTGCCAGGCGCGGCTACGTCGATCACACGCAGTACGATACGACCTCGATCATCAAGTTCATCACGCGCCGCTTCGATCTCGAGCCGCTGCCCGGTGTGCGGCCGGGCGCGGGCGATCTCACAGCCGCTTTCGACTTTGGCCAATAAGCCGGCGCAGGACACCGCAAAGGGCCCGAGCCGCGCGGCGTGGCGGAACATTCCCGCAGGGGTGTGGACGCTGGGCTTCGTGTCGCTCCTCATGGACACATCGTCGGAGCTCATCCACAGTCTGCTTCCGCTGTTTCTGGTCACGACGCTGGGCGCCAGCGCGTTCGCGGTGGGGATGATCGAGGGCGTCGCCGAGGCGACCGCGTTATGCACCAAAGTCTTTTCCGGTTACCTCTCCGATTATTTCCGGCGGCGCAAGGTGCTGACAGGGTTGGGCTATGGACTGGCGGCGCTGAGCAAACCGCTGTTTCCTCTGGCAACGTCTTTCAGCTGGATCGTGGCCGCGCGCTTGATCGATCGGGTGGGGAAGGGCATTCGAGGCGCCCCGCGCGACGCTCTGATCGCGGACATCACGCCAAAAGCTTCGCAAGGCGCCGCGTACGGATTGCGCCAGGCGCTCGACACGCTGGGCGCCGTCGCCGGTCCCCTGTTGGCAGTCGCCGCGATGCTGTGGTTCGCCGGCGATTTCCGCACGGTGTTCTGGCTGGCGGCGGTGCCCGCGTTCGCGTCGGTCATCCTGCTTGTCGTCGGCGTACGCGAGCCCGCGTCGCGCGCGACGCACAAGGGCGCGCAGCGTGTCGCGTTCGCGGACATCAGGCGGCTGCCCGCGACTTACTGGTCGATCACGGGTATCGCCGCAGTAATGACGCTGGCGCGCTTTTCCGAGGCATTCCTGGTCCTGCGGGCCCAAGACATCGGTATGGCGCTGGCGTGGATCCCGCTCGTCATGGCACTCATGAGCATCGTCTATGCGATGGTCGCTTATCCGGCCGGGGTGCTGGCCGATCGGGGTCGGCAGAGCGCGTTGTTGCAGGGCGGGCTTCTGGCGTTGATCGTCGCCGACCTGCTGCTCGCGAACGCGCACTCGATTTCGATCCTGTTCGCCGGCACCGCGGTCTGGGGCGTACACATGGGATTGACGCAGGGCGTATTCGCCGCGCTCGTCGCAGCGACGGCCCCGGCCGACTTGCGCGGTACGGCGTTCGGCCTCTTCAATCTCGTCAGCGGCGTCGCGCTCCTCGCCGCCAGCGCGCTCGCGGGATGGCTGTGGGACGCGTTCGGACCGGCGCACACGTTCTATGCGGGGGCGGTTTTCACCGGGCTGTCATGGGTGGCGCTCGCGCTGCACGGCCGGCGCATCGGCTCAAGCCTTGGATCCTCGAAAGACGTATAATTGTTATTATGTAAAGTTAGCGACCAAAGGGACTCTGCTTCCTCCGGCCCGCGCTTCCCGCGCGGATCACCCTCCCTTCAGTTGGCGCCCGCAATAGGCTGCGATCGCATCGAGGACGCCGGCATCCTCGCCCGCCGCCGGCGCATAGCCGAATTTCGCTCGGGGGAATTGCGCCCGAAGATCATCGATCAACAACGGCAAGTCGCGCCGAAGGTGTCCTCCTTGCCCTAAGAAGATCGGAACCACGCGGATGGTATCGACCCCTGCGGACACGAGTTGTGCCGCGGCGCCTTCCAGATCGGGCTGCATCAACTCAAGAAACGCCAGGCGCACCTGCGCTTCGGGAACCACGACGCGAACCCGGGCGGCCAGATGCTCGAAGGGCTCGGCCCAGCCGGGCTCGCGTGACCCGTGCGCAAACAGAATCAGGCCATGCACCATGGTCCATTGACCCAACTCGCTATGTCCGGGGCGTCGTTATGCTTCAACGCTATCATCTAATCGCCAATCATTCCTTTTTGCATATATGGGCATACCGGTAGGCTGTACCCATCCGGAGCCCACGAATGTACCGCTACGACTCCTATGACCATCGCTTCGTCGCCGAGCGCGTCGCGCAGTTTCGCGACCAGACGCGGCGCTTTCTCGCCGGCGAGCTGACGGAGGACGAGTTTCGCCCGCTGCGCCTGCAAAACGGCTTGTACATCCAGAAGTACGCGCCGATGCTGCGGATCGCCATTCCCTACGGCTTGCTGTCGTCGACGCAGCTGCGCAAGCTGGCGCATATCGGACGCAAGTATGACAGAGGCTACGGTCACTTCACCACGCGCCAGAACATCCAATTCAACTGGCCGCGGCTCGAAGATGTGCCCGATATTCTGGCCGAGCTCGCCACGGTAGAGATGCACGCGATCCAGACCAGCGGCAACTGCGTGCGCAACATCACTTCCGACCATTTTGCCGGCGTGGCCGCCGACGAAGTCGTCGATCCCAGAGCGTATTGCGAGCTCTTCCGCCAGTGGTCGACGTTCCACCCGGAGTTCGCGTACCTGCCGCGCAAGTTCAAGATCGCGGTGTGCGGGTCGGCGACCGACCGCGCGGCCACGCTGGTGCACGATATCGGCGTGCACGCCGTGAGGAACGCAGGGGGCCAAGTCGGCTTCCGCGTGCTCGTCGGCGGCGGCCTCGGCCGCACACCGATGATCGGCCACGTTATCCGCGAATTCCTGCCGCGGGAGGAAATCCTCAACTACCTCGACGCGATCCTGCGCGTGTACAACCGCTTCGGCCGGCGCGACAACATCTACAAGGCGCGGATCAAAATCCTGGTCAAGGACATGACGCCCGAGGTGTTCGCGAAGCACGTCGAGGCCGATTGGGAGCGCCTCAAAGGCGGCCCGGCGACCGTGCCCGACGAGGAGATCGCCCGCCTGTCCGCATTCTTCGTGCCGCCGCCTTACGAGCGGCTTTCCGGCGACGATACGGGTTTTCGCGCCGCGATTGCGGACAATCGCGCCTTCGGCAACTGGGTAAAGCGCAACGTATTCCCGCACAAGGTGCCGGGCTACGCCGTCGTGACGCTATCGCTCAAGAAAACCGGCGTACCGCCCGGCGATGCGACCTCCGACCAGATGGACACCGTTGCAGATCTCGCCGACGCGTACAGCTTCGGCGGCCTGCGCGTATCGCACGAGCAGAACCTGATTTTCACCGACGTCAAGCAGTCCGCGCTCCTGGCGCTGTGGAGCGAGCTGAAGGCGCTGGGCTTCGCCACGCCGAACATCGGGCTTTTGACCGACATCATCTGCTGCCCGGGCGGGGACTTCTGCTCGCTCGCCAATGCCAAGTCGATTCCGATCGCCGAAGCCATTCAGCGGCGCTTCGACGATCTCGACTACCTCTACGATATCGGCGAGGTGGACTTGAATATCTCGGGCTGCATGAACGCCTGCGGCCACCATCACGTCGGCAACATCGGTGTGCTCGGCGTCGACAAGAGCGGCCAGGAGTGGTACCAGGTTTCGATCGGCGGCGGCCAGGGCGAGCACGCGTCGCTGGGCAAGGTCATCGGCCCGTCCTTCGCGGCGGAAGAAATGCCCGACGTCGTCGGCCGCCTGATCGACGTCTACGTCGAGAACCGCCACGAGGACGAGCGCTTCATCGATACCGTCCGCCGGCTCGGCGTCGACCCGTTCAAAGAGCGCGTGTATGCCGCAGCTCATTAAAGACGACGCGATCGTCGACGATCGGTGGACGCTGCTGCGCGATGCGTCGTCGCTCGCGGACGTGCCCGAAGCCACGCCCATCATCGTGCCGCTGTCACTATGGCTCGGGAACCGCGCCGTAATGATCGCCCGTGGCGATGCTGGCGTTTGGCTGGCACCGGCCGAGGATCCGGC
>JALYSM010000119.1 GCA_030854785.1 Pseudomonadota bacterium
GCGGACCTGCCGATCTCGGAGGCGATCGGCTCGATGGTCCTCGACGTCGGCGGCGGCACGACCGAGGTCGGCGTGATCTCGCTGGGCGGGATGGTGTACTCGGGCAGCGTGCGCGTGGGCGGGGACAAGTTCGACGAAGCCATCGTCAACTATATCCGCCGCAATTACGGCATGCTGATCGGCGAGACCACCGCCGAGACGATAAAGAAAACCATCGGTTCGGCGTTCCCTGGCTCGGAAGTGAAGGAAATGGAGGTCAAGGGCCGCAATCTCGCCGAAGGCATTCCGCGCAGCTTTACCGTTTCGTCGAACGAGATTCTCGAGGCGCTGACCGATCCTCTGAACAGCATCGTGTCGGCGGTGAAGAGCGCGCTCGAGCGTACGCCTCCCGAACTGGGCGCCGATATCGCCGAGCGCGGCATGGTGCTGACCGGCGGTGGCGCGCTGCTGCGCGACATCGATCGGCTGATAATGGAAGAGACCGGGCTGCCGGTGATCGTTGCCGACGATCCGCTGACCTGTGTGGTCCGCGGCTGCGGCAAGGCACTTGAGAACATGGAAAAACTGTCCACCATCTTCACATATGATTGAGTTTACCGTGGGTTGAGCATTCGACGTTGATCGCTTGACCTTGCCCCATGCGTCACATCCCGGTCGAGCCGCCGCCATTCTTTCATCGCGGTCCCTCGCCGCTCGCGCGGCTCGCCTTCTTCGGGTTGCTCTCCCTCGCCGTGCTGTTTGCCGACACGCGCTACCGCTATCTCGAGAGCGTACGTCAGGTCGTGGCGGTGGCGCTGTACCCGTTGCAGCGCCTCGTGCAGCTGCCGGGCGAAGCGCTTGCGCATCTCGCGAACTACTTTTCCTCGCAGAGCGAGCTCGCCGGAGATAACGCTGCGCTCAGGCAACAGTTGCTCTCCGACGCGCCTACCGTGCAGGGCTATCAGCTGTTGCAGCAGGAGAATGCGCGGTTGCGCGCCCTACTCAACGTCGAGAAGCGCTTTCAGGGCGCGACGACCGCGGCCGAGGTGCTCTACTCCGGACGCGATCCGTTCACGCAGAAGCTTTTTGTCGACAAGGGCGAAGCCGCCGGCGTGCAGTCCGGCCAGGCAGTGATCGACGAAGTCGGCGTCGTCGGTCAGGTCACGCGCGTGTTCCCGTATATGGCCGAAGTGACGCTGGTGACCGACAAGGATCACGCTGTACCGGTGAAGGACGAGCGGAGCGGCGTGCGCAGCGTGATGTACGGCGCCGGCAGCGGACGGCTGCCGGAGTTGCGCTTTCTTTCCCCCAACGTGGAGATCCAGGCCGGCGACAGGCTATTGACGTCCGGCATCGATGGCACGTATCCCGCGGGTCTTGCGGTGGCGCAAGTCGTGTCGGTGGAGCGCGAGACGGGCCAGATCTTCGCCCGCGTGACCTGCAAGCCGATCGCCGGCGTGGAGAAGAGCCCGCACGTGTTGATCCTCGGCCAGGCCGCGGCGCAGCGCCAGCGACCGGAAGAGCCGGCGGAATCGGACACGCCGCGCAAGGGCCGCGGCAGACGTCGCGGCTAGAACGGCCCCAACATGCCGCACATGCCTTCGTTTGCGCTCTCGCGACCCGAGGAGATCCTGCTCCCGGTCAAGCCGTGGTTCGTCATGCTTACGCTGATGCTCGGCCTGATCGCGAACCTGGTTCCGGTCAGCGGCGTCGCGTTGAGATTGCAGCCCGACTTTCTTGCGCTGGTGCTGCTGTACTGGTGCATCCAGACGCCTCGCCTGATCAGCGTCGGCACGGCGTGGTGCCTGGGCCTGCTCATGGACGTGGCCGACGCAACGGTGTTCGGTCAGCACGCGCTCGCGTACGCGGTGCTCGCCTATGCCGCCGAGTATTTTCGCCGGCGGGTACTGCGCTTTCCGTTGTGGCAGCAGGCGGCCCAGGTCGCGGTCCTGCTCCTGTTTTGCGCCGCGCTGGTGCTGCTGGTGCGTGTCGTCGGCGGGGCTCCGATGCCGCGCTGGACGTACGCGGTCGGACCGTTGGTCGGGGCGCTGCTCTGGCCCGTGGTGACAATCATGTTGCAGTGGCCGCAGCGGCTGCGGCGGTCGCAGGCCGAGCGCTGAACACCCATGCGACGACTTTTCGTCAAGCGCGGCCGCCCGTTCTCGTCGCTCGAGCCGCCCGAGCTCAAGAATCCCGAACGCGAGCTCTCCTATTTCCGCCGCCGCCTGATGGTCGCGGCCGCGCTTATCGTGTTGGGCTTCGCGGGGCTCGTCACCCGCTTCATCTATCTGCAATTGTTCCAGCATCAGCATTATCAGACGCTCGCCGAGAGTAATCGCATCGCCATCGTGCCGATCGTTCCCAACCGCGGCGTCATTACCGACCGCAACGGCATTGTCCTCGCCCAGAGCTACTCGGCGTACACGCTCGAAGTCACGCCCTCGCGCGTAAAAAACCTCGACGAAACGGTCGACGAGCTGGGCAAGCTCGTCGATATCCAGCAGCGCGACCGCAAGCGCTTCCGGCGGCTGCTCGAGGAGACGAGAAATTTCGAAAGCCTGCCGCTACGCACGCGCCTTTCCGACGAGGAGGTCGCACGCTTCGCTGTCAACCGCTACCGCTTTCCCGGCGTGGAGATCAAGGCGCGGCTGTTCCGCCAGTATCCGTTTGGCGAGATCGCGTCGCACGTCATCGGCTACATCGGCCGCATCAACGACCGGGACATCGAACGCATCGACGAATGGGACGAAACCGCAAACTACAAGGGCTCGGACTACATCGGCAAGGTCGGGCTCGAGCTGTCCTACGAACGCGAGCTGCACGGAACGACCGGAGTGGAAGAAGTCGAGGTCGATTCGGGCGGCCGCGCCGTGCGTACGCTCTCGCGCACCGCGCCGATATCGGGCAACAACCTCAGGCTTTCGCTCGATATCAAACTGCAGCAGGCGACCGAAGCCGCGTTCGGCGAACGCCGGGGCGCGCTCGTCGCGATCGATCCGGCGACGGGCGAGGTGCTGGCTTTCATATCCAAGCCCGGGTTCGATCCGAACCTGTTTGTCGAGGGCATCGATCCCGCGAGCTGGGACGCGCTCAACGATTCTCCGGACAAGCCGTTGCTGAACCGGCCGCTGCGCGGCTCGTATCCCCCCGGCTCGACGATCAAGCCGTTTCTCGCGCTCTCCGCGCTCACGTCGGGCAAACGCACCGCCACACAAACGATCTTCGATCCGGGCTTTTTCCAGATCGCGGGCAGCGCGCACCGTTTCCGCGACGACAAGCCCGGCGGCCACGGCTACGTCGACATGACCAAGTCGATCGTCGTCTCATGCGACACGTATTACTACATGCTCGCCGGCGAGACCGACATCGACGTGACCCACGACTTTCTGGCGCGGTTCGGCTTCGGCAGCAAGACCGGCATCGACATCGAGGGCGAGCTGGCCGGGGTGCTGCCGTCGCGCGAGTGGAAGCGCGAGCGCTTTGCCGGCAAGAATTACCGCGACGAACACCGCAAGTGGTACTTGGGCGATTCGATCTCGGCGGGCATCGGCCAGGGCTACAACGCGTTCACGCCGTTACAGCAGGCCGAAGCGATCGCGACCATAGCCAACGACGGTGTCGTGTTCCGCCCGCATCTCGTGCGCAGAATCGAGAACGTCAAGACGGGCACGGTGCGCGAAATCGCGCCGCAGGCGAGCCATACCGTGGCGGTCAAGCCCGAGCATCTCGCCGTTGTCAAGAATGCGTTGATCGGCGTTGCCAGGGAAGGCACGAGTGCGCGTGCCTTCGTCGGTTCGCAGTACGTGTCCGCGGGCAAGACCGGCACGTCGCAACTGTTCTCGCTCAAAGGCGAGAAATACTCGGCGAGCCACGTCGATGAGCGCCTGCGCGACCACGCCTGGTATCTCGCGTACGCGCCGGCCGATCGTCCGCGGATCGCGATTGCGGTACTGGTCGAGAACGGCGGCTTCGGCGCACAGGCCGCCGCGCCGATCGCCCGCGCGGTGTTCGACTACCATCTGCTCGGCCGCCGGCCGGCTGCGCCTTCGCCCGAAGCTCCGCGCGCGACCGACGACGAGAGCGACTGAGAACGGGAAGTCCTCGAATGCACAATTTCCTTGCGCTGATCGGCAACATGTGGGAGTTGCTCGCGCGCCGCGTGGACAACTTTCTGATGGCCTCGGCGCTCGCGATCGTCGGCGTCGGGCTGGTGACGCTGTTTTCCGCGTCCGATCAGAATGTGGCGCGCGTAACCAGCCAGGCGCTGTCGCTCGGCTTCGCGCTGGTGCTGATGTGGATCGTTGCCAACGTCGCGCCGCAGCAACTCTTTCGCGCCGCAGTGCCGCTGTACGCGATCGCGGTGCTGCTGCTCGTCGCCGTGGCGCTCGGTGGCACCGTGGTCAACGGCTCGCGCCGCTGGCTCAACCTGGGGATCGGGCGCTTCCAGCCGTCCGAACTCATGAAGATCGCGCTGCCTCTGATGCTCGCGTGGTACTTCCAGAAGCGCGAAACGCGGGTGCGTTTCGTCGACTTCCTCGTCGCCGCCGTGTTGATCGCGCTGCCCGTCTGGCTGATCAAGCGGGAGCCCGACCTCGGCACCGCGCTGATGATCGGCGCCTCCGGCTTCTACGTGCTCTATCTCGCCGGATTGTCGGGGAAGATCATGCTGGGTCTCGCCGCGGTCGCCGGCGCTGCCGCTCCGCTCATATGGTCGCATCTGCACGACTATCAGCAGGAACGCATCCTTACCTTCATCGATCCCGCGCGCGACCCGCTGGGCGCGGGGTACCACAGCTCGCAGGCGTCGATCGCGCTCGGCTCGGGCGGCATTATCGGCAAGGGCTGGCTCAACGGCACGCAGACGCATCTCGATTTCCTGCCCGAGCGCCACACCGACTTCATCTTCGCGGTGTTCGGGGAGGAGTTCGGGCTGATCGGCAATACGGTTCTGCTCGTGCTCTACCTGCTGCTCATCGGCCGCGCGCTGATGATCACCGCCAATGCGTCGACGCTCTTCACCCGTCTTGTCGCCGGGGCGATCACGCTGATGTTCTTCACCTATGCGTTCGTCAACATGGCGATGGTGAGCGGGCTGCTCCCCATTGTTGGAGTACCGCTACCGCTCGTTTCCTATGGCGGCACGGCGCTGGTCAGTCTTTTCATCGGCTTGGGGATACTGATGAACGTGCAGGCAAACCGCAAGCTCATCAAGACGTGAGCGGAGCAGGCGATCAACCGACATTCCATACGTAGCCCGGGATGAGCCGTAGACGAATCCCGGGGCCTAAGTCGCGGCTGGCGCGATCAACCTACGTTCCATGCGTAGCCTGGGATGAGCCGCAGGCGAATCCCGGGGCCTAAGTCGCGGCGGGTGCGATCAACCAACGTTCCATGCGTAGCCTGGGATGAGCCGCAGGCGAATCCCGGGGCCTAAGTCGCGGCGGGTGCGATCAACCGACGTTCCATACGTAGCCCGGGATGAGCCGATGGCGAATCCCGGGGCCCGAGTCGCGGCGGGCGCGATCAACCGACATTCCACATGTAGTAAATGCCGATGCCGAGCAGCGCGACCAGCCAGTAACCCGTGAGCGTGAACCGCATCAGCGTCTTCCACCTGGCAGTGTGCCAGCGCTGCGGCAGTACGTCGTTCATCTGCAATACGAGCCAGAGACCGGCCGCCAGCGTCAGCACGCCTGCCGCGGCGTGGAGCAATGGCAGTCCGGTCGAAACCTTCGCGAGATCGGCGAAGCTCCCGGGTTTGGCATTCTGCAGCGAAGGAATCATGATGCAGAGGACCAGCGCGGCATTCACCAGGACCCAAACGGTCTGGTTGATACGGTGCGCTTCGATGCGGCCGCTGCGGGCGAGCACCATGCCGAAGGTCAGCCCCAGGACAAGCAGAATCTCCAGCGTCAGATTGATGTCCGAGAGCAGCGAAGCGGGGCCGAGAAACCCGCCGGCGTCCGCCTTGCCTGCGGCGCGCAAGCCCAATACGAATGCGACGATCGCGAACGCCAGCGCTCCGCCGGCGAGCAACGCTTTTTTTTGCACCCGACCTCCGCGCACGAAGGGAAGAACGCTGATCGTATAATCGCCGACTATATGTCGCCGAGTCGCACCGGTCAAAGGACGGCCGTTCGTGGTGAGCCCGGGAAGTGATACAGATAAACGAAAGAAGTGTTGCCGCGAGGACGCTCATCGCTGCTCTCGCGCTTGCGTTGGTCGCGTGCGCGGCACCGCCCCTTGGCGGGCCGCCCGAGCCTTCCGCGCCTGCAACGCCGGCGGCGACCCCGCCGGTTCCGCCCGTAGCGCCTCGGGCGGGCGGCTACTACAAGGACGACGGCCCGGGTGAGAGACCGCCCGCCAATCTCGACGCGCTCCCCGATGCCGTTCCGAAACTCGAACCGCTGAACCGCTTCGCCAATCGGCCATACTCTGTCTTCGGCCGCGAGTACGTTCCGGCGACCAGCCTGCGGCCGTACCGCGAGCGCGGGCTCGCGTCGTGGTACGGCCGCAAATTCCACAATCAGAAGACCTCCAGCGGCGAGATCTACGACATGTACGCCATGACCGCTGCGCACCCCACGCTGCCGCTGCCTTCGTACGCGCGCGTCACCAGTCTCGCCACGGGGAAGAGCGTGGTCGTGCGAGTGAACGATCGCGGCCCGTTTCATCGCGGCCGCGTCATCGACCTCTCCTATGCGGCGGCATATCGCATCGGCATTGCGCAGCGAGGCAGCGGCGAGGTCGAAGTCGAGAGCGTACTGCCGGGCGATGCGCCTACGACGGCGGCTGCGGTGCCGTTGCCTCCGGTCGCCGCTACCGAAGCGGCCGCGGGTGCGCCGATCCCGGTCGGACCGGAAGGAGGCGGCTACGTCGTCCAGTTGGCCGCGTTCACCAACAACGTCAACGCCCAGGCGTTTGTCATGCACGTGGCGAACCAAACGGGAGTTCTCGGCGTCGAAGCGAAGGTGCACGAAGCGGCGGGACTGTACCGCGTCGTCGTAGGACCTTATCCGACCCGCGATGACGCGAGACGAACGGCCGACCGGTTGCGCGACGCGTTCGGCCTGGACAGCATGATCAAGCCGCACTGACCGTTCATTGACCCGATCCGGCTCGCCCGCTCGTTATAATCTCCCGCGCCTTTCGCGCATCGCCGTCACCGGCCGATCGCCGAGCCGAGCGTTATCCGCCTACCGATGACCCGATCTCTTCGCCTCTTCGCAACGCTTGCGTGGTTCACGGCGCTCGCCATCGGTCTCGCCAGCAACCTGGCGCGTGCCCAGCTCACCATCGACATTATCGGCGGCGGCGGGACGACGGTGCCGATCGCCATCGTGCCGTTCGCCGGCGAAGCCAATTATCCATACCCGTTGACCGGGATCGTAGGCGCCGATCTTGCCCGCAGCGGACTGTTCAAGCTGATCGATCCCGCCGGAGTCAACCCGCGGCCGGCGCGGGCGGACGACGTCCGCTTCGCCGAGTGGACCGCGCGTGGCGCAGACGCAGTCGTCGTCGGCAACGTGACGCCGCAGTCGGACGGCAGGGTCGAAGTGCGCTTCTTCCTGCTCGACGCGGTAAAGCAGAAGCAGCTCGCAGGCGTCTCCTACGTCGTCGCGCCGTCGCAGTTTCGCGCCACGGCGCATAAGATCGCCGACATCATCTACGAGAAACTGACGGGCGACGTCGGCGTCTTCAGCACGCGCATCGCCTACATCGCCAAGCAGGGACCGCGCTACGAGCTCCTGGTCGCCGAAGCCGACGGTTACAACGCGCAGATCATCGTTACTTCGAACGAGCCCCTGCTGTCTCCGGTGTGGTCGCCCGACGGTTCGCGGATCGCGTACGTCTCGCTCGAAAGCAAAAAGCCGATCATCTACGTGCAATCGCTCGCGAGCGGGCAGCGGCAGATACTCGCGAACTTCCGCGGCAGCAACAGCGCGCCTGCATGGGCACCCGACGGCAGCCGGCTTGCCGTCACGCTGTCGCGCGATGGCGGCTCGCAGCTCTACCTGATCAACGCGGACGGCAGCGGCGTGCAGCGGCTGATGAGCTCGGCCGCGATCGATACCGAGGCGAACTTTGCACCCGACGGGAGGTCCATCCTGTTCACATCGGACCGTGGCGGCAGTCCGCAGATCTATCGGCTGACGCTCGGCAATGGCGCGGTCGAACGGATGACTTTCGACGGCAGCTATAACGTGTCGCCGAGGCATCTGCCCGACGGCAAGGGATTCGTCTTCGTGCGCCGCGACGGCGGCCGCTTCAACGTGGCGATCGAGGATTTCGCGACGCGACAGGTGCAGATTTTGACGCAGGGTACGATCGACGAATCGCCTTCGGTCGCGCCGAATGGCAAGCTGATCCTGTACGCGTCCGAGGGCGGAGGCCGTGGTATATTGGCCGCGGTTTCCAGCGACGGTCGCGTGAAGCAGCGGCTTACCGCCGCCGCGAGCGATGTGCGCGAGCCCGCGTGGGGCCCGCTGCCCAAGTGACCATGGGAGATTGATCATGCACCAAGCAAGCCACCGAAACTTAAGGCAGGCGCTCTGGGCGGGCATTGCGATTGCCGCGCTGCTCGCGGGCTGTCAGACGACACCGACGACGGACAAGGCACCGGTCGAAGAACGTACGCCGTCACCCGGGGCGACAGCGCCGGGCGCCGGGACCGCGGGCACAACGGGCACCGGCGTGACCGGCACGACCACTGGCACGCAGGGAAATCCGCTGCGGGATCCGCGCAGCGTGCTTTCCAAGCGTAGCGTGTACTTCGACTACGACAGCTACGCGGTCAAGGACGAATACAAGCCGTTGATCGAGGCGCACGGGAAGTATCTGCAAACGAACCGCACGGCGCGCATGACGATCCAGGGCAACGCCGACGAGCGCGGAAGCCGGGAGTACAACATCGCGCTCGGCCAGCGCCGCGCCGACACCGTCAAGCGCATGATGCTGCTCTACGGCGCGACCGACTCGCAGGTCGAGACCGTGAGCTTCGGCAAGGAGAAGCCGAGGAGCATGGGTCACGACGAAGCGGCGTGGGCGGAGAACCGACGCGACGACGTGGTCTACGCCGGCGAGTAGCGAGAGGCCGTAGGATGCTGCGCGGCCGCTTGGGCGCCGTCGTCGCGCCCGTCCTCCTGTTGGTCGCGGTCGCCGCGCACCTGCCCATCGCGCCGGCGTACGCAGCGATATTCGACGACGACGAGGCGCGCAAGCGCATCGAGCTGCTCAAGAGCCGCGTCGATCAACTCGAAAGCTCGCTCAGTGGTCGCCTCGGCACGCTCGAGGCGACGGTCAAGAGTCAAGGACTGGTCGAGCTTCTCCACGACGTCGAGCAGATCAAGGCCGACATCGCGAGGCTCCGCGGCCAGTACGAGGTGCTGACCTACGAGCTGGAGCAGGCGCAGAAGCGCCAGCGCGATCTGTATCTCGATCTCGACGGACGGCTGCGCAAGCTGGAAAGCGCGGCCAGCGCGGGTTCCCCCGCCGCGACCGCGGCGAACGTTCCACCCGCCACGACCGACAGCGCCGCGGCGACGCCTTCGCGGACGCCGCCGGCCGCGGCCGACATCGCCGGCGAACAGCGCGCGTACGACGCCGCGCTCGATCAGTTCAAGAGCGGCAACTACGCCGCGGCCGTGGCGAGCTTCCAGGCGTTCGCGCGCGCGTATCCGCGGAGTGCGCTCGCACCCTCCGCGATGTACTGGGCCGGCAACGCGCAGTACGCGCTCAAGGATTTCCGCGCCGCGATCGCGACCCAGCGGCAACTGATCGCGATGTACCCCGACAGCCAGAAAGTGCCTGACGCGATGCTCAATATCGCGAGTTGCCAGCTCGAGTTCGGCGACGCCGGAGGCGTGCGGCGCACGCTCGAGGATCTCGTTGCCAAATACCCCAACTCGGAAGCGGCGGGCAAGGCTCGGCAACGTCTCTCCGGTAGATAAGCATCTTGCCGCGATCGTTCGCATCGCGACTCATCGCATGGCAGCAGAAGCACGGACGGCGTGACCTGCCCTGGCAGCGCACGCGCGATCCGTATCGCGTCTGGCTGTCGGAGATCATGCTGCAGCAAACGCAGGTCGCGACGGTGATTCCGTATTACCATCGCTTTCTTGCCGCGTTTCCCGATGTCGCCAGCCTCGCCGCGGCGCCGCTCGAGCGCGTGCTCGAGATCTGGAGCGGGCTCGGCTACTATCGCCGCGCGCATCTCGCGCACCGTGCGGCGCGAGTGATCGTCGACCAGCACGGCGGCGCGTTTCCGCGCGTCGCTCACGCGGTCGCGAGTCTTCCGGGCATTGGCCGCTCGACCGCGGCGGCGATTGCGGCATTCGCGTTTGGCGCGCGCGGCGCGATCCTCGACGGCAACGTCAAGCGCGTGCTCGCCCGGCACGCTGGCATCGCAGGCTTCCCCGGTGACCCCGAGGTCGAGCGTTCTCTGTGGCAGCGCGCCGAATCGTTGCTTCCCGAAAACGACATTGAGACGTATACACAGGCGCTGATGGATCTCGGCGCGACGGTGTGCCTGCGCGGATCGCCGCGTTGCGACGCGTGCCCGATCGCACGCGATTGCGTCGCCCGGCGCGAAGGCCGCATCGATGAGTTGCCGGCGCCACGGCCAAAGAAGACGCTGCCGCAGCGCGCGATTACGGTGCTCTTGCTCGAGCGCCAGGGCGAAGTGCTGCTGGAGAGGCGCGCGCCGACAGGGGTCTGGGCGGGATTGTGGAGCCTGCCCGAGCTCGAGTCTGGTGCCGACGCCGTGGCGTATTGCCAGGCCCGCTTTTCGGCGCGCGTCGCGAAACAGACCCCGCTGCCGGCGATCGAGCACGGTTTCACTCATTTTCACCTGACGCTGCAGCCGCTGCCCTGCGCCGTGCATAACTGGCCGCGCCGCGCGGAGGAGCCGGGCCTCGTATGGATGCCGCTCGCCGACGTCGCCGGCGCAGCGCTCCCCGCGCCGATCAAGAAGCTGCTGCGGCAGCGTGCGGGCGCATAATCTGCCGATGTTCGGGTCGAAGAAGCGATGGCCCGTGGCGCTACTTTTCGCCGTGACGGTGTTGGTCGCGTTTTGTCCGCCCGCGGCTAGGGCGCAGGACTATCCGTCACGGCCGGTGCGGGTGGTCGTGCCGTTCTCTCCGGGCGGCGCAGTCGACGGTCCCATGCGCGTGATTGCACAGGAGCTATCGAAGCGCCTCGGAACGCAGGTTATCGTCGATAACAAGCCCGGCGCGGGTGCGACCATCGGGACCGAAGTCGTCGCGAAGGCGCCTCCCGACGGCTACACGCTGCTGCTCGCCTCGCAAACGAATGCGATCAGCGCCACGCTGTACCCCAAGCTCTCCTTCGACCCGATCGAGGACTTCGCGCCGATCTCGCTGATCGGTCGCGAGCCCGGCGTGCTGGTCGTCTACCCGTCGCTGCCAGTCAAGACGTTCCAGGAGTTCGTCGCGTACGTGAAAGAGCGGCCCGGCCGGATCGACTATGCATCGTCGGGCAACGGCAGCGGCCAACACCTCTTTGTCGCGCTGCTCGCGTCGATGACCGGGATGAAGATGAATCACGTGCCGTATCGCGGCAGCGGCCAGGCGACCGCCGATCTGCTCGGCGGACAGGTGCAAATGTCGATCCCGGGGACCGCCGGCATGGTCGGCCACATCAAGGTAGGCAAGCTCCGGGCGCTGGCAGTGACCGGGGCGAAACGCTCACCGCAACTTCCGGACGTGCCCACGGTAATGGAATCGGGAGTGGCGGGCTATGAGGCCTACGTTTGGATGGGACTCCTCGCGCCGAAAGGAACACCGGCCCCGATCGTCGACAAGCTCTTTCGCGAACTCACGCAGGTGCTGGCGACTTCCGAAGTGAAGACCTACATGGCGAGCGCAGGAATCGAAATCGTCGGTTCGACGCCCGCAGAGTTCGGAGCGTTCTTCCGCTCGGAAAAGGAGCTCTGGGCCAGGGTCATCCGCGAGACCGGCGCGAAGATCGACTAGGAGGGCGATGGACAAGGCAACACAAGTGTCCGGCGTCGAGCACTGGACGCAGAAGCAGACGCTCGACGGCGACGTCCGCCTGTTTCTATGGGAGAAGTACGTCGACTCGCCGGAGGGCAAGCCGGCCGTGCTCTTCGTCCACGGCTCGTCGATGGCGTCGCAGCCGACCTTCGATCTCACCGTTCCGGACCGACCGGATTCGTCCGTGATGGACTGGTTCGCGCAGCGCGGCTTTGTCTGCTGGACCGTCGACATGGAAGGCTACGGCCGCTCCGGCAAGACGCGCGACATCTATTGCGACATCGCGGAGGGCGCCGACGACCTCGCCGCAGCGACCGAGTACATCACCCACACGCGCGGCATTCGTGCGTTCATGGTCTACGGGATCTCGTCGGGGGCGCTGCGCGCGGCGCTGTTCGCGCAGCGCCATCCGGACCGCGTGTCGCGCCTCGCGCTGGACGCCTTCGTCTGGACCGGCGCGGGCGCGCCGACGCTCGAGCAGCGCAGAAAAAAATTGCCGGAATTCCTCGCCACCAAACGCAGGCCGATCGACCGCGCGTTCGTGCGCTCGATTTTTCAGCGCGATCATCCGGACACCGCGGAGCCACGCGTCGTCGATGCGTTCGCCGATGCGATTCTTGCGCTCGACGACTCGATGCCCAACGGCACTTACATCGACATGTGTTCCAAGCTGCCGGTTGTCGATCCGGTCAGGATCACGATGCCAACGCTGATCCTGCGCGGGCAGTACGACGGCATCGCGGCCTTCGACGACCTGATCGAATTCTTCAAGCGGCTGCCGCACCCGGACAAGCAGTTCTCGATGATGGCCGGCATCTCGCATGCGAGCTTCCAGCAGAAGAACTACCTGACGGTCTATCACATCCTGCACGCGTACTTCACGCAACCGGAACCGGCGTACGTGGGTCCGGCGTAGCCCGGGTTGAGCCCCCTTCGACTTCGCTCAGGACAGGCTTCGGGCGATACCCGGGAACGTTCCGTTGAGGGGATTCCCGGGATTCGCTGCGCTCATCCCGGGCTACGGCCCCTGCACGCGTATTTCACGCAACCGAAATCGGCGTACGTGGGTCCGGCGTAGCCCGGGTTGAGCCCGGAGGGCGATACCCGGGAACGTTCCGTGATGACGCGATCACTTCGACGCAGGCGTCGTGAGTGCGGGAGCCCACGCGCGCAAATCGGCAGGCAACAGCGCTTCGGCGCGCTCCCCGTACTCGTTGCGAAACGCCGCGAGCTCTTTCGCCGCCTCGTCCTGCCGGCCCGCGTTCCTCAGCTCGCGGATCCGCTTGATCCATTCCTCGGCGCTGCGCGCGGCTGCATTCTTGGCTTGGGCTTCATCGGCGGTCGCGACCTTCGCCAAGGCCGCCCGGCTTTTCGTCTGCCCTTCCTCCGCGCTGGGGGCCGCGGCGGAACGCGCGACCCGAGTCGCCGCCGCGCCGGCCGAACCGTTCGGCGCTGATTTGCGTTCCTGCGCGTAGGCATCGCCTCGGGGCTCGGGCGGCGGGGTGGCGGGGAACGACTCGCTGCGCGGCGGGACGACGGGCGCCGGTGCCGCCGCGGAAGAAGGCGGCGCGATGTTTGCGGCTGCATCGGGCTTGGCGCTCGCGAGCTTGTCCTCTGCCGCGAGCTCTCGCTTCGCCGGCAGCGACTCCTTGAGCGTGTCTTTTCCGCTCGCCGGCGCTTGGGCCGGTTCGCCGGCGAGGCGGCCCGTCGGAACCCCTTGAGCGCGCCGCGCAGGCGCTTGCGTTGGAGGTGACGGTGTCGCGACCGGCGAGGGTGCGTTGATCACGGCGGAGGGCTCGACGGCCTTGGTGTCGGCGGGCGTGACCTGCCGCGCGACATCGTTGCTCGCTGCGCGCGGCGCAACGGTCGCGTCCGCGACGATGGTCGGCGCAACCTGCTCGGGCGGCGTAAGCTGAATGATGCCGAGCGCGAGCACAGCCACTGTCGCGGCGGTCGCAAGCGGATACCACCAGTGCTTGTTGCGCTCGCGCTGCGGAGCTGCATCGACCGCACGCCGTGCTGCGGCGCGAATGGCAGCGTCGAGCGATGGTGGCGGCTCTTCGCGGCTGGCCGCGCTCCACGCGGTGTCGACTCGGCGGTCGCGCTCGTTCTCGTTCATCCCAGACTCTCGCGCAATCCGTCGTCGAGGTCGACGAGGTCGCCGCGCAGCTTGGCGAGCGCATAGCGCAACCGGCTCTTTACGGTCTCCGTCCCGACACCCGTCAATTCCGCAATCTCGGCGAGCGACAATCCGCCTTCCTGTTGCAGCAAAAATGCCTCGCGTTGCGCGGACGGCAGCGCCGCGACGGCGGCGCGAAGGCGCTCGCCCAGCTCGCGATTCTCGGCGCGAATCTGCGGCTCGTCACCGCGTGCGCCGGGCAGCGCCGCGACTGCTTCCTCATGCGCCTCGTCGTCGGCGGAAACGAGCGTCAGATGCGCGCTCGCGCGGTAGTGATCGATCAGCCGGTTATGCGCGAGGCGATACAGCCACGTGGTGAATTTCGCCGTCGGCGCGTAGCTCGCGCGGGCCCGGATCAGGTTCATCCATACGTCCTGGAAGAGTTCGTCGGCGACGCCACTGTGGCGGCACTGGCGCAGCAGATAGCGATACACGCCACCCTTGTGCCGGGCGTAGAGCGCATCGAACGCCGCGGCGTCGCCGGCGGCGTACGCGAGCATGAGGTCTTCGTCCGTCGTCGCGGCGGGAGCGGGCATGGCCCGCCCAGTATGCGAGGCGGGCCATGCGGTGGCAAGCCAGCGTGATGCCGCGCTATTGCGCTCGCGGGTCGGGCACGAAACGCCCTGCATCGGGAAACGGATTGGCGCGAAACCGCGCCAGCGGCGGCGAGCCAACGGGCACGCCCTGCGCGAGCAGGTTCTCATACGAATCGTAGTAGATCGCGATCGTCTCCGCGGGTGTGTCGCTCGCGCGCTCAAATCGGGTGTAGCTCGCATACGAAGTTTCGCTGCGGCCGTGGCCGGTGCCCAGGCGCTCCCGCATCGACTGCGCCATCGACTCGCTCGCCTCCGCTTTCGCATCCGCCGGTGCGTTCGCCGCAGGCGCCGGCGCGGATTGACCTTCGAGGCGTCCTGCGTTCTTGCGCCGGAATTCATCGAGCGCGATCGGCCGCGCCCGTTCGCGAAACACCGCGACGCCGATCACGCCGACGTTGTCCGGGCGGCCGGTGCGCGCGGCGTAAGAATCGGGCAGCGCGGTGAAGTAGAACGCCGCGGTGCGCGCCATGCTCTTGCGCCACCCCGCGATGTCGGCGCTCTCGTAAGGCGCGAGGACATAGCCCGATTGCTGCATCGATGCCGTGTCGCCGGTAATCACGTTGACGCCATCGACGCTCATGACCGCGAGGATGCGACCCGCTGCGCCGTTGCGGACTTGAATCGCGTATTCGTTGCCGGGCTTGCCGACGACGTAGCGCCGGCCCTGGTGCCAATACATCGGCAGCACGCGTCCCTCTGTGCGGTCGACGATCTCGACGCTCGCCTGCGTTTGTGGCAGGACGCTGTGCGCCTGGCCGTCGGCGGCAAACATCGCCGCGGCAAAGACAGCGACGAGCGCGACGCCGCGCAGCGAAAGTTTCTGTGCGTGCAACATGGCTTCTCCTTGCCGCAACTCGATTGGTGCGGTTGAGCTATGAACGGCGCAGGCGTCGCTTCGGGGTCAGCGGCGTAGCCTGGGTTGAGCGAAGCGAAACCCGGGATTCACCGCAGCGCACTCCCGGGATTCGCCCTGCGGGCTCATCCCAGGCTACACAACTCATGCCGGGCTTCAGAACTCCGCGGCGTTTGGCTCGAAGGCGACCGGAGTACGCGTGCGATAATTCGCCTCCCGGCATGGATATGGCGCAGCCGGAAGTCGAAGCATGCACGATCTCCAACACCTTCCTGCGCTGGTCGCATGGTGCGCGTTCGGGCTCGCCGTGGTCTTCGGCGCGGTCGCGAACCGGGTCAACTTCTGCACCATGGGCGCGGTCACCGATCTGGTCACCTTCGGCGACTGGCGGCGCATGCGCATGTGGTTGCTCGCGATCGCGGTCGCAATTGCCGGCACGACGTGGCTCGAGGCGGCAGGACTTGCCGATCCGGGCAAATCGATTTACACGACGGCGCGGGTCGCGTGGGCGTCGCACCTCGCCGGCGGATTTCTCTTCGGCTTCGGCATGACGCTTGCTTCGGGTTGTGGCAGCAAGTTGCTGGTCCGCGTGGGCGGCGGCAGTCTCAAGTCGCTCGTCACGCTGTTCGTGCTTGCCATCGCGGCGTACATGACGCTGAAGGGCTTGTTTGCCGTGTGGCGCGTCAGCACGCTCGACACATTGCGGCTGGATACGAGCGCATTCGGTGCCGCGCACTCGGACTTGGGCAGCGTGACCGCCGCATTGACCGGCGGGGGTTCGGTCAAGTTTGCGTTGTCGCTCGCGATTGCGGCGGCCGTCGCCGTATTCGCGCTGGCGAGCCGCGAATTTCGCGACAGCCGGGAGATGATCGCCGGGGGCCTCATCATCGGGGCCATCATCGCAGGCGGGTGGTACGTCACAGGGCATCTCGGACATGTGGCGGAGGACCCCCGGACGTTGGAAGAGGCATTCATTGCCACCAACTCGGGAAGACCGGAGTCGTACAGCTTCGTTGCCCCGGTCGCCTATACGCTGGAACTATTGCTGTTGTGGAGCGATCAGTCGCGTATCGTGACTTTCGGCATCGCGGGCGTCCTGGGAATGGCGGTCGGATCGGCTGCCGTGGCGTTGACGACGCGTACGTTCCGCTGGGAAGGGTTTGCTTCGACCGAGGATCTGGTCAACCATATCGTCGGTGGCGTGTTAATGGGATTTGGAGGCGTGACGGCGCTGGGCTGTACGATCGGGCAGGGCCTTACAGGCATTTCGACCCTGGCGATCGGTTCCTTCATCGCCTTGGCGGCGATCATCGCCGGCTGTGCAGCGGCGCTGAAGTATCAGTACTGGCGGGCGGGCTAGGTCCGCCGGTGAAACGGAAACCATGATTGTTTACGACCTGGTCTGTGGGCGACAACACCGGTTCGAGGGCTGGTTCGCCTCGGCCGATGATTTCGCGCGCCAGCGCGAAGAGACCTTGATCCGGTGCCCGCTATGCGACGACGCGGCGATCGAGCGCCGGCCGTCCGCAAACGTCCAGGTCGGCCACGCCGCAGCGCCCGCCGAAGATCGCGCCGAAGATCGGAAGGAAGTTGCGGTCGTCGGTGGCGACGGGCACGCGCTCAAGCTCATGCGCCGATTGATCGCCGAAACGGAAAACGTCGGCCGCGCTTTTCCGGAAGAGGCGCGCAAGATCCATTACGACGAGGCACCAAAGCGCGGAATTCGCGGCCAGGCCACACACGAAGAAGCCGAGGAATTGCGCGACGAGGGCATCGACTTCATGTCGTTGCCCAATGCGCTTACGCGCGATCTGAATTGACCGGCGACGGCGCGCGCTTTTGCGCGGGGCCGTCCGATTGGCTATAATTCGCGGCCTTCGGCGGGCCGTTAGCTCAGGTGGTAGAGCAGCGGACTTTTAATCCGTTGGTCACTGGTTCGAGTCCAGTACGGCCTACCAGTTCAAACAACGGGTTAGCCTAACTGCCGACCCCTTGTCTGTTTGGAACGTGACAAAAACGTGAGAACTCGATCACGTTTCCGTCACGGCCGCGCTCGATTCGCGCCGCTGCAACCGTCAGATGCTCCGTACCAAACTTCGCATAGCGATCGACCATCACGCGGGATTTCCAGCCGCCCAAGTCCTTGAGCTCATCGCAGCTCGTGCCAGCCTGCCGATGCCACGACGCCCACGTATGCCGCAAGTCGTGAAACCGGAAATCCGTAATCCCTGCTTTCGCAATCGCGGCATGCCAAGCGCTGTTGGTTAATTCCCAGCCGATCGGCTGACGGCGAAACGTGAATTAGAACACGGGATGTTTGTCCCGCGCTCAGCGTCGAGCACGGCAATCGCGTCGCTGTTGAGCGGAACGCCTCGCGGCGTGCCATTCTTGGTCCGGTTGAGCCAGGCCGTACGACGTTGCAAATCGACCCGGTCCCATTCCAACCCCGTGATCTCTCGCGCCCGGCAGCCGGTCGCTAACGCAAAGCGGACCATCGCCGCGAGGTGAGACGGGCAGACCGCAATGAGCCGGTCAGCCTGTTCTCGCGTCAGCCAGCGGTCACGCTCGACCTCGCCGGACAGCAAACGAATCTTCGGCATCCCATCGACCCACTGCCACTCGTCGCGCGCGGTGCGCAACAAATTGCGAACAAGCGAGAGATACCGATTCACGGTCGCCGGCCGATTGCCGCGCTTCAAGCATTGACTGCGGCGTGAGCGATGCACTCCTCCTGAATGGTGCAGTTGAAGCGTTGGCAATGCGCATTCGACTACCACTACGATCTGCTGTTTCTCGACAACCTCGCCGACTTACTCGAGCTCCTGCGCGGGCTCTCCTGGTACAACCTCGACCGCCCTCACTTCAGCCTCTCCCAGCCCGTCCCCGGCCGCAAAACCCCGCGCCTACTCTCCCCAGTACAATTCCTTCATCAACAACACCAGTGCAATATGTACTGGCCCGATACATCTAGTTGACAAAGTCTCGGAACTCAAATATAAGCGAGCCGCAACAAAGCAGGCATCGGCCACGGAAATACCGCTGTGCCGGTCTCGGAACCGAAATAACAAGCAAAGGGAGGGCCCACCGATGACCATCGAAACTGTCAAACAGTTTATGAGGAAGGCCGAAACCAACTCCGACATTCAACGGAAGCTCCAGGCCATACCCAAGGGCGGCGGCCAGTGGACGATCGCGGAGGTCGTGAAGCTCGCTGCCGCGGCCGGCTTTGCCTTCACGGCCAAGGATTACGAAGACACGGTCAACCAGACGCTGGCGGAGAAGCACGCAGCCGGCGCGCTCAACGAAACGGAACTTGCGCTCATCAGTGGCGGACTGATGTGTATATCCACCGACAACACCACCTGTCTTTGCTGCCCCAATCCAAAGCCGAAGGACCCGGGTACACATCCGGTTTATCGAGCGTAGTCGCACGAATTAGCGAGGATCGTTGCTCGTCGCTGGGGCCGGACGATGGCGTAAGTGAACTGCGGAGGTTCCCCTTCCGGGGCGCGGTGTAGAAGTATTGAAGTGTTACGGTGTGGCCCCACTGCGTCGGCGATCGGTTCTTCCGGTGGTGATGGAGTTGCGACGCTTCGACCGAACAGGGAAGGGCCCGGCGACCGCCGAGAGGGTTGTGCTGGTCAAGTTGCATTAGAAGATATCCGAAGGCAACCTGTTGCCGGAGATGCGCGGTTGCCTCACCCATCGGCTGATGCAGGTGGACGTTGATGGGTTGGTCGGCGCGGCTCGCGGCGAACCTGGTGAAGGTCGGGAGAACCGGCGTCGCGGCCACCGGGAAGGTCATTTGGGCGGAGACGTTCTCGCCGGCGTTTCCGTGCGGACTAACGCAGAGTTGGTTGTGGGGCGTGAAGCCGGTGATCTCCGACGCGCACGATGGGCTGAATGCGGCGGTGGCGAGGGTGCTCGAGGCCAGCCGGCAACATGGCCACGGGCATTCTCGGACCAATGCAACAATCGTCTTCCCTCACAAGAACCCGCGGCAGGTGCTCTTCGTGCCGATTAACTCCGTCTTCGTGCAGAGGACGGCGGAGGCGGCGCGCGCCGAGCGGCGAATGCTGACCGATCCGTCGCGACCGAAGTCTCCGAAGCCGATGACGAGGGCGGACCGCGCCGCGCATTCGGCGCTCACCATCATGGACTTCCCTGAAGTGCGCGCCGTGAAGGTCCGCTCGACGAACGTGCTCGACAGGCTGAACGGCGACATCAGGCGCAGTGCGCACGTGCCCGCTAACTTCCCCGATGAGGACGCAACCCCGCGCCTGGCGCGGCAACCGTGCTCGAGTGGAAGGATGAATACGGAACCTAGATCCGCTGCATGAATCAGGTATCGCTGGCCGCGACGAGGGGGAATCCACCCATCAGGCAGCCGGCAGCGTCGGCGCCGGTCTGATTCGAGGAAGCTATCCGAGCGGTAATACCGAACTCGATTCCGACAGTTTACAAAGCCAAATCCGGGGACGCGACCCTGCGGAGCGGATCGCATTCTCCTATTGTGGACAAACGAGCTTCATGAAGTACTCGGACACGGAGCTCCGCACTCTTGCCGGTCGCGCAACGCCGCTGCACACGCGCTGGCATGGCGGCATCAAGGCGGATGGAGGCGAATCGGAGGCCGCGGACCGGCTCGAACGGTGGCGCCACGTGCTTTCCGTCGACGGCGACGACGGCGTCCTTGCCCACCGGCTTGGGCTGGATGGGCTCGATCCAAGGATCTGCCTCCCGGCGCTTGGTTCGGTCCGGTTGTCTCACGACCAACCGGTCCCCGAATGGGCCCAACGTCTAAACACCATGCTCGTCAACTGCCGGCCGGCGAAAGAGACGGTGTATCCGGCCATAGACGTGGCAGACGAGTCGCTGCCATTCTTGGACGTGTGGGTTCCTTTTGTTGTTGACGCGACGAATGAATTGCGCGCTCGCGCCGGCGGCACATTGGACAGCCTGACCGATGACGTCATTGGCGCCTTTCAGGCGCAACTGCTGGCCGCGCTGGCTTACATGGCAGCGCTGCCTCTGAGCCTGGAGTTTCGCCGATTCCTGTCCAAGCACGACCCACTTTCGATGTTCAACCGGGCGGGCGCAGATACGTCGAGCCACCCCCGCGAATATTACGACCGCTTCGTCGATCATCTTCGAGGCAGCGAACTGCTGGCATTCTTCGAGGAATACCCGACCCTTGCCCGAATGCTGGCGGAAGTGTGCGGTCATTGGACCGAACACGTGGCCGAGTTTTGTATCCGGTTGAACGAGGATCGGGCGGCGCTGGTGGAATCTTTCAATCGTGGTCTGGACCCTGGCCGAGTGGTCCGAGTCAGGATCGGCGTCTCCGATCCACACCACGGCCGGCGCGACGTTGTAATTTCCAGATTCGAATCGGGCCTGCAACTCGTCTATAAGCCGAAGGACTTGAACGTCGACGAGGCATTCTGGCAATTCATCGACTGGGTCAACCGGCAAGCCCTTTATGGCGGTGACTTGCGGTTGCGGACGCTGACGGTTCTGAATCGCACGACCCACGGCTGGGTTGAATTTGTTGAACACCAGCCCTGCCGCGATCCGCAATCCATTGAGCGCTACTACCGGCGCGTGGGCATGCTCTTGTGTGTCGCCTATGTCTTGGGCGCAACGGACTTCCATCAGGAAAACATCATCGCTAGCGGCGAGCAGCCTGTGCTCGTGGATTTGGAGACGATGCTGCAACCGATGCCGCGGTCGTTTGATGGCCTGCGCACATCTTCCGCCGACCAGCGCGCGCTTGAGATCATGCACGATTCGGTCCTGCGGGTTGGGCTGCTGCCCTTCTGGATAGCCGGTGACCGCGGAAGGAGCTATGACGTCAGCGGCATTGGCGCGGAAGGGCCTCTTGACACGGGCTATCTCGGGATCCAGTGGGAGTATGTCAACACCGACCGGATGCAACCGGTCCATCGGAGCGTGTCGATAGAGCAGGAAGCCAAACGGCCCATGCTCAATGGCGAGCTCGTCTCCGCGCGGGACTACGCCGCCGAGATCATTGACGGCTTTACGCTCGTCTACGGCGTGATGCTCGCTCACCGCGGCGTGCTTCTTGCCGAAGATGGGCTGTTGAGTCGGTTCCGCGGTGTCAGGCTCCGCTGCGTGCTGCGCATGACCAAGGCTTACGCGCAACTGCTTAACCGCCGGATGCATCCGGAATACCTACGCGACGGTGCTGATGGCGGTATCGAGATGGAGCGGCTCGCGAGAGATTTCATCGTCCTTCAACCCGATCCCGATTGCCCTTCGCCGTGGGGCGTCTATCGCGCCGAGGCGAAAGCGCTCGAGCGCCTGGACATCCCGCTTTTCACGTTTTTCAGCGACTCGGAAACGCTGTTCGCCGACGGCCACCCGGTCGCTCCAGGTTTCTTTTCGGAAACCGGCTTGCAGTGCGTTTCCGCTACGCTACGCAAGCTGAGCGAGGAAGACCTCCGCGTGCAGACCGACTTCATTCGCGCCTCCCTGCACGCCCGCTACGCTGGCGGCACGACCGATGATGCGCAACGGGCAACGAGCGATGCCGTCGCTGCGTACAGCGGACGGCCGTCATTGACACGAGAGGAATTCATCGCGGCCGCGTCATCGATTGCCGAACGGATCAGGCGTTCGGCCATTCCGGGCGCGGATGGGGGAGTCACATGGTTGTCGATGGCTTTCGACCCGACCGTGGAGCGCATGAATTTCCTGCCGATGACCGACAACCTTTACGATGGCAGGATCGGTGTGGCATTTTTCCTTGCCGCATTGGAGCACGTCGCGGGCGGAGCGGGTTATCGTGACCTGGCTATAGCCGCGGTGCTGCCGTTGCGCAAAGCGCTTCGCCAGCGCGTTCCCCCACTGGCGCTTCCGACCATGCTAGGCGGCGCCATCGGTCTCGGGGGCCAGGTCTATGCGCTGGTCCGCATTGCCAGCTGGTTGGCGGACGATGAGCTCTTGCGCCTCGCAACCAGAGCCGCCGGCTGGTTCGTGTCCAAGCGAATAGTCCGTGACGAATACCTGGATGTCTGTGCGGGCGCCGCCGGAGGTATTCTCGGTTTACTGGCGTTGCCCACCGATTGCGGATTCGAGGCGCTCAACCTGGCCGTTCAATGCGGCGATCATCTGTTGGAGAAACGAGTACTGGCGGACACAGGTCATCTTGCTTGGCGGGGACGCTGGGTATCGCAGCCATTGACGGGGTTTGGTCACGGCGCTGCCGGCATCACCTATGCACTTCTCCGTCTGAGTCAGGCGAGCGGCGAAGACCGGTTTCGGCAAGCGGCCGCAGAGGCTATCGCCTACGAGACTGCGGTCTACTCTGCCGACGTGGGCAATTGGCCGGACTTTCGCGCAAACCGCGAAAGCGTCAGTCCAATGGTGGCCTGGTGTAACGGCGCCGCCGGTATCGGTCTGGGACGCTTGGGCGGTCTCCCCGCGCTCGACACATCCGGTATCCGCAGCGATATCATCAATGCCCTCGAAACGACGCGCGCCACTCCACCGAGCGACGAGGACCATGTTTGCTGCGGTAATCTGGGGCGGCTCGAATTGTTGATTGAAGCCAGCCGGCGCCTGGGACGCCCGGAACTGTTCGACGAAGCCCGCCGGCACGCCAGCGCGGTCGTGCGGCGAGCTGAGCGAAACGGCCGGTTTGGCCTCCTTGCCCAAGTGCCGGGCGTGACCGACAGTTTTTCGCTGTTCCAAGGAACCGCCGGCATTGGCTATCAGCTATTGCGGCTCGCCGACCCGGACCGGCTGCCTTGCATGCTGCTCTGGGAATGACGTTGCAAACGGACTCGGACGGGCGCCGGAAAATGAGCGCGACAGCCTTTGCGTTCTCACGGCAGAAATATGTAGTCTTGCGGTCGTTGTTGGAGCCGCGACAAGCGACGTTACTCTACAACCATACGCTGCATCTTCTCCATGGTTGCAAGTGGGGGCGCGACCTGCAGGTCCCCGACACCCCCGTCCTGTATGCCGAGCCTCGCATGGAAGAACTCCTGGTGACCCTTCTGCCGCGAATCGAGGAGGCCAGCGGGCTTCGCTTGCACCCAACCTATTCTTACCTGCGTGTGTATCGGCGAGGTGACGTCCTCGCCAGGCATCGTGATCGCCCGGCCTGCGAGGTCACCGTAAGTCTGAACCTCGGCTACGTAGCGGCGACCCCTTGGCCGCTTTGGATAGAGGCGCCGGCCGGCGTTTCATCCGTTCAACTCGAGCCCGGCAGCGCATTGCTCTATAGAGGCACGGAATGCTTTCATTGGCGTGAAATGTTTTCCGGAGAGCACGCCGCACAGGCGCTGCTTCACTACGTAGACCAGGACGGCCCCAATGCCAGCTGGAAATTCGACGAGCGCAGCGGCTCGGACATCATCAAACTACCCGAGTCAGACCGGCCATGACTCCCGTTGACGAAGCATTTCTTCGCGATCGGGTCAGGGTGGCGGAAGGCTTCATCCCCAAGACGCTTTGTGAAGAAGTCATGCGTGCCATTGATCTTGCGGGTCTCGAGGATGCGGTCGTGGGCGACCGCGACGATCCGTGTGCGCCGGGCCGAGTCGCCAAGGAGGTTCGCAATTCCCTGGTGCACAGTGCCCGTCCGGTCGAATCGCAGGTGAATGGTGCGTTGCAAAGAATCGTCGACGAAATTGTCGAACCGTACTATGGGACGTATATCGATTACTGGGAATATCCGGGCATACTCGTTTATCCGCCGGGAGGCTTCTATGTCACTCACAACGACGGCGAGTCCGTAGTGCACGATCCCGATCGATATGTCTGGGAGTGGCGCAGAACTGCCGACAGGGATATTTCCGTCGTTTGGTACTTGAACGAAGATTTCGATGGAGGTGAATTGGTGTTCCCGAGTCTCCAACTCTCGATTCGACCGATTACCGGAATGGTGGTTACATTTCCCAGCACTCACGAATTCGCGCACACCGCGAAGCCAGTGACTCGCGGAATGCGTTTCGCGGTGGCGACCTGGATGGCCGCCGTGGACACGCCCAGGATACAGTCGTCTCCCCCGCCCCGCGTGTTCAACAGGCGCTGGACGAACTGATCCTTTCAAGCACGTCTCGACTGGGCAGTTGAGGACGTGCACAAGCACTGGATAACCAAATCCCATGCGCAGAGCGCTGTACATATTAGGACAGCTCTCCGACCACGACGTCGATTGGCTTACAAAGGTCGGTGAACGCGTGCGCTTCGACGCCGGCGACCTCGTCATCCAGGAGGGCGCGCGGCTCGATCGCGTATTCGTCGTGCTCGACGGGCAGTTCGCCGTGGCAATCCGGAGCAAGGAAATAGCGCGTTTGGGCGCCGGGGATATCCTTGGCGAGATTTCGATGGTGGACCACAGGCCGGCGTCGGCGTCGGTCAGAGCCATGAGCCGGTCACTTACGCTCGCAGTGCCGCGGGCCGCGATGCAGGCGCGACTCGAAAGCGACCCGATTTTTGCCGCACATTTCTACAAGGCGATTGCCATCTTTCTTGCGGACCGCATGCGTAATACGCTTGTACGCTTCGGTTACGGCGATTCGGTGCCGGAGGAACTCGAGGACAGTGAAGACGAACTCGACGCCAACGTCCTCAACACCCTGCACCTTGCCGGTGCGCGTTTTGAGCGCCTGTTGAAGAAACTCACCGGGTAAATAATGCGGGCCAATCGCGCTTGGCTGTTGGCAGCGCTATACGCTCTGGCACTGCCGGCGGCCGCGCAATCGGTCCTCACCCTTGGCCGCGCACTGGAAGCGGCGCTCGCAGCCAATCCCGACGTGCGCATCGTTGCGGTACGCGTAGAACGCGCTGCCGCGGCGGTTACGCAGGCGCAGGGCATCTATGACCCGCTGTTCACGGGGTTCGCGACCCGCAGCGATGACAGGCGCCCCATCACGACCGCCGAGTTCGCCCTGAGCCCGCTCCTTTCGAGCCAATACAGCCGCTCTTCGACCCTAGGCGTGGGTCTCGAGCAGAAATCGCCGACGGGGATCAGCTTTTTCGGGACCGCCTCGGCCGCGTATGCGCAGGATCGTATTTCGGAGTCGATAGGCCTGCCGTCGCAAGCGACGGGACGCATTGCGTTAGGCGTTCGGCTACCGCTCGCACGTGGTTCGGGGGAGCGGTTCGTGGAGGCCGGTATTCGCGCGGCGGACCGCGAGTTCGAAGCGGCCAATGCCGAGCGCAAGTATGCCGTGTCGCTCGCGCTTCGCGAAACGGCAGCGGCGTATTGGGATTACCTCGCGCGCTGGAGGCAGCTCGAGATTGCGCAGTCCGGCGAGCGGCGCACGGCTTCAGTCGTCGACGAAATTCGCAAGCTGGTTGCCGCAGACGAAGTTCCTGCCTCCGAGCTCGATCTCGCGCTCGCGAACGCCGCCGAGCGCACCAACAGCCGCATTTCCGCGGAGCAAGCGTTGCTTGATGCGCGCCAGACGCTCGGGCGGCTCATGGGCGTCGAGCCCATGCGGCTTGCGACAATTCCCCCGCCGGGCAACGAGTTTCCGGCAGCAGGCCCCGCCGCACTAGATTCATTCGGGAATCCGATGCTCATTGAGGAGGCCGAGGCACGCCGCGAAGATCTCCGGGCACAGGATCTCCGCATCGCGGCGGCGCGTGAGCGCATCCTGGTTGCGCGTGACAACGCACGCCCGGTGGTCGATCTGTCGTTAAGCGTCGGGGTGTCCGGACTGCGCGAAGGCGGATCGTTGTCTACCTATTCCAATCCCTTCACGTTCAGTGGCTCGGGACCATCGGTGGCGCTCACGTTAGGCGCGCAATATCCAGTCGGCAACCGCGCGGCGCTGGGGCAGATCGGACAAACTGCTGCGATCGCGACGGATCTCGAGATCCGTCGCACGGCATTGCGCACCGAGATAGCGGCCGCGGTCACGAGCGCGGCGGACGGGCTGCGCCGGGCGGCACAGCAGCTCGATGCCTCGCGTGATCTCGTGGGGCAGTACACGAAGGCGCTCAGGTCCGAGCGCACCAAACGCCGGGTCGGAATGTCAACGCTGCTCGACATCATCGCAGTGGAGGACCGCCTGCAGAACACGCTGCTCTCCGACATCGAACGGCAGCGCAACTACGCGGTGGCCGTGGTGCGGATTAAGCACGAGCTCGGCACTCTGCTCAGGCCCGGTACCGACGAATTCGAGGTGCGCGAAGACAACTTCCTTGAGTTCAGGGGGCAGTGATGGCCCGCAAGCAAGCGCGCACGGTTGAATTCAACGCGATCTTCCGCGAAGCGGCTCTCGAGCGGCTATCCTCGCCCGAGCGCCTCGATGCGCTTGTACAGGTGGTCACGCCACGCGCGTGGTTAACGTGGGCGCCGCTCGCCGGGATCACGGTTGCCAGCCTCGTCTGGGGAATCTTCGGCACGGTAAACACCACGGTTTCGGGGCGGGCAATCCTGCTCCACCGCGGTGGCCTTGCAGAGGTAAGCGCGGCGGCACAGGGCCGTGTCACGCAGGTTCTCGTCAACGTCGGCGAACGCGTCGAACGCGGCCAGGCGGTCGTGCGCATCGCCCAGCCCGAACTCGACGAGCGCCGGCGTCAGGCGGACGATCGCCTCGGCGAATTACAGCGACAGGAGCAGCGTCTGCGGGAGCTCGTCGGGCGGGGCATGGACCTAAGCGACGCCTCGCTTGCTCAGCAAAGGGTGACCATCAAGCAGCAAATCAAGGCAGCCGAGGATCGCATCGCACTGCTGGCGGAGCGCGAAGCCGCGCAGGCCACTTTGCTCGAGGAGGGTCTAATCACGCGACAGACGCTGCTCAACACGCGCTCGGAGATCACCGCCGCGCGGCTCGATCTCGAAACGTTGCGTGGCCACATACAACAGTTGCAGCTCAAACGCCTCGAAAGCCTGCGGCAGGCGGAGGCTGAGCTGAGATCGTTGCAGGGACAGATCGGCGAGGCAAGGCGTACCGTCGAGGGCCTCGCGCAGGCGGACCGGCTGACTACGGTCGTCGAGAGCCCGTATGCCGGTCGTGTGGTGGAAGTAAAAGTCGGCGCCGGGATGCTGGTTGCCGTTGGGATGCCGCTGGCCACCGTGGAATCCGAGGGCGGTGTCGAGGCCGGGCTCGACACCGCCATCTACGTTGCCGCATCCGACGGCAAAAGGATACAGCCCGGCATGTCCGTGCACCTGGCTCCCACGACGGTGCGGCGCGAGGAATTCGGGTACCTCATCGGCAAGATTACGTACGTGTCCGACTATCCGGCGACCGCGCAGAGCATGCGACTAGCCCTGCAGAACGAGGAATTGGTGCGCGAATTTGGCGGCGGGGCCCCGCCGATCGAGATCTACGCTAGTCTCGTCCCAGCGAAAACCTTCAGCGGGTACCTATGGTCTACGGCCCACGGCCCGCCGGTCAAGGTGACTGCCGGTACGCTAGCGCAGGCGGAAGTGGTGGTACGGCGTCAGGCACCCATCACGCTGGTGATCCCCGCATTGCGTCAGGTGATAGGCGTGCGCTGAATGGCAGCCGAGGCCACGCTCGCCGGTTTTGTTCCGTCGCCGGAGGCGACACTGCGGCGCGTCGTAACGCCCTCCATCCTGCAGATGGAAGCCGTGGAGTGCGGGGCGGCCGCGCTCGCCATTGTGCTTGCCTACCACGGTCGCTGGGTGCCGCTCGATGAACTCCGGCTGCTGTGCGGCGTGTCGCGCGACGGCAGCAAGGCAAGCAATATGCTCACGGCCGCGCGCCACTTCGGCGTCGAAGCGCGGGGCTTTCGGAAGGATCCTGAGGCGCTGCTTGAGATGCCGCTGCCCCTGATCGCATTCTGGAATTTCAATCACTTCGTCGTTGTAGAGGGCTTCCGCCGCGAGGCGGTGTACCTGAATGACCCAGCCACGGGGCAGCGGACGGTGACTTGGGAGGAGTTTGATCAGTCCTTTACGGGCGTCGTCCTGACCTTCGAGCCCACCGACGAGTTCACGCCCGGGGGCCAGCGACCGGGCATCCTGCGGGGGCTCGCTCGGCGTCTGGCCAGCTACAAGAGCGCGTTCGTCTTCCTGCTGCTGGTTGGGCTCGCGCTGGTACTGCCGGGGTTGGTGATTCCCGCCTTTGCCCGCGTGTTCGTCGACGAGATCCTGATCGGCGACCAGCACCAGTGGCTGATGCCGCTCATTGTGGGCATGACGCTCACGGCATTCGTACGGGGCGCGCTGGACGGATTGCAGCAGCGCTGCCTGCTGCGCATGGAAACCTCGCTCGCGGTTGCGAGCGCGAGTCAGCTCTTCTGGCACATTCTGCGGCTACCCGCCGAATTCTTCACCCAGCGCTACGCCGGCGAAGTGGGTTCGCGCGTCGCGATCAGCGACCGTGTCGCGCGGATGATCGCAGCGGAATTGCCGTCAGCCACCATCAACCTGTTCACGGCCGTGTTCTTCCTCGTCGTGATGCTGGGCTACGACGTGCTGCTTACGTGCGTCAGCCTTGTATTTGCGGGCGCGAACGTCGCCGTCCTGCGTGCGGTCGCCACCCGGCGCAAGGCGATGAACCAGCGGCTCGCCATCGACGCCGGCAAAGTTGCCGGCGCGTCGATGAATGGCCTCATGCTCATCGAGACGATCAAGGCCTCGGGCGCGGAACCGGAATTTTTCGAGAAGTGGGCGGGTTACCAGGGACGTTTCCTCAACTCGATGCAGGATATGGGGCGCGCCTCAATGGCGCTCGACACGCTGCCGGCGACGCTGGCGGCAGTGGAAGCGGCGCTCATCCTCGGCGTCGGGGGACTGCGCGTGATGGACGGCGCAATGACGCTGGGAATGCTAGTCGCCTTCCAAAGCCTCGCGTTGAGCTTCGGCAGCCCGGTGCGGCGGCTCGTTGATCTCGGTGCGCGCATCCAGCAGCTGCAGGGCGACATGGACCGGCTCGACGACGTGATGCGTGCCGTGCCGGAATCCGACTCGCCGCCTGGTGCGCAGGCGGAGGCCGGAAAGCTGGAAGGACGGGTCGAGTTGCGGAACGTCACCTTCGGCTACAACCGGGCCGGGCGGCCGCTGCTCGAAGACTATTCGCTCGCCATCGAACCGGGTCAGCGCGTCGCGCTCGTGGGTCCGTCGGGGTGCGGGAAGTCGACGATTTCGCGCCTGATGACGGGACTTTTCCACCCCTGGTCGGGGGAGATCCTGCTCGACGGCCGGCCGCGCGCGGAGTGGGACCGGGAGCGGCTCGCGCTTTCGCTCGCGATGGTTGACCAGGACATCGTGCTATTTGAGGGGACGTTTCGCGAGAACCTCACTCTCTGGGACGATTCGGTGTCCGATTCCGCAATTATCCGTGCGGCCGAGGACGCATGCATTCACGACATGATCCTGCAACGGCCTGGCGGCTACGATGGCCACATCGAGGAGGGCGGGCGAAACTTCAGCGGCGGGCAGCGTCAGCGCTTGGAGATTGCGCGCGCGCTGGTCAACGACCCGCGGGTGCTGGTGCTTGACGAAGCAACTAGCGCGCTCGATCCCGTAATCGAGCAGCGTATCGACGAGAACCTGCGCCGCCGCGGCTGCACAACCGTCGTCGTCGCGCACCGGCTGAGCACGGTTCGCGACGCGAATTGCATCTATGTCCACGACGCGGCGCGGATCGTCGAGCAGGGGACCCATGACGAGCTGATGGCCATCCCCGACGGCGTATACGCACGATTGGTGGCGGCGGAATGAGTGCGGATTGGACCGACTGGCTCGAAGCGCAGGCCGCCGCGGCGTCGCCCGCCACGACGTTCAGGTGCGATGGGCCACCGCGCATGTTCTGGGTCGCATCCGGCGCTGTGGATTTTTTCCTGACGCGTTGCGGCGACCGTGGCGCACGCGGGGCGCGTCAAGCCGTTGCACGCTTCGGCAGGCACGAGGCGTTCCTGGTGGCCGACCTGCCAGAGACGCTGGCACACTGGGAGGCGCTCCTCGTGCCGCTGCCCAACACGCGATTGGTCGAACTTGACAACGAACATGCCGGTGGCGCGGCGCACGCGCAGGCGTTCGGCGCCGTGGTAGAGGATTGGATTGGCTCGCTTGTCCGCGCAGCGGACCGCGGTCTCGTTCCTGCGCGTTACCGGGTGCTGGAATCCGACCAGGCGCTCGAGGTGGCGAGCGACGAGGTCGCCGCGGCAGCCACTTGCACGGTCTGGGCCGAAATTGCGGCGGGTGAGGTCGCGCCCTTCGGCGACGAGCGACTGCGCGTGACCGCGGGAGCGCTACTGCCGATGCATCCGGAGTTCTGGGTGACGGCAACTACCGCTGCCCGCCTCGTCCCGGTACCGTTCGCCCGGCTGTGCGAGGAGGGGCGCGTTCGGGCGGTCCTCGCCGTGTCACTCGGCGTTTTGCTGAAACTATGTGTTGCCCGTGTGGACTTCGAGGCCGTGCGCCTGACCGAACGACTGGACCTGCGTCGTGGCGAATCGAAACGCGCGCTGCGTGGTGCTTTCTGGCGGCTCAGGGCGTTGTTCGGGGCGGAAGGTGTGGTGCCGCCGGGTGCCGATACGACTGATCCGGTGATTGCGGCGTGCCGCGTCGTCGGCGCCGCACAGGGGATCGTGTTTCCGGAGCTGTCGCGCGGCACTCCGCATTTGTCACCGACACACCGGCTCGAGGCCGCCGTGGCGAGCGGGCACATACGGCAACGCCGTGTCGCGCTCCGGGGCCGCTGGTGGGAAACGGACAGCGGCCCGCTTTTGGCGTTTGTCGAGGATGGCGAAGTGCCCGTGGCTTTGCTGCCCGCAGGGAGCCGCGGCTACGAGGCGATCGATCCGGCGACCGGCGCCGTCCAAAGGGTCGACGCAGAATTCGCGGCCAGGTTGCAGTACTTCGCACACAGTTTCTTCAGGGCTTTCCCCAACCGACGGCTCGGCGTGATCGATCTCCTGCGCTTCGGGTTTGCCCATCAGAAACGCGAGCTGGTCACCATTGTGGCGACGGCGGGCTTTGTCGGCATGCTGGGAATGCTCGTGCCGATCGGGATAGGCCTGCTCTTCGATGAGGCGATCCCCGCGACAGATCGTTCCCAGGTTTTCCAGATTTCGGCGGCGCTGCTCGGTGCGGCAGTGGCGACGCTGTTCTTCACGCTTGCGCGCTCGGTTGCGCTGCTGCGACTTGAGGGGCGAATGGATGGCTCGATACAGGCCGCAGTCTGGGACCGCGTGCTCAAGCTACCGGTGACCTTTTTCCGCAGCTACGAAGCGGGGGACCTCGCCGTTCGCATCAACGCGATCAACACGATCCGGCAAAACCTGTCAGGCGCAACGCTGGCCGGCGTGCTTACGGGTGTGTTCTCGGTGTTCAACCTGGTGTTGCTCTTTGTCTATGAAGCGCACCTCGCCCTGCTGGCGCTGGCGATCGTCGCAGTCGCAGTCGGGACGAGCATTGTCCTGGCGCTATTCGCGCTGGAGGGGGAGCGGCCACTTGCCCGGCTCGAGGGTCGGCTGAGCGCACAGGTGCTGCAGTACCTAACCGGGATCGCTAAGCTGCGGGTCGCCGCGGCCGAGGCGCGGGCATTTTCACGCTGGGCTGCGCAGTTCGCGGAGGCGCGCGGCCACGCGATACGCGCCGAAACCTGGCGAAACGTCTCGCAGGTCTTCCTGCCCAGCTTCATGGTGCTGGCCTCCGCGTTGCTCTACTACATCGTCGCACAAATGCTTGCGCCTAGCGCGACGGGCAGACCATTGCCGCTCACGACTGGCGCCTTCGTGGCCTTTAGTGCGGCCTTCGGTGGATTTCTGCTGAATTTCGCGCTCCTGTCGGAAATGGTTCTCGACCTGCTTCGGATTGTTCCCCAAGTCGAGCGCGCACGTCCCCTTCTTGAGGCGGTGCCGGAGGTTGGACCGGCCCATGCCGGCCCTGGCCCACTACGCGGCGAGATCCATATCTCAAACGTCGTATTCCGTTACCGCAGCGGCGGTCCGACGGTTCTTGACGGCGTCTCGTTCAGCGTGCGTCCCGGCGAGTTCGTCGCGATCGTGGGACCCTCCGGCTCGGGAAAGTCCACGCTTATACGGCTGTTGCTCGGATTCGAGAAGCCCGAGTCGGGGTCGATCTACTATGACCGGAAGGATCTCGCGGACCTCGACCCGCAGCAGGTTCGCGGCCAGTTTGGCGTGGTGCTGCAGACGAGCCAGCTTATGCCGGGGGACATCTTCAATAACATCATCGGCGCGCATATGCTTAGCCCGGACGATGCGTGGGAGGCGGCCCGCATGTGCGGGCTGGATGCCGACATCGAGGCGATGCCGATGGGGATGTACACGGTAATAAGTGAGGGTGCGAACACGGTGTCGGGAGGTCAGCGGCAGCGTATCCTGATCGCCCGCGCGATTGTCCGCCGCCCGCGCATCCTGCTTTTTGACGAGGCAACCAGCGCGCTTGACAACCGCACGCAGGCAACCGTCGCCCGCTCGCTCGAGCGGCTTAAAGGGACCCGGATCGTCATTGCACACCGGCTGACGACGATCATGAACGCGAACCGCATCATCGTGCTCGACGCTGGGCGGATCGTGCAGTCCGGAACCTACGCGGAGCTGATCGCGCAACCGGGATTATTTGCGGATCTGGCCCACCGGCAGATGGCATAGTGCGACGTTGGTGAATGAGGCGCGCTCCGACCAGCCGTTTGCCCCACGAGGTCGCCGATTGACGTCGACCAACCAGTCCCAAATACTTCAAGTCGCGCGGCTGAAATTCCTATCCTTTGGCGCCACCATGCCTCGAATATGAAAGTCGTGTTCCTAACATTCTATACGCTTGTGAATGACGAGATTCCGGAGCATGTCTACTGGGCACTTGAAAATAGCCTGAGTAGTCTTAGAAAATTCAACAGCACGATCAGGGTGGTCTGTTACTGTCTGGGGCCCCCGCCCGAACGCACGTCTCAGATATTGCGCCGGTACGATGTCGAAGCCATTTATCTGGAGGACTGCCTCTCGCAGTTCAGGACACATTGCCCCGATGGTTGGCAGCTCTTGGCAAAGTACGCAGTTTCGACCAAATGGCTGGGGGTCGCTGCGCTCACGAAACTCGAACCATCACAGGCCTTGTACATAGACAAGGATACGTTCTTCTTCGACGACGTCGATATTCTTTTTCAGACCTATAGACATGCCGATATTTACGCTAGAAGCGAGCCTATGCGCGAAGAGGGCAAGATCGTCATCGACAATGTATTTTATCGCGGAATCGCCGAGAAGGAACAATCGAACGCAGTGGCCTTGTTTGAAGTTGGGGTCATGTTATTTAACAATCATTCATGGCACACGATCAAGTCTTGTCTGTCCGATATTTACTCGTATATCTGGAGGTTCTCGGTTTGGATGGCGCTCAACCCGGATCCACAATTCGATAGCTCAGATATTGTCTTCCTGCGAGAAAACAAGGATGGACTACTATCGATCGAGGCGGCGAACCGAGCGCTCAAGTTTCCTTGGATGAACCGATGGATTCGAGAGACATTTGCCATATCCTTGACTCTAGGCAAGCTCCAGAACTTTTCCATGGGCCGTCTCGAATCGCGAGATGTTCTTCAAAATGGTGAATTTGATATCGTCGGCTCTTCGGAAGCCAACCCCGTGATGGTGCACTACTTCAACTCCAACCTCGAAGCAATGAGACGCTGGATCCAGCGTTATGAATCACACGGCTAGACAAGCGCCATTGCGACGGAGTCGCGCGCTAGCCGAGGTCTTGTAACTTGATCCAACATCGGAACATAGCCGATGAACAGGGGCGCTCGGATCGAGCAGCGCGAACGGGTTGCGTGATAATCTGCATAAGTTATTCATCGGAGACTAGCTCACGGGTAAGTTGAGCTAGGAACCTTCCTCAAAAACGTGACAAATCTGTACGGTTTTCGGCGTGCGTTGGCGAGTGAGGGCGGGCCTCTGCACTAGAGAAACATTGATAGAATCGAGCTTTTAATCCGTTGGTCACTGGTTCGAGTCCAGTACGGCCTACCAGTGCGTGAACAGCTCACCGACAACATGTACTTCCTCGTCGCTCCGCTCGCCCGGGTGACCCGTTCGGTAATTTTCCACTCGCGGCACGCCTCGTGCGCCATTGGCTGCGCCTAATCTCGGCGACGGCGGTTCTCGCAGCGTATGCGGCGATCGCGGTTGCGGCCGCGCCCGCGCCCGCATCGGACGCCCGGCAGGCCGCGCCGAAGCGCGGGCTTCTCTACGAGATCCGGGCTGGAGCGAACATGGTCTACCTGTTCGGGACGATCCACGTCGGCAAGCCGGAGTTCTATCCCTTGGGCAGACAGGTGAATCTGGCGCTGGCCGATTCGCAACGGCTCTACCTGGAAGTGAACCTCACCGATGCGAGCACAGTGAACGCTGATAGCGCGGCGGCGGCAATGTACGGCGACGGTGTGACGCTGGATCAGAAGCTGCCTGCTGCTCTGATGGAGAAGGTCAGCGCGAAGCTCGCTCGGTATCGGTTTCCGCGAGAGGTCGCGCTCAAGATGAAACCGTGGATGCTGGGGCACACGCTTCTGTTGCTCGAGGCGAAGCGGCGCGGATACGACCCGGAGCTCGCGAGCGAGTTCTATCTCCTGGACTACGCCTGGGCGGCGCACAAGGAGGTGCTCGGCCTCGAGACGCTCTCCGAGCAGCTCGCGATCTTCGGGTCGATGTCGCAGGCGCAGCAGCAGGCGTTCCTCGAACAGACGCTCTCCGAGCTCGAGGACGGCCGCTTCGAGGATCGCCTGAAGGCGATGAGCGACGCGTGGTCGAATGCGGATGCGCGCGCTCTCGAAGACGAGCTGCAATACGAAAAACGCAGGATTCGGTCTTCGCCAGCATCCTGCTGCCGCGATTGATCGATGAGCGCAACCGCGTCATGGCCGACAGAATCGCCGAACTCGCCCGCTCCGGACCAAAGAGCTTCGTTGCGGTCGGCGCGCTGCATCTGGTCGGCAAGGACGGCATCGTGGACCTTCTGCACAGGCGGGGCCTTGTCGTGCGCCAACTGTGACGGTCTGGAGGGCGACGACCGAATTGCGCTGTCCGGTGGTTGCCCCCGCTCGAGCCCGCCGGGTATAATTTCCCGTCTGGATCGCCACAGCGTCTGCATTTCCCTGCACACCTGGTCAGCGGGCACAGGGCGCGCCGAGATACGCAGCACCCTCCGCCCACCGGAAACTCGATGAACGTCCGCCGCGCCGTCTGCGTTTTGTTGTGCCTCTGCGCGGTGGCGGTCGCGATCCCCGGCTGCAATACCGGCAACGGCGTGGGCGCCACGGCCATCCTGACGCGCGTGCGGGTCTTGAACCTGATCCCCAATGCGGCTGGAATCACGCTGACGCTGGACACCGACGCGCCGGTGGTGACGCGCCTCGGCTTCCAGCAATTGACGCAATATCTCAACGTCAATTCCGGAGTGCATGAGTTCAAGGTCAGCGTCGACGGGGGCGCCACGACGCTGATCGCGACGACTCTGGGGCTCGCTGCAGGCACCGACTATACGTTCATCGTGTACGGGCCGGTGGAGGCCGCGAATTCAATACTGGAGCTCGACGCCAAGACGCCGGTCCCCAACGCTGGCACCTTTTCCCTGCGGTTTATCGACCTCGCGGCGGGCGTCGGCGGGATCGACGTGTATCTCACGCCCCTGGGCGCCGACATTTCCGCAACCGCGCCCGTGATCGCCAACGCGACCTACGGCGGCACGACGGCTTTTGTGCCTGTCACGGCCGGAAATTTCCAGGTCCGGGTGACGCCCAACGGTACCAAGGAAGTCATTTACGACAGCGGAACGACGATAAGCTTCGGCGACAAGACCCTCGTGCAAGCCGTCGCGTTCGGCAAGGGGAGCAGCAAGCTCGTCAATGTCGCGATCCTGAACCTCGACCAGGACGGTACGGGACAAGTGATCGAAAATCTCCTGGCCGAGTTCAAGCTCATCAATGCCTCTTCCGTAAGCTCGCCCCTCAATGTGTTCGTCGACGGTGCGCTGACGCTTGCGAACGTGCCCTTCGCCGGCGTTTCGAACTATGAAAAGATTACCGCCGGCTCGCGGACGATCACGATTCAGTCGGCCGCGACGCCGGGCGCGAATCTGCTGACGCTCACGCCCAACTTCGCTCCGGCCACGGATACCTCGATCGTCGTCAGCGGACCCGCGGGAGCGCTCCAGGGGCTGGTCCTGACGGACAACAACCTGCCGTCGGCGGCAGGGCGCGCGCGCGTCCGCTTCGTCAATGCATCCCCCGACCTCGCGTCCGCGGACGTCTATGTCAACTTCGTCAAACAATTCTCCGCGGTGGCATCGAATTCGGCGTCGCCGTACGCCGAGCTCGCCGCAGAGGCGACCGGAACCGCATACGAATTCGATTTCAACATCGCCGGGACGACAATCCCCGCACTCAAGCTGCCCAATGTCGTGATCGCCGCCGGCAAGACCTACACCGTGTATGCCGTCGGCGAGGGCGGCGCGCGTCAGGGCGTGGTCGTCGGCGACAACTAAAAGAGATTCTGTTTAAATCGTGGCAACATCGATAAACCAGCCCATGGAGACATGGATGAACTCGCGTCGCGCCCTCATCGTCCTGCTGTGTCTGCTTTCGTTGGCCCTCGCCAGCTGCACCTCGAAGAACAGCGGCGGCGACGCCAACATCCGCGTCGTGAACGTGATCCCCGACGCGGCCGCGATCAGCTTGCAGCTCGACAACGACAAACCGCTGGTCAGCGGGCTGGCCTTTCAGGGACTGACGCAATACATGGGCGTCGGAAGGGGAAGCCGCGAATTCAAGGTCAGCGCCAATGGTGGAACGACGTTCGCCATCGACACGACCCTCACTGTCGGTGGGAGCAACTACTCGTACATCGTCTACGGGCCGGTAGCGTCTGCGCAAGGGTTGCTCGTCCAGGAAAGCGGCCTTACGACGCCGAATTCTGGAACCTTCAACGTTCGCGTTATCAACGTCGCGGCCGGAATCGGCGCCGTCGACGTGTACCTCACCGCTGCGGGCGCGAATCTCAACTCGACGTCGCCCAACGTCGCGAACGTCGCAGCGGGCGCCAGCAGCAGCCTGGTCCCGGTGAACACGGGGAGCTACGAGCTGCGCGTGACTGCCGCGGGGACGAAGGACGTCATCTATGACACCGGGGTCCAGGCTTTCACCAATCAAGCGACCTATGAGGCGCTGATCTACACCAAGGGCAGCAGCAAGCTTCCCAACGTCGCGGTGCTCAACCTCGACAGCACGGGGACCGGGCACGTCAACGACAATCTCCTGGCCGAGTTCAAGGTCCTCAACGCATCTTCGGTCGCCTCGCCATTGAACGTCCTCGTGGACGGCAGCATTGTGCTGTCGAACATCCCCTTCGCGGGCACATCGAATTACGTCACGACCACCGCCGGTCCGCACAACTTCGCGGTGCAGGCGACCGCGACGCCCGGGGCGAACCTGCTGACGCTGGTGGCGACGCTGGCCTCGGCGACGGACACGTCGTTCGCGTTCAGCGGGCCGGCCGGCGCGCTCGTCCCGCTCGTTCTCAACGACAACAATCTGCCACCGCCGGCAGGCCGCGCGCGCGTCCGGTTTGTGAACGTGTCGCCTGGTCTTGGGCCGCTCGACGTCTACGTCAATTTCAGCAAGCAGCTGTCGGGATTGGCATCCAATTCCGGCTCGTCGTATATCGAGGTCACGGCCGACGCAACGATCGGGACATTGTACGAGTTCGACTTCAACATCGCCGGGACGACGTCGGTGGTGCTTAAGCTGCCCTCGGTCGTGATCATCGCGGGCCACACGTACAGCGTCTACGTCGTCGGGGCGCCCACCACGCCGCAAGCTGTCGTGGCGAAGGACGACTGAGATCCGTTGCGGCGCCGGCACGCTGCCGCGTATAATTTGCTCTCCGCCGCCGGAATATTTTGCGGCTCCGGCGGTGGCACCTGCATTCGCTCCGATTCCGGGTCGTTAGCTCAGCTGGTAGAGCAGCGGACTCTTAATCCGTTGGTCGAAGGTTCGATCCCTTCACGGCCCACCACTATCCACGCTGTTCTTAGAGATGGCATGCGCTTACTCACAAGGAGTGCCTGTGACAATATCGTGCCAAAATAATCCGTTGGTCGAAGGTGCGATCCCTTGACGGTTCGCCAATCTCCAACGGGGTCGCGCGAGATAATCCGCTAACCCGCTCATACCTATGCCATTGGATGGATTCTGGAGCTCCGGTTCCTCGCGTCAACTGCGGGTGGCAGATTTGGTTTCGCGGGCACGCCAGCGACAGTACAGCGAGGAGCAGGTCACCAGCCTGGCAAACTCGCGATGCCTCTTGCTTCTGGCAAGGTCCAGGAGAAAATTTGACTCAAAGGGAAAACTTGCGTAATCCAAGCGCCTACTATTATCCGCTGCACCATGCTCAGCCAAGGACCTTGCTACCGCGTCAAGCAGTTGCCGTGGCGCCTGACTCCTGGCCGAGGTGCGGGACCACAGACGAACGGCGCTTCGTGCACTAGCGCACAGACGGCGCGACGTAGCGATGCTTCAATGCATTGACATTGCGTGTCCTTGCATTCCTGCAGAGGACGAGCAACGTTACGGAGGTTCAAAATGTACATTGGCGGCGGTCTTGGTCTACTACTCTTGATCATTGTTCTGTTCCTGGTGTTGCGATAACGCCCGCCATGTCGATCTGGTGGGTGGTGGGAGCGTTCGTGCTCGGCGGTTACGCGGGCATGCTGATGTTTGCGCTCATGAGCATGGCGGCGAGAGAAAGTGAACAAGCCGTCAAGGCCAAGGAGGCGGTCGAACGCGACGGCCTGGGCCCGGCGAACCTCGAAGCACACCTAGCGTAGCTGACGCCCGCCAACGAGAGCAGACGCATCATTTGAAGCGCTGGGGGCTTTTACCACCGACGCGACGTGTGTACGTCGTGAGATTTGTTGCAGGATCTTAAGGAGCACACCACGAACCGCAATCAAGTAAAGGGCGCTGCCAAGAATGTGGCCGGCAAAGTCCAACAAAAGGTTGGAGAACTGACTGGTAACAGGACTCAGCAGGCAAAAGGCGCTGCGAAGCGGGTGGAAGGCAAGGTGCAGAAGGGAGTGGGTAATGTCGAGCAGGCACTCGACAAGGCGTATAGAAAAACCCGCTGAACAACACAGAGTTCAGGAAGCCGCCCGCGTCGTCGGGCACCGACAATGGTGGTGTCGCGAAGGAAACAACAATGAACTGGATTAGCAGGCTCCGGGCATCTGGGGAAGCCGAACCGGCCGACCCATGGGACAAGACAGCTATCAATGGCGGGCCGTATGACCCCAAGAAAACAATCCGCAGCAGCCCCGAAAACCCCGCTGCGCCCGGCAACTCCTCAGACGCGCAAATTGCGAAGGAAATCAAGCGTCGACAGCTATCGCTGGCAGTGCGTTACGTCGCGGCGGTGCGCGCTCGTTAAGCCCATAGTCGAAGAGATCATCAAGGCGTAGAGCAGCACAAGCAGTAAATTTATCGGCGCCCCTTTGATGCCAATCCTTGCGAAGAAACGCGACATGAAATCGCGTCTTTTTTGGTCTAGCGGCGCTGCTCGGCGCTGAGATAGCTCGCTATGACCCTCCTTGCGCCTTGCAGCCGCAAAAATCCGGATTTCCAAGCTTGCGGCGGCGATGGCACTCCGCATTTTGCAACGTTTACATCCCCGAAAAGGTGATAACGATGATGAAGAAACTCATGCTGGTGCTGGTTACATTGTCCTTCGCTTCACCCCTCTTGCTGACGGGCTGCAACACCATGCAGGGTGCGGGCAAAGACATCTCGAAGGCCGGTGACAAGGTGCAAGAAGAAGCAAAAGAGCAGAAGAAGTATTGATCCATCCCGTACTCATCGCATTGCCGCGATTGCCTCGGATGGCTGCCATTTGAATGGGTTGGTGAGCGCGTCGCGCGCAAACGGTTCCGACGTCCTCCCATAGGACGCCGGACAATTTTTCATCCTATTCAAGGGCCGGGCCGGGAAAGACCATGTTGAAGCGCAGCGGCGACAACTACTGATCGGCTAGCGGACGCGCCACCTCTAGCTTCCGCTTCGTGTAACCGAGCGCAGATCTTACCTTCGGCAGCGACACCTTGTATTTCCGGCGAATTGCGGCGAGGACGTGCGCCTCAACGAAGGTTGATGAAGGACAGATGCCGGTGTTGCGGATGGGCTGGAACAATCACGGGCTGGAAGCGCCGTTCTTCGTTAGCGACACGATACAATTGGCCGAACATCCGCGCGCGAAGCGTGGCAAGAGGAAGGCTAAGGTAATGCGCTGCCTCAGCAACCGCGTATGCGGGTTGCTCGCGCACATCCTTGGCGGTTCTCTGTTGCATATCGAATTTCGATCCCGTGATTTCGTTCGTCAAATGTCGGTGGAGAACCCGTCAACACGTTAGCCGGAGCGGCCGGGGACCGTTCGACGATAGTAAAGCCGGCTTGGTTCCGCAGCGCAATGGTTGTGTCAAAACCAAGACCTACGCTTGTCGCTTGTGGTGCGGGCTGCTAAAGACGGCTCTGTTGCGAGTCGACCTGGGCAGGTGAACCTTAGCTGGACGACGTGCCGTCACTAGACTTGCCGCCTAGTCCGTTACCCCTCACTTGTGTCCGTCATATTCGCCGACCGCAAGCTATCGTACTGGCGCGGCCGTGCCGCGACGCCCGAGTTCTTTCTCGTCCGCCAACTATCGAGTGGGTCAGAATTCAACCGACGTTGACATGCAGCTGCTTGTCCGTGGTTGGAAAAGGTTGGGCGGGCTGGGCTGGAGCCACGTACGGTTGGTATTGCATGGGCGACACATAGGTTGCGGCAATGTCTCTCGAAGCGGTAGCACAACCCGTGACGACGACTGCGGCCGACAACACCACTGCGAGTGATCTCGTCATGTCTTGGCGCTCTGTCGCGTCGCTGGGACGAGAACCAGCACGATAATCGAGCCGAACGCGAGAAGGATCTGCAAGTGACTCGTCTCCGTCGTCATCATTGCAAACACGATGACCACGATTGAGAGGCCGATCAAGAAACCCGCGATGAGACTACCTACGTCACGAAATCTTGCCGTGGAGCTGTTCATGATTCACTCTCTAGTGACTAGAGCCCGGGCCGCGGAGATCAACGAATCGGCGGTGCTAAGCAAGCTCAGCGCGCTCTGGCATGCGGTAAATTGTCAGCGCAGTTTGGTTTCTGACATATCGAATTTCAGCCTGACCATGCGCGGGCCGTGACCATTCCATCATGCGGCGTCAGGTTTCGCACACAGCGAGCTTGTTATCGTGTTTGCCGCATCT